>NZ_AP024545.1:1308260-1635325 GCF_018406605.1 Noviluteimonas caseinilytica | reverse complement strand
ATCGCCACCGCGGTCTTGCCGGTCTGGCGGTCGCCGATGATCAGCTCGCGCTGGCCGCGGCCGATCGGGATCATGGCGTCGATGGACTTGTAGCCCGTCTGCACCGGCTGCGACACCGACTTGCGCCAGATCACGCCCGGGGCGATGGTTTCCACCGGCGAGGACGTCTTGTTGTCGATCGGGCCCTTGCCGTCGATCGGCTCGCCCAGCGCGTTGACCACGCGGCCCAGCATCTCCGGGCCGGTCGGCACTTCGAGGATGCGGCCGGTCGTCTTGGCGACGTCGCCTTCGCGCAGGTGTTCGTAGTCACCCAGGACCACGGCGCCGACGGAGTCGCGCTCGAGGTTGAGGGCGAGCGCGAACGTGGCGTTCGGCAGCTCGATCATTTCGCCCTGCATCACGTCGGCCAGGCCGTGGATGCGCACGATGCCGTCGGACACCGAGGTGACGGTGCCTTCGTTGCGCGCTTCGGCAGCGAGCTTGACCTTCTCGATGCGGGTCTTGATCAGTTCGCTGATTTCGGACGGGTTGAGCTGCGTGGTTGCCATGTCGGTTTCCCTGGTTGCCCGCGTTGCCGCGGGCTGAGCAAATGAATTCTTAGTTGGACAGTGCGGCTTGCAGGCGGCCGAGCTGGCCGCGCAACGAACCGTCGATGACCACGTCGCCGGCGTCGATGACGGCGCCGCCGATCAGGTCGGCGTCGACCGCGGTCTCGACATCCACTTCGCGGCCGAAGCGCTTGCGCAGCGCGACCTTGATGGTTTCGAGCTCGGCGGCCGGCAGTGCCGTGGCCGAGGTGATGCGTGCCTTGACGACGCGTTCGGCCTCGAAGCGCAGTTCGTCGAACAGCCCGGCGATTTCCGGCAGCAACGGCAGGCGGCGGTTGTCGGCCAGCAGGCCGATGAAGCGCGAGAACGCGTCGTTGTCGATCGTGGACTGCGCCGGCTGCAGCAGCCCGATCGCGTCGTCGGTCGTCAGGCCCGGGTGGCCCAGCAACGCGGCAACCTGCGGATCGGCGGCCACGCGCGCGGCGAAGCCGAGCGCGTCGGACCAGCCGGCGAGCGCACCGCCATCGCGCGCGAGCGAGAACGCTGCGCGGGCGTAGGGACGGGCGAGGGTCAGGGCCTGGGTCATCGTGCGTTCCTTACAGCTGCGCGGCGAGGTCGTCGATCAGCGCCTTGTGGGCACTGGCGTCGATTTCGCGCTTGAGCAGCTTTTCCGCGCCGGAGACGGCGAGCGCGGACACCTGCTTGCGCAGGTCTTCCTTCGCGCGGTTGGCGGCGGCGGAGATCTCCGAGTCGGCGAGCGCCTTCTGGCGGCCGGCTTCGGCGATCGCGTCGTTCTTCGCCTGGTCGACGATCTGGTTGGCGCGCGCGTGGGCCTGGTCGATGATCTCGTTGGCCTGCGTGCGTGCCTTCTTCAGCTCTTCGTTGACCTTGTCCTGCGCCTGCGCAAGGTCCTTCTGGCTGCGATCGGCGGCGGCGAGACCTTCGGCGATCTTCTGCTGGCGGTCTTCGATCGCCTTCATCATCGGCGGCCAGATGAACTTGACCGTGAACCAGATGAGGATCGCGAACGTGAACATCTGGCCGAGCAAGGTGGTGTAGGTCGGATTCATTTCATGCCCTGCGAATCGTTTAGGCGCCGCGGCACGATGCCGCGACACCCGTTGCACATCGACGCGGGCACGAGGCCCGCGCGATGGATCAGCCCTGCTGCAGCGCCGCGAGCAGCGGGTTGGCGAACGCGAACATCATCGCCACGCCGACGCCGATCAGGAACGCCGCGTCGATCAGGCCGGCGAGCAGGAACATGCGGCCCTGGAGCATCGGGACGAGTTCCGGCTGGCGCGCGGCGGATTCGAGGAACTTCGAACCCATGATGCCGATGCCGAGGGCGGCGCCGAGGGCACCCAGGCCGACGATGATGCCGATGGCGACGGCGGTGAGGCCCTGGACGTTGGCGATGAATTCCATGGTGGATCTCCGGATGACAGTACTTGAGGAAGGTTGAAGCGAAAGCGGTGTGGTGTTGCGAGTGGAGCGTGGTGCGAAATCAGTGGTGCTCGTGGGCCATCGCGAGGTACACGACGGTCAGGACCATGAAGATGAAGGCCTGCAGCGCGATGATCAGGATGTGGAAGATCGCCCAGGCGGTGTTGAACGCCACGCCGAACGGGAAGGTGATCCACGACAGGAACAACCCCGAGATCAGCATGAACACGAGCTCGCCCGCGTACATGTTGCCGAACAGTCGCATGCCCAGGCTCACCGGCTTGGACAGGTATTCGACGAGGTTGAGGAAGAGGTTGGGCAGCGCGAGGACGATCTTCGCGATCGTGCCGTGCGCATGGAACGGCGCGGTGAACAGTTCCTTCGTCAGGCCCCAGCCGCCCTTCGCCTTGATCGAATAGAAGATGATCAGGAAGAACACGGTGATCGACAGCGCGAACGTCGTGTTGACGTCGGCCGTGGGGACCATGCGGAACTTGAAGTGGTGCGCGGCCTCGGGGCCGGCGGTTGCCGTGACGGCGCCGCTGATGAGATCCAGCGGCAGCAGGTCCATGGCGTTCATGAAGAACACCCAGACGAAGATGGTGAGCGCGAGCGGCGCGATGAAGCGGCGATCGCCGTGGAAGGTGTCCTTGACCTGGCTGTCGACGAACTCGACGACGATCTCGACCAGCGCCTGCGCCTTGGACGGCACGCCCGACGTCGCCTTGCGCGCCTGCGACCACAGCAGGAAGCAGCCGAGCAGGCCCACGGCCAGCGCGATGAGCCACGAGTCGAAATGGAAGCCGTCGCCATTCACCGGCACCACGTTGTGCGTGAGGTGATGGACGATGTATTCGGTCAGGCCACCGCTGCTCTTTTCAGGACTCACGCCGCTTCCTCTATGCCCAAAGTTTCGTTGCCACCAGCAAGGCCACCGCGGCGGATGCCGCGCCGGCCAGCACCGCCAATGGCGGGAGGTGCCAGACGCCAATCGCCAGGAACAACCCGGCGAACACCACGACCCACTTCGCGGCCATCCCCACCAGGAGGCGACCGAGCGCCAGCCCCGCGGTGGACACGCCGCCGCCGAACGCACCCAGCGCCGCCACGAGGCTGCCCAGGGTCATCGCTGCACCGCCGACACCGGCTCCGAGCGCGGCCTCGCGGCCGGACAGCAGGCAGGCCAGCGCTGTCGCGAGCGTGACGGCGCCTTGCAGGGCGGCCGTACGCTGCGCCAGCCGGCGGCCCGCGGCGACGGAATTCAGCACGCGCGTGGATCCGGGGGAGGTGGCGAAGATGCCGCGGACAGCAAACGGCTCCGCGAAGCCGCGAAAGTATAGCGGTCGGCCCGCACCCCCGGCAACCGCCGGAACCGCGCGAAAACATGGGGTTAGGTAGCGGATTGCGCCCCCGGGCGCGAAAGCGGCCGGTGCGGCTTGAACCTTTCGGCACCGGCCCGGTCAGTTTCCGTCGAGCCCGTCGCTACTTCCTCGTCGGTCCTCGCGGCAGGCTCCCGGAGCCCCGGCGCTCGAAGCGTCGGGGCTTCGCCTTGTCCGGGGTTACTTCTTCTTCGGCACGTACAGGTCGGTGACGGTGCCTTCGTAGACCTCGGCCGCCATGCCGACGGATTCGCTCAGCGTCGGATGCGGATGGATGGTCGCGCCGATGTCCGCCGCTTCGCAGCCCATCTCGATCGCCAGCGCGACTTCGCTGATGAGGTCGCCTGCATGCACGCCGACGATGCCGCCGCCGATCACGCGATGCGTGGCCTCGTCGAACACGAGCTTGGTGAAACCTTCGGTGCGATCGATGCCGATCGCGCGCCCGCTCGCGGCCCACGGGAACTTGCCCGTGCCCACGTGCAGGCCCTTCGCCGCGGCTTCCGCTTCGGTGACGCCGACCCACGCGATTTCCGGATCGGTGTACGCCACCGACGGAATCACGCGCGCGACCCACTCGCGCTTCATGCCGCTGGCGACTTCCGCGGCCAGGCGCCCTTCGTGCGACGCCTTGTGCGCGAGCATCGGGTTACCGACGAGGTCGCCGATCGCGAAGATGTGCGGCACGTTCGTGCGCATCTGCTTGTCGACGGGAATGAAGCCGCGCTCGGTGACCTGCACGCCGGCCTTCGCCGCATCGAGCTTGTTGCCGTTCGCGCTGCGGCCCACGGCGACGAGCACGCGGTCGAACGTCGTGCGCGCGGGCTTGCCCTCGCCTTCGAACGTGACCGAGATGCCGTCCTTCTTCGCCTCGCTCGCCGTGACCTTCGTCTTGAGGTGCACGTTGACGCCCTGCTTCTTCAGGCGCGCGGCGAGCGGCTTGACGAGATCCAGGTCCGCGCCCGGCATCAGTTGATCGAGCAATTCGACGACGGTGACTTCGCTGCCGAGCGCGCGGAACACCGTCGCCATTTCCAGGCCGATGATGCCGCCGCCCACGACGAGCAGCGTCTTCGGGATTTCCGCCAGTTCCAGCGCGTCGGTGGAATCCATCACGCGCTTGTCGTTCCAGTCGAAGCCCGGCAGCTTCACCGGCTGCGATCCGGCCGCGATGATGCAGTGCTGGAAGCGCAGCAGCTGCGTGCCGCCCTCGCCCGTGATTTCCAGTTCGTTGGGCGAGACGAATTTCGCCGTGCCCTGCACCGTGCGCACCTTGCGCTGCTTCGCCATGCCGGCCAGGCCCTTCGTGAGCTGGCCGACCACTTTGTCCTTGTACTTGCGCAGCGTGTCGAGCGTGATTTTCGGCGCACCGAATTCGATGCCGAAATCCTTCGCGTGCGCCGCTTCGTCGATCACGGCCGCGGCATGCAGCAACGCCTTCGACGGAATGCAGCCCACGTTGAGGCACACGCCGCCGAGCGCGGCATAGCGTTCGACGAGCACGGTGTCCATGTCGAGGTCGGCCGCGCGGAACGCGGCGTTGTAACCGCCGGGGCCCGCGCCGATCACGACCATCGCGCATTCGATGTCGGCCTTGCGGCCCGACGCGGCGGCGGGTGCCGGGCCGGCGGGTTGCGTGGGCGCGGCAGGCGACGGCGTCACCGGCGGTGCGGCGGCGGGTGCGGGCTTCGCGGGCGCGGGCGCCGCAGCCTTCGCGGGCGCGTCGGCCTTCGCAGCCACCGGCGCTTCGCTCGCGCCTTCCGCTTCCACGATCGCCACGACGCTGCCTTCCGACAGCTTGTCGCCGACCTTCACCTTCAACTCGACGATCTTCCCCGCCACCGACGAGGGCACTTCCATCGTCGCCTTGTCGGATTCGAGCGTGACCAAACCTTGGTCCTGCTTCACCACGTCGCCGACGGCAACGAGCAATTCGATCACGGGGACGTCGTCGTAACCGCCGATGTCGGGGACCTTCACTTCGGTGCGGGTGGCCATCAACGTTCCTTATTCAACAGCAGTGGGGTCTGGCGATGGATCACAACATCGCGCGGCGCATGTCGCCGAGCAGTTGCGCCAGGTACGCCGTGAAGCGCGCGGCCGCCGCGCCGTCGATCACGCGATGGTCGTAGCTCAGCGACAGCGGGAGGATGAGGCGCGGCGCGAACTGCTTGCCGTCCCACACCGGCTTCATCGCGGACTTCGACACGCCGAGGATCGCGACCTCCGGTGCGTTGACGATCGGCGTGAAGCTGGTGCCGCCGATGCCGCCCAGCGAGCTGATCGAGAAACACCCGCCGCTCATCTCCGCCGGGCCCAGCTTGCCGTCGCGCGCCTTGGCGGCGAGTTCGCTGGTTTCCTTCGCGATCTGCAGCACGCCCTTCTTGTCGACGTCGCGCACCACGGGCACCACGAGGCCGTTCGGCGTATCGGCCGCGAAGCCGATGTTGAAGTACTTCTTCAGCGTGAGGTTCTCGCCGGCCGCATCGAGCGACGCGTTGAAGTTCGGGTACTTCTGCAGCGCGGACACGCTGGCCTTCATCAGGAAGGCGAGCATCGTGAGCTTGAGGCCCGCCTTCTCGTTTTCCTTGTTGAGCGCGACGCGCAGCGCTTCGAGGTCCGTGATGTCCGCATCGTCGTGCTGCGTGACGTGCGGGATCATCGCCCAGTTGCGCGCGAGGTTGGCGCCGGAGATCTTCTGGATGCGCGTGAGCGGCTTGACTTCGGTCTCGCCGAACTTCGAGAAGTCCACGTGCGGCCACGGCAGCAGGTTCAAGCCACCGCCGGCATGCGCAGCGCCCGCGGCCGGTGCACCACCGCCGGCCAACGCACGCTTCACGTATTGCTGCACGTCTTCCTTGAGCAGGCGGCCGTTCGGGCCCGTGCCCTGCAGTTGCAACAAGTCGACGCCGAGTTCGCGCGCGAACAACCGCACCGCGGGACTGGCGAACGGCACCTTGCCCGGCATCAGGCCTTCGGCATCGAACGCCACCGGCGGCGAACGCGGCGGCAGCGCTTCGGCATCGATGCCGGGCTTGTCGTCGAGCGCGGCGCGCGCGATCGTCGTGGACGGCGCGGCGGCGATGCTTTGCTTCGCGATGTTGTCGGGTTGCGTGGAAGCGGCCACGGGTTCGACGCGTTCGCCGGTTTCGGCAGCGGGCTTCGATGCCGGCGGCGTCGGCGCAGCGGCCGGTGCGGCTTTCGTTTCCGCGGCGGGCTTTGCATCCGCGGCCGCTTCACCGGCCGGTTCGATCAACGCGACCACGCTGCCTTCCGACAACTTGTCGCCCACCTTGACCTTCAGCTCGACGATCTTGCCCGCGAACGGCGCCGGCACTTCCATCGTCGCCTTGTCCGATTCGAGCGTGACCAGGCCCTGGTCCTGCTTCACCACGTCGCCGACGGCAACGAGCAATTCGATCACGGGGACGTCGTCGTAACCGCCGATGTCGGGGACGCGCGCTTCCTTGGGGTCGGCCATGGCGATTCCGCGGGGGTGGAGAAAGGACGGCTATTGTGGCCGCCAAGGCGCGGTGCGCCAACCGCAGTGCTTCACGCCGAGGATTTCACGCCCATAAAAAAAACTCCCGCGTGGGGGCACGGGAGTTGAAGGCGCCGCGTGGGGCGGCGCCGGGGGGGTTCGGGATCAGCGCTTGGCTTCGCGGATGTCCACCTTGGCGTCCAGCAGGTCCAGGCGATCGCCACCGGGGAGGCGGAAGGCCAGCGCATCGTCGATCTCGTCGAGTGCTTCCATGCGGCGGCAGAGCTGTTCCGCGCGGGCTTCCAGCAGCTTGGCGCGCGGTTCGACGCGGCGCTCGACCTCCTTGTCGATCGAGTTCAGCCGGTCGATGCGCGCGGTGTCGCCGCTGAAGGCCGCGCCGATCGCGCCGCCCACGATGTCGCCGATGACGACCGGCAGCGCTTCGCCGATGGCGTCGGCGATGCCCTTGCCGAGATCGTTGCCGTTGAAACGATTTGCGGTGACCGAGCGCGCGAGGCGCACGTCGATCTGCGCGCGGGCCTTCGCGAGGTGCGCGCGGGTCTCGTCCGGCGTGGCGCTCAAGCCGGCGGCCACTTCGCCCAGCGTAGTGAATGCGATATCGGCGGCATCGCGGCCGATGGCCTGCGCCAGCGGCATGGTGGCGCGCGCCTGCTTCTCGTATTCGGCGATGCGGGCGCTGTCCTGGCTGGAGAGCGTCACCCACTTGTCATCGATGAACAGGCGGCCGTTGCGCATGACGATCGCTTTCGGCGTGCCGATGTTGCGGGTGAGGATGACGGACTTCGGGGTGATGCTGAGGTCGTAGTCGCTGTCGACCTTGCACTCGAAATCCTTCGCGCTGGCCGCCAGGCTGGCGGCGGACAGGCCAATGGCCGCTGCAACGCACAACGCTTTCTTCGTGCCGGGCATCTTCATCCGTGCAACCTCTTTTCCCTTCGTGGGACGCATCATGCAACCCGCGTGCCGGATCGGCACGTGCCGGTGGGTGGCATGACTCTCGTCATGGTCACTTCCACCACTGCAACCAAGCGTCGCATCGGCGCATCTTCCATGGCGTGGCAACCCCCCAGCCACGCAGAGGTGCCGTCATGTATTCCATCCAACATGTCCTGTGGCGCGGCGTGATGGCAGTCAGCCTGCTGGTCGTCGGCGGATTCGGTGCGTATTCGGCCCCGGCGAACGCGCCTGCCTACATCGCCTGCGAAGACACCGCCCTCGTCGCCAACGCGATGCAGCCGGTGGCCGAGCTGGCCGCGATCGAAGTGCACGCGCACGTGGCATCGTTCCGCCACGTGCAGTTCGACACGATCGTGGTGAAAGGCATTCCGCCCGAGGATGCGTGATCGATAGCGGCGTGAAGCGCGCGTCCATGCACGCGCCCCGCGCTGAACGATGCGTCATCCACTTCATGGCGCGGTGAAAATCCGCGCCGCATCCGCAACACGCTGCACGCATCACCCGTTGGTGTTCATGCGCCGTCCCCGAGGATGGCGCCGCCCCATCTCCCCGGGGCTCCAAAGAACACTTACGAGGAGAACGCAATGCAGCACCACTTCTTCAATACCCGAACCCTTGCCATCGCCGCGGCGCTTGCCATCGCACCGGCCGCCTTCGCGCAGGATGCGACCACCACCGCGCCGAAGCGCTTCAACGCGACGGTCGGCTATTCGCACATGATCCCGAAGTCCAACCCCGGCAACGTGGGTGGCAGCGCCGTCGACCTCGACGGCAAGGGCGCCGCGACGTTGAGCGGTACGTGGATGGTCAACGACAACGTCGGCGTCGAACTGTGGGGCACGCCCGACAAGTACGCGCACGACGTGAATCTTTCCACCGGCCACGGCACCATCAAGCAGCAGCCCATCGCGGTGAGCGGCCAGTACCACTTCGGCAACGCCGCGCAGCCGATCCGTCCGTTCGTGGGCCTGGGCTACTACCAGGCGAACATCGACAGCGAGACGTTCGACCCCACCGTCGCGGGCGGCCAGCACGTCGGCTTCGATACGCCGAAGGGCGCGATCGCGACCGTGGGTGCTGACTTCAACATCACCGACACGTGGTTCGCGCGTGCCGATGCGCGTTACATGAAGGGCGATTCGGACGTGACGGTCAACGGCGCCAAGGTGGGCCAGTTGCAGCTGGATCCGATCGTGGTGGGCGTGGGCGTGGGTGCGCGCTTCTAAAAGCCCGCACACGCAGTGACACGGGAACGGGCCTTCGGGCCCGTTCTCTTTTACGGATGCTCCGATTCCACGTGCACCGCTTCGCGTCGCAGCAGGTAGAGGCCGCTAGCGACGATGATGCCCGCGCCGATCCACGTGACCTTGTCCGGGAGCACGCCCCACAGCGCGAGATCCAGCGCGACGCCCCACACGAGGGCGGTGTATTCCAGCGGCGCGATCAACGACGCCTCGCCCCACTTGAACGCGAGCGTGATCGCGTACTGCCCCAGCGCACCGGCCACGCCCAGGCCCGCGATCAGCGGCCAGTGTTCGCGCTGCACCGGTTGCCAGTCGGGAATCGCCAGCACGCCTGCACCGAGCGCCATCAGCGCGAGCAGCCAGACCATCATGGCCTGGATGGTGTCGGTCTTCGCCAGCAGGCGCACGGTGATCGCGGACACCGCGTACGACAACGCCGCGAACAGCACGGCCACGCCGGCCATGCTCAACACGCCCTCGCCCGTCGGTCGCAACACCACCAGCACGCCGACCAGGCCGATCGCGATCGCGGTCCAGCGCCGCGGGCCGACGTGTTCGCCGAGGAACGGCACGGACAACGCGGTGATCAGCAATGGGGCGACGAAGAAGATCGAATACGCCGTCGACAACGGCAGGGAGCGCAGCGCGTAGACGAAGCTCGCCATCATCGCGATGCCGAGCACGCCGCGCAGCAGGTGCAACGACCAGCGCACCTGGAACAACGGGCGCAGGCCCGTGGTGGCCGCCGCCCACGCCAGCACCAGCGGCAACGACGAGGCACCGCGCAGCGTCGCCACCTGGAACGCCGGGTAGTGCGCCGAAAGCAGCTTGAGCATCGAGTCCATCACCGCGAACAGCGCGACGGCGGCGAGCATCAGGCCCACCGCGCGCAGGCGGCGGGTGTCGTGGGGGAGCGACGCGTCCATGCGCGACAGCTTGCGGCATCGACGCCCCGCCCGCCACCTGCACGCGGCCGCCACGCGCGAATCGGCAGCCTGCGGCGATGCCCGAAGGTCCCTCCATCGTCATCCTGCGCGAGCAGGCCGCGGACTTCGCCGGCCGAAAGGTGCTGCGCGTGGAAGGCAACACCCGCGTCATCGACATCGCGCGCATGCAAGGCAAGACGCTGCTGGCCGTGTGCAGCTGGGGCAAGCATTTCCTGCTCGTGTTCCCGGGCTTCGCGCTGCGCGTGCACTTCCTGCTGTTCGGCAGCTACCGCATCGACGAGCGCAAGGAGAACGCCAACCCGCGCCTGAGCCTCGGGTTCGCCAAGGGGCGGGAGCTGAACTTCTACGCGTGTTCGTGCAAGTACATCGAGGGCGACCTCGACGACGTATACGACTGGAGCGGCGACGTGATGGCCGACGCCTGGAACCCGCGCGCCGCACGCCGCAAGCTCGCGCTGCGCCCGGACACGCTGGCCGCCGACGCGCTGCTCGACCAGGACGTCTTCGCCGGCGTGGGCAACATCATCAAGAACGAAGTGCTGCATCGCATCCGCGTGCACCCCGAGAGCGAGATCGGCGCCCTGCCCTCGCGCAAGCTCGGCGAACTCATCCGGGAAGCGCGCGACTACAGCTTCGACTTCTACGAATGGAAGAAGGCCTTCGTGCTGCGCAAGCACTACCAGGTGCACACGAAGAAGACCTGCCCGCGCGACGGCACGCCGCTGAGCTACCGCAAGCACCTCGGCCGCGCCCGCCGGCGCGCGTTCTGGTGCGACACGTGCCAGCGCCTGTATCGCTAGACTGCGCGGCATGACCGACGCCACGCCCCCGCAAGACCCGATCGCCGACACCCGCCGCTGGCTCGAACGCGCCGTCATCGGTTTGAACCTCTGCCCGTTCGCGAAAGCGGTGTACGTGAAGGACCAGGTGCGCTTCGTGCTGAGCGATGCGACGACCGAATCCGCGCTGCTCGCCGAACTGGGCGAAGAACTCGCGCTGCTGCGCGACACCGACCCGTCGCAGATCGACACGACGCTGATCGTGCATCCCGACGTGCTGCGCGATTTCCTGGACTACAACGACTTCCTCGAAGTCGCCGACGGCCTGGTCGAAGAGATGGACCTGGACGGCGTGCTGCAGGTGGCGAGCTTCCATCCCGACTATCGCTTCGCCGACAGCGGCGAGGACGACGTGGAGAATTTCACCAACCGTTCGCCGTATCCCACGCTGCACCTGCTGCGCGAGGACAGCGTGTCGAAGGCGGTGGCCGCGTTCCCGGATCCGGACGTGATCGTGGCGCGGAACGTGGAGACGTTGCGCGAACTCGGCGTGGCAGGCTGGAAGCAGTTGCTCGCCGACTAGGGAGTGAACAGGCGCACGCGATCCGCGTCGTCCAGCGCGATCCATTCGCCTTCCGGCAAGTCGCCGAGCGTCAGTCCGCCCACCGCGCTGCGGTGCAGCGCTTCGACGTGGTTGCCCACGGCCGCGAACATGCGCCGTACCTGGTGGTAGCGGCCTTCGGTCAGCACCAGGCTCGCATGCCTGGCATCGCGCACTTCGAGCGTCGCGGGCGCCAACGGTGTGTTCTCCGCCTCCAGCATCAACGTACCGCTGGCGAACAATTCGGCTTCATCGCCGCGCAGGTCCTGCGCGAGCGTGGCTTCGTAGCGCTTGGGCAAATGCGCCTTCGGCGACACGATGCGATGCAGCAGGCCGCCGTCGTCCGTCATCAGCAGCAAGCCGCTGGTATCGCGATCCAGGCGCCCCACCGTCGACAGCAACGGCGCGCGCAACCGGAAACGCGGCGGCAACAGGTCGTAGACGATGCGGCCCTTGTCCTTCGTCGAGCACGTGTAGCCGGTCGGCTTGTGCAGCATCAGCAGGATGCCGGGTGGCAGATCGAGCGGTTCGCCGTCCACGCGCACGTCGTCGTGCGCCGGTTGGTCGTCCGCGTACAACACTTCGCCTTGCGCATCGGTGATGCGTCCCTCGCGGAACATCCACGCCACTTCCTTGCGGCTGCCGTAGCCCAGGTTCGCCAGGTGCTTGACCAGTTTCATTTGCCGCGCACCGCTTCGACCACCTTGAAACCGCCGGCTTGCGCCAGCGTGCGCGTCGTGCCGAAGCGCGCGTCGAGCACCGATTCGTACGGCAAGTGCCGATTGGCGACGAGGAACAACCGCCCGCCGGGACGCAACGCATCGGCGGCCGCGGTGATGAAGCGTCGCCCGATGTCGGGCCGGTCCGCGCGCCCGTGCGCATGGAACGGCGGATTGCTTACGATGAAGTCGTAATTGCGACGCGGCAGGCCTTCGCCCACGTCGGACCAATGGAACGTGGCGCGCGGTTCGCCGGCGAGATTGGTGCGCGCCAGGTCCAGCGCGCGCGCCTCGGCTTCGTACAGGTCGAGCGCGGTGACCTTCGGTGCACGGGCGAAGACTTCCGTCGCGAGATAGCCCCAGCCTGCACCGAGATCCGCACCCCGCCCCGCGAGGTCGGCGGGCAAATGCTTCACGAGCAAGGCGGACGCCGGATCGATGCGGTCCCACGCGAACAGCCCGGGCCGGCTGGTGTAACGCCCATCGACGATCGCACGCGGTGCGTCGAGGTCGCGCCATTCCGCGCGCAACGTTTCGTCGATCGCCAGCGCCGTCGTCCAGAACACGCGGCAATGCTGCTTCGACAACACCGACACCGGGCCGGCCAGTTTCGCCAGGTCCGACTGTCCCGTCTTCGCGCCTTCGTCGTTCTGCATGCAGGCCAGCACCACGCCATCGTCCGTGCATTGCGACACCGCGCGCGCGAACAACGCACGCGCTTCATCGCGCTGTCGCGGCGGCAGCACCAGCACCAGCGGGAAGCGATCGGTCACCGGATCGGCCTGCACCATCAGTTGCGATCGCTGCAATGCATCGAATGCGGGCTTGAACGTCTGTTCGCACACCAGGCCCGTGCGGCCGGCGGCATGCAGCGGCCAACCGTCGCGCGCGCGCAGGAACAAGGCGCCGCCGGTGCGCGGCCAGGGCAGCGCGCCGGTGTCGATGGCGTGGAAGAGGACTTCGAGCGCGGGGTCGTGGTCGCGCGTGGCGGGCAAGGTCATGCCGCGCAGTTTACGCGGCGTGCGGTGCGTGCCAGTGCTTGCGGAGCTGGTCGGTGAGCCACGACGCCCCGATGCAGGCGCCGAGCGCGAGCGCCCAGTTCACCGCCACGGCCGAGTCCAGCTTCAGCGCCTCGAGGATCGGCGCGACCCATGCATGGCCGTACACCGCCACCACCACGGCGGCCGAAAGCCCGAATACCGCGAGGATCGTCCGCATGAGGATGCTTTCGAAACGCGCATCGGCCTGCGCGCCCATCGAGGCGCGACGCGCGACCTGTGCAGCGAAATCGACCGGCAACGCATCCGGCAACGGCCCGCGCAATACCTCCGCCATGACGCGATAACGATCGGCCAGCGGATCGTCGGTGGCGGGCATGCCGGCGCGCGCGGCGAGGCGTGCGCGTTCCTGCGCCTGCCATTCCAGTTCGTCGCGGGGATCGAAGTGTTCGGTGTTCATGCGGTGGCTCCCATCCGCGCTTCCAGGGCCTGGCGCAGGCGCTGTCGGCTGCGGAACAGATGACTCTTGATGGTGCCTTCGGCGAGACCGGTCATCGCGGCGATCTCGGCGATCGGGACTTCATCCAGGTGATACAGGGTGAGCAGCGTGCGCTGCATGGGCGGCAGCTTCTCGATTTCCGCGTGGAGGCAGCGTGCGGATTCCTCGTCGGCGGTCGCGCCTTCCAGGTCGAAGCCATCGCCCACGTTTTCGAGCAGCGCCTGGTGCGCTTCCGGGTCGGCCGCATCCTGCAGCGGGATGCGCTTGCGCTCCAGGTGCCGCTTGGCGACCGAATAGGCGACCTGCCCGATCCAGCCCTGCAGCGAGCTCTCGCCGCGGTACTGGTGCAAATACTTGTGCACGCGCAGGAACGCGTCCTGGCACAGCTCCCGCGTGTCGTCCGGCTGCCGGACCATGCGCTGGATGATGTGGAAGCACAGGCCCTGGTATTGCTTGACCAGGCGCTCGAAGGCCCCGCGCTCGCCGGCCTGCACCGCGTCCACGAGCGCCCGGTCGGCCGCCAGGGAAGCCAGGCGGTCGGGGGCGGCGTCCGGGGCGGGCGCGACGGAATTCAGGCGGGGACCTCCATCCATGAAAGGTCTGGATACGCCTTCGGCGTGATCGGTTGCAACGGGACCGGGGACCGGGGACCAGGGACCAGGGAACGGCCGAAGCGATCCGCTCTGCTTTTGGTCCCCGGTCCCTGGTCCCCGGTCCCGGCTTCTGCAACCACGACGCCCCACGCTGTATCTCCCGTTCCGTACCCACCAGCCAGAGCGGCCCACATGAACTTCGAAATCCTGATTCCCATCACCCTGTTCCTCGCCATCGCCTACGTCATCAAGGTGATCGTGGACGCCCGCGTCCGCAAAGCGCTCATCGGTGCCAATGGCTCGGAAGACCTCGTCCGCTCGATCATGGCCGGCGAAGACATGCGCCAGAAGCACAGCTCGCTGCGCTGGGGCGTCACGCTGGTCGCGGTCGGCATCGGGTTCGGCCTGATCGAAGTCGGCGGCTGGGAAGAAATCACCCCCGGCGTGATCGCGGTCCTGGCGCTCGCCACGGGCGTGGGCAACCTCGCCTACTACTTCCTGACGCGCCGCCTCGCGAACTGATCCATCGCGCTTCCCGAACCGGCGTTGGGCGCACCCCGCTTAACGCCGGTTTGATCCCACCGCAACGCCGCTTGCCAGAGGATGCGTCACTGACCTCATCTGGAGTGACGAATGCGAGCCCTCTTCGTCGGTGGCGCGGTGGACAACAGCGAACTGGACATGGACGGCGCACAGCCGCCCACGCACTACCCTCCGAACACCGGCGGTGGATCACCGCGATACACGCTGCACCACGTGGGCCAGCGCAACGGGTCCATTGCCTACGCGGTCTATGCCGCGCCCAACCTGGCGGATTCGGAAGTGGAACGCGTCGCGAACGAACGCGACTACGCCCGCCGGTTCGAAGCGACGCCGCAAGCCGCGCGTTGAATGTCCGGAACGGAAACGCCCGCGCTCAATGCGCGGGCGTGATCCGCCAGATCGTGTTGCCGACGTCGTCGGCTACCAGCACCGCCCCATCCTTCGCCACGACCACGCCCACCGGGCGACCGCGCGCGTTGCCTTGTGCATCGAGGAAGCCCGTGAGCACGTCCTCCTCCGCGCCCGCGGGCTTGCCGTTGGCGAACGGCACGAAGATCACTTTGTAGCCGCTCTGCGGATCGCGGTTCCAGGAGCCGTGCAAGCCGACGAAGGCGCCGTCGCGGTAATGCGCAGGCAACGCGGTGCCGGTGTAGAACGCCAGGCCCAGCGATGCAACGTGCGGGCCCAGTGCGTAATCCGGTGCGATCGCTTTGGCCACCATGTCGGGACGCGCCGGTTCCACCCGCGTGTCGACGTGCGCACCGTAATAACTCCACGGCCAGCCGTAGAACGCGCCGTCCTGCACCGACGTCAGGTAATCGGGTACGAGGTCGCTGCCCAGTTCGTCGCGTTCGTTGACGACGACCCACAACGCCTTCGTTTGCGGATTCCAGTCCAGGCCGACCGGATTGCGCAGCCCGCTGGCGAACACGCGGCCCTTGCCGGTGCCAAGGTCGATCTCGTGGATCGCGGCGCGTTCGAACTCGATGTCCATGCCGTGTTCGGCGGCGTTGCTGTTGGAGCCCACGCCGACATAGAGCTTCGTGCCGTCCGCGTTGGCGAGCAGGCTCTTGGTCCAGTGGTGGTTGCGTGGCGCGCCCGGCAGGTCGGCGAGTTTCACCGGCGTGGCGGTGATCGTCGTTTCGCCCGCCTTGTACGGCACGTGCACGATCGAATCGGCGTTCGCGACATAGAACGTGCCGCCGACGAGCGCCATGCCGAACGGCGAGGTGAGGTGCTGCAGGAACGTCGTCTTCGTTTCCGCCACGCCGTCGCCATCGGTGTCGCGCAACAGCGAAATGCGCTCGGGGCTCGGCACCGCGGCGCCGGCTTTTTCGAACGCCTGGTTCATCAGGGCATCGCGGATCGGATTGCCGGAGGGATCCTCCGTCGCGGGGCGATTGGTTTCCGCCACCAGCACGTCGCCGTTGGGCAGCACGTACAGCCAGCGCGGATGGGTCAGGCCCGTCGCGAAGGCCTGCACCTGCAGGCCCTGGGCGGCCGTCGGCATCGTCCCGGCCGGCCAGCCCGTCGCGGGCGCGATCTTCACGGTGGGCACCAGGGCCTTGTCGGGGGCCGGGATCACCGGCGTCGGGCCGCTGGTCTGCGCCGTGGTGAGCTTCGCGCTGGGCGCGCAGGCCGCGGCCAGCAGCGCCGCGATGGCGACCGAAAGCCCCGAAAACGCCAACCGCATCCGCATGTCCCGCTCCCTCTCCGCGTCGGGGGCGAGCCTGGAACGGAAACCGTGAGAGCAACGCGAATGGAGCCGGCCCCCCCGGCCCGGGGCGTGTGAATTCGAAAAATGTGACGTCGTCCGCACTGCCAGACCCGGGCCCGGGCAGAGACTGGCCACCGTTCAGACGGGACCAGCCCGCCTGGCACCAGGGGATCACCGCCATGTCCGCCATGCCGCAAGACGCTTTCGAAACGACCTATGTCGCCCCGACGCGCGAAGAGCGCCAGGAAGCCGCCACGCAGTGGGTCGTCGCCGTCGTCATGATCGTCGCCGCCACGCTGGCCTGGACCGCGCTGACGTAAGCGCGGTTCGCGGCGCTCAACCGGTCGCCGATGCGCGGGCCTGGAGCCCGCGCCCTGCTTCGCCCGACAACACCGACGACGCCGGCTGCGCCTGCCCGATCAGGTATCCCTGCGCATAGCGCACGCCCAGCGCACGCAGGCGCTGCAGTTGATCGTGCGTCTCCACCCCTTCCACCACCACGTACGCGCCGATGCCGTGCGCCATCGCGACGATCGCGTTGACGATCGCCATCGCGCGCGGTGAATCGAACATGTGGCGCGCGAACGCCTGGTCGACCTTGATGAATTCGAAGTCGAGCTTGTGCAGGTGCGTGAGGTTGGAATAGCCGGTGCCGAAATCGTCGAGCGCGAACGGGATGCCGTGTTCGCGGCAATGCGCCATGACGGCCGCGACCGGCGTGTAGTCGAGCATGCGGCTCTCGGTGATCTCCAGCTTCAGCGCACCGGGCGGCAAGTGCGCGCGTTGCGTGCGCGCGACGATCTGGCTCGCCATTCCCGGTTCCACCAATTGCCGCGCCGACAGGTTGACCGCGATGCTCGGCAGCGGCGTGGTGCCGGCGTCGCGCAGCGCCGTCAGCACTTCCAGCACGCGATCGAGCACGTATTCGCCCACCGGCACGATCAGCGAGGTCTCTTCGGCGAGCTTGATGAATTCCGCCGGCGACACCGCGCCGCGATCCGGCAACTGCCAGCGCACGAGCGCCTCGTACCCGCTGACGCGGCCTTCGGCGATGTCGTAGATCGGCTGGTAGCGCACGTCGAGCGTGTGGTTGTCGATCGCATCGCGCAGGCGCGCTTCGAGGCGGATCTTGTCCAGGCCCGCGCGCTCGTCGCGCGACTCGCTGACCATGTCTTCGGGCGGCACCACGTGGTCGGCCGGCAGGCTGGCGAGGATGCTGCGCGTGCGGCGCAGCAGGCTGAGCACGAGCGTGCGGACGATCGAATCGCCGCTTTCCAGGCGTTCGAGGAACTGGTCGTGGTCGATCGCCAGCAATTGCGTCGGTCCGCGCGCGGTGGCGGTGGCGCTGCGCGGCTGCCCATCGAGCATGCCGAGCTCGCCGATCAGTTCGCCCGGGCCCAGCGTGGCGTGCACGATCGTGCGGCGGCCTTGTTCGCTGTGGAGTTCGACCGCGCCGCGTTCGATCAGCCACGCGCAATCGGACGGATCGCCCTGGCGATACAGCACTTCGCCGGAAAACAGTTCGCGGATCACGTTGCCCATGTCATCCCCCCGAAAGACATGCGGATTGAATGCTAGGGAACGCAGGTTGCGCCGCGGACCGGCCGGCTGCAACGCAAAAGGGCGGCCCGGAGGCCGCCCCTTGGTGCAACGATTGGAGCGCGTTGCTTACTTGACGCGAGCGGTCGAACCGGCGCGCACGGCGACGCCCTTCGGCGTCTCGGCGGTGCCGTCGGCGTGCGTGACGCTGACCACGTACTCGCCCAGCGGCACGGAACGCAGCTGGTACTTGCCGTCCTTCTCGATCTTCAGCTCGCGGTGGAAACCGGTGCCGGTGCCCGTGACCAGGACGGTGTCGCCGGTGACGGCGGTGCCGGCGATGTTGCCCGACGCCTGCTGCGCGTTGGCGCCGAAGGCCACCAGGGCGGTGGCGGCGAAGGCGAAGGCGATGCGCTTGATGCTGTTCGACATGGTGTGCGTGGTCTCGTGGGGTGTGTGCGGCGCGCAGTCTAGGAGCGGGTATTCGCCGCTGCCCGTGCCGAAGGTCACCAGATCCAACGTCAGGTCACGTGTTGTTCGGGATGCTGCGTCCCGCGCGTGGCAGGCGCGCGACGGTGGTGCCCTGTGGCAGGGCGTCGGGCCCGAAGCGCCGTTCTGCGAACACGATCACATCTTCGTCCACCAGCACCACCGTGCTGCACCGCGTGCCGTAACGCGCGCCGCGCACGAAGGGCGGCGACAGCACGCGTTCGAGGTCCAGGCCCACGCCGGTGTCGGGCAGGCGCGCGTCGGGCGCGGGCGTGGTGTCGGCGAGCGCGTCGAACAACGACGCCAGCTGCGCTTCGTCCACCGGCGCATCGGTGGCTTGCGCCAGCCATTGTTCCAGCGCATGCGTGGCGCGCCCGCTCTTCGGCCACGGCGCATCGAACGCGCCGTTCGACATCGCATGTACGCCTTCGGTCACGGCGTGACTGGCGTGGGCCGGATGGTTGGTGGCGAACGCGAGCGCGTCGCCGTCCCAGCACAACAGGTTGTAGCGACCGAAGCGCGGGGCGTCCGGTGCGAGCGATGCCATGTATGCGTCGGCGGTCATGTTGCCGGTCGCGAATCCGCGCACCAGCGTGCCGCGCGACAACGGCGCCACTTCGGGATCGCCGCCCACGCGCACGTTGGTCACTGCGGCGAGGCGCCCGCGCGTGGACGCGAGCAACCAGCTTCCCCCGTGTTCGAGATCGCGTCCGCCGAACACGTCGGCGTGCTCCGGATCCGGCCCCGCCGGCGCCGTGGGCCGCCCGTGGAATTCGTCGCGGTTGGCGATGAGCGCCAGCCGATACCGCGGATGCGCACGCCAGGCGACGGCGATCAGGCACATGTCAGGCGCCCGCTTCCTGCGGCGCGGGTTGCGGTACCTGCGCGGCTTCGCGCAGTTCTTCCATGCGCTCCTGCTGCTGCAGCTTCCACATCGCCGCGTACACGCCCTGCCGCGCGATGAGGTCCAGGTGCGTGCCGCGCTCGACGATGCGCCCGGCATCCATCACCAGGATTTCGTCCGCGCCCATCACGGTGGACAGGCGATGCGCGATGGTCAGCGTGGTGCGGCCCAATGCGATGCGGTCCAGTTCGCCCTGGATCGCCTGCTCCGAGCGCGTATCCAGCGCCGACGTCGCCTCGTCGAAGATCAGGATCGCCGGGTTCTTGAGCAGCGCGCGCGCGATGGCGACGCGTTGCTTCTCGCCGCCGGAAAGCTTCAGCCCGCGCTCGCCCACTTCCGTGTCGTAACCATCCGGCAGGGCCGCGATCTGTTCGTGGATGTGCGCGGCGCGCGCGGCGTGCTCGACTTCTTCGCGCGTGGCGCCGGGGCGGCCGTACTCGATGTTGTAGTAGATGGTGTCGTTGAACAGCACCGTGTCCTGCGGGACGATCGCGATCGTGGCGCGCACCGAGTGCTGCGTGTAGTCGCGGATGTCGTGCTCGGTGCCGCTGGCGTCGGTGATCGTGATGCGGCCGCCGTCGATGTCGTAGAAGCGGTACAGCAAGCGCGCCAGCGTGGACTTGCCCGACCCCGAATGCCCGACCACCGCCACGGTGGCGCCCGGCGCGATCGTGAAGTCGACATCGCGCAGGATCTGCCGGCGCGGGTCGTAGGCGAACCGCACGGCTTCGAAGCGCACCTGCGGCTGCGTGGCATGCAGCGGCACCGCGCCGGGGCGGTCCTGCACGTCCTGGCGCTCGTCCAGCAGGCCGAACAGGCGTTCCAGGTTGGTCATCGCCTGCTTCACCTCGCGATACATCATGCCGAGCATGTTCAGCGGCGCGGACAGCTGCAGCAGGTAGGCGTTGACCAGCACCAGGTCGCCGACCGTCATCTCGCCCGACACCACGCCCGCCGCCGCGCGCCACATCATCGCGGACACGCCCAGCGCCACGATCGCGGTCTGCCCGAGGTTGAGCACCGCCAGGGTCTTGCGGCTCATCACCTGCGCGTTCTCGAGGCGCTGCAGGTTTTCGTCGTAGCGGCGCGCTTCGTGCTCTTCGTTGCCGAAGTACTTGACGGTCTCGTAGTTGAGCAACGAATCCACCGCGCGCTCGTTGGCCTTGGTGTCGGCCTCCACCGCGGCGCGGTAGTAGCGCGTGCGCCACTCGGTGATCGACACGGTGAAGGCGACGTACGCCACCAGCGTGGCGAAGGTGATCCCGACGAAGCCCCAGTCGTAGTAGTACGCGAGCACGCCGGTGACGAGCAGGATTTCGAACGCGGTGGGGACGATCGTGTAGAGCGTCCAGTCCAGCAGGTCGGAGATCGCGGTGCCGCCGCGCTCGACGTCGCGCGCCACGCCGCCCGTGCGCCGCGCCAGGTGGAAGCGCAGCGACAACGCGTGGAGATGCCGGAAGACCTGCAACGTCACGCGGCGCGACACCCGCGCCATCACGCGCGCGAACACGACCTGCCGCAGTTCGGTGAACATCGTGACCGCCACGCGCGACGCACCGTAGGCCAGCAGCAAGCCCACCGGCAGCACGATCAGCGACGGGGCGACGTTGAGCCCGTCGACCAGCCGCTTGAGCACCATCGGCACCGCCAGGTTGGCGAGCTTGCCGAGAATCACCAGCAGCAGCGCCAGGGAGATGCGGCCGGCGAAGGGCTTCAGGTACGGGACCAGCGTCGAGAGCACCTGCCAGTCGGCGCGGGTGTTGCTGGCGCGCGCGACGGGTTCGGCGCCCGCGGAGGCGTCCGGGGCGGCGACGAGGTCGTCGGACGGCGGGGCCGGGCTCGCGGGAGCCACGGGGTCGTTGGGGGTCTGCATGGGGGTCCAGATGGTGCCGCGGTGGACAGGATGCAACGCCGGGCCCACCCTGCGCGAATGACCGTGTACGTGGACGACGCCGTCACCCTGTGGCGCGACCGCCGCTGGGCGCACCTGATGGCGGACACGCTGGATGAGTTGCACGCGATGGCCGCAGCGCTGGGCATGCCCCGCCGCGCTTTCCAGGACAAGACCAGCGGCGCCCACTACGACGTGGATTCGGACCTGCGTGATCGGGCCATCGCGCTGGGCGCCGTACCGATCTCGCGCCACGCCGACCGCGCCCTAGTCCGCCGCGTCATCGCACGCGCGAAAGCACAGGGCCGCGGCGAAGCCCCTTAGACTGTGCGCCACCCTTCACCCGTCGACCGAAACGCACCATGTCCGACACGCCCCCCGATCATCTCTCCAACGATCCCCGCAGCAAGTTCTACGACGAGGCTGCGCTCGAGCGCGGCATCGGCATCAAGTTCAACGGCGTGGAACGCACCAACGTCGAGGAGTACTGCATCAGCGAAGGCTGGGTGCGCCTGCCGGTGGGCAAGTCGCTCGATCGCCGCGGCCAGCCGATGACGATGAAGATGCAGGGCAAGGTGGAAGCCTGGTATCGCAGCGGCGACGACGCGGACGCTGAACAGGTTTAACCCGCGCGGGTAAGAATTTTTCTTGGAGCGCGGACCGTGATCGCGTCCGCGACGCCAGCGTGCGCCGAATCCGTAGACTGCCGCACCCACGTGCAGGAAGCGGTTTCGATGTTGAGCGACGAACAAGCCAAGGACTACATGCACAAGCTGCTGGCGGCGATGGCCAAGGCCGGCGGCTCCGACTTGTTCATCGCGCACGACTACCCGCCGAGCATGAAGGCGCACGGGTCGATGACGCCGCTCACGCAGCAGAAGCTCACCAGCGAAGTCACCGCGTCCCTCGCCCGCTGCCTGATGAACGAGAAGCAGCGCGCCGAGTTCGCCGAGCAGATGGAGTGCAACTTCGCCATCGTGGTGCCCGGCGTGTCGCGCTTCCGCGTCAACGTGTTCGTGCAGCAGGGCAACGTGGGCATGGTGCTGCGCACGATCGCCGCGGAAATCCCGAATTTCGAAAAGCTGCGCCTCCCCGAGGTCCTGAAGGACGTCGTGATGGAGAAGCGCGGCCTGGTGCTGCTGGTCGGCGGCACGGGCTCGGGCAAGTCCACGTCGCTGGCGGCGATGATCGACCACCGCAACCGCACCTCGGCCGGCCACATCATCACGGTCGAGGATCCGGTCGAATACGCGCACGTCTCGCAGAAGTCGCTGGTCACGCACCGCGAAGTCGGCGTCGACACGCATTCGTGGCACCACGCGCTGAAGAACACCCTGCGCCAGGCGCCGGACGTGATCCTGGTCGGCGAGATCCGCGACGCGGAAACGATGGAGCACGCGATCTCCTTCGCCGAGACCGGCCACCTGTGCCTGAGCACCCTGCACGCCAACAGCGCGTCGCAGACGATGGAACGCATCATCAACTTCTTCCCGGAAGAACGCCGCACGCAGCTGCTGATGGACCTGTCGGCCAACCTGCGCGCGATCGTCTCGCAGCGCCTGGTGCGCACCGAGGACGGCAAGGGCCGCGTCGCCGCGATCGAAATCCTGCTCAACACGCCCACCATCGCCGAGAAGATCTTCAAGGGCGAGTTCAACGAGCTCAAGGGCGTGATGACCAAGTCGCGCGAACTGGGCATGCGCACGTTCGACTGGGCGTTGTTCGAGCTCTACAACGACGGGCTGATCTCGTACGAAGAAGCCATCCGCAACGCGGACTCGGCGAACGAGCTGCGCCTGAACATCAAGTTGAAGAGCAAGCGCGGCGAGCCGTCGAACGCCGCCGGGACGTCGCTGGAGCTCCACCACCAGCCCACGCCGGCGGAACTGGAAGCGATGCGCCAGGAAGAACTGCGCAAGCAGCAGTTCAAGCGCGACGAGATCGAACTGCAGCGCCTGATGGCGGCCAAGCAGGCCGCGGCGGGCTGATCAGCCGACAGGGGCGGGCGGCTGCGGGTCCACGGCCGGCGGTTGCTGCGGCGACGGCGTTTCCGGCTGCGGCACTTCCTGCGGCGCGGGTTGCGGCGGGGAGGCCGGCGTCGGATCCGGCGTCTGGTTGGGATTCGGATTGGGATTGGTCGTCTGCATGGGCCGACCGTAACGGGGCCATCGGCAGGGGCGCGTGATGCCCGGCTGGCTTACGATCCGCCGACGTCCACGGCCGGAGCGCCCATGCAATTCCTGTTGCTCGTCTACACGGATGCCGAACTGCTCGAGGCGCTGCCCGAGGGCCGGTACGACACGATGATGAAGGGCTGCTTCGAGCACGCCGACGACCTGAAGCGCGACGGGAAGCTGTTGGAGTCGCAACAGCTCGAAGACGCGAAGACCGCGCGCTCGGTGCGCATCCGCGACGGGAAGACGCGGGTGATCGATGGGCCGTTCGCGGAGACGAAGGAACTGCTCGGCGGGTTCAACCTGATCGAAGCCGACAGCATGGAGGAGGCGGTGCGCATCGCCGAATCGCTGCCGTGGGCCACGATGGGGTGCATCGAGGTGCGGCCGGTGCGCGACATCAACGCCGTGCGCACGCGCGTCGGAGCGCCTGCGTGACCGTTCGCGACGAGGCCCACGCGCTCCGCGACCTCGCCCGCCTGCGCCGCGCACGCGACCGCATGGACCGCGAGTACGCGCAGCCGCTGGACGTCGAAGCCCTGGCGCGCGACGCGCACATGTCGGCCGGGCATTTCAGCCGCCAGTTCCGCCTGGCCTACGGCGAATCGCCCTACAGCTACTTGATGACGCGCCGCATCGAGCGCGCGATGGCGCTCCTGCGCCGCGGCGACACCAGCGTCACCGATGCGTGCTTCGCCGTCGGCTGTGCGTCGCTGGGCACGTTCAGCACGCGCTTCACCGAACTGGTCGGCGTGACCCCCGGTGCCTATCGCCGCGAAGCACGGCAATCGACCGCGGGCATCCCGTCGTGCGTGGCGAAGCAGGTCACGCGACCGGTCAGGAATCGAGAAGCGCCGTCGGCGGCGCGCGGCTAGCCTGTTCGCACACCCCCCAACGAGCACGCGCCATGGACATCGCCATCCACGCCAGTTTCCTCCCGCACAACGACGCCGATGCGTCCCTTGCCTTCTATCGCGACTTGCTGGGCTTCGAGGTTCGCAACGATGTGGGCTACAAGGGGATGCGCTGGATCACGGTCGGGCCTGCCGGCCAGCCGGGCACGTCGATCGTGCTGTATCCGCCGGGCGCGAGCCCGGG
This sequence comes from Noviluteimonas caseinilytica, assembly GCF_018406605.1. Taxonomy (GTDB): domain Bacteria; phylum Pseudomonadota; class Gammaproteobacteria; order Xanthomonadales; family Xanthomonadaceae; genus Noviluteimonas; species Noviluteimonas caseinilytica. The sequence continues at coordinate 1,610,758 of NZ_AP024545.1, read as the reverse complement.
CGTCACGGACGATGAGCGCCGCACCATCGCGGAGATGATGGCGAAGGGGACGTTCGCGACGATCCTGTTGGCGACGCACGATCTCGATGGGGTGTTTGCGCGGTTGCAGGCCAGCGATGCGGAGATCGTGCAGGAGCCTACGGACCAGCCTTACGGGGTGCGGGACTGTGCGGTGCGGGATCCGGCCAGCAACATGGTGCGGATACAGGCGATTGGTTGATTCCTGCAGAAGCCCGCCTGGGGTGAAGTCCGCGTCGCCCGAACCCGCGGCGGGGTAAGAATTTCTCGCCGACGTGGCGGCGAAAATTCTCACCCCACCACGGGCTGGGGCATCACCTTTCGAGCCTTTTCGATCAAGGGGCCGACCTTTACTCAGGTTCGCTGGCGTGCGTGGTGACGCACGCGCAACCCAATCACTGCTTTCGCGACAAGCAAGAGCGCTTGCGGCCTGTGGGCCGTATCAGGACTTGAGCTTGTAGCCGGTCTTGAAGATCCACCACACGCCGAACAGGCAGGCGAGCAGGAAGCCGACGATCGCGGTGGCGCTCAGGGTGACGTCGACGTCGGAGATGCCGTAGAAGCTCCAGCGCATGCCGCTCACCAGGTACACGACGGGGTTGAACAGGGTGAAGGTGCGCCAGGGTTCGGGGAGCATGTCGATGGAATAGAACGCGCCGCCCAGGAACGTCAGGGGCGTGATGATGAGCAGCGGGATCACCTGCAGGCGCTGGAAGCTGTCCGCCCAGATGCCGATGATGAAACCGAACAGGCTGAAGGTGACGGCCGTCAGCACCAGGAACGCGAGCATCCAGAACGGATGCGCGATGTGGTACGGCACGAAGGCGCGTGCGGTCACGAGGATCAGTACGCCCAGCATCAGCGACTTCGTCGCCGCCGCGCCCACGTAGCCGATGACTGCTTCGAAGTACGACACCGGCGCCGACAGCAATTCGAAGATCGTCCCGGACCACTTCGGCAAATAGATGCCGAACGAGGCGTTCGAAATGCTCTCGTTGAGCAGCGACAGCATGATCAGGCCGGGAATGATGAAAGCGCCGTAGCTCACGCCGCCCAGGTCGCCCATGCGCGAGCCGATCGCCGCGCCGAACACGATGAAGTACAGCGACGTCGACAACACCGGCGACAGGATGCTTTCGAGCATCGTGCGGAAGGTGCGCGCCATTTCGAAGCGGTAGATCGCGCGGATCGCGTGCACGTTCATGCCGGCGCCCTCACCAGGCGGACGAAGATGTCCTCGAGCGAGGTCTCGCTGGAATGCAGGTCCTTGAAGTCGATGCCCTGGTCGTGCAGCCGGCGCAGCAGCGGTGCGATGCCGGTATCGTCGGCCTGCGTGTCGAAGGAATACACCAGCGACAACCCATCCTCCGACAACGCGAGCGGCAGGTCGGCCAGCGACTCCGGCAGCTTCTCGATCGGCGACATCAGCTGGATCGCGAGCTGCTTGCTCCCGAGCTTGCGCATCAGCGTCTGCTTGTCCTCCACCAGGATCAGCTCGCCCTTGCGGATCACGCCGATGCGGTCGGCCATCTCCTCCGCTTCCTCGATGTAGTGCGTGGTGAGGATGATCGTGGTGCCGCGCTCGCGCAGGGCGCGCACCATGCGCCACATGTCGTGGCGCAGTTCGACGTCGACACCGGCGGTGGGTTCGTCGAGGAACAGGATGCTCGGTTCGTGCGCCAGCGCCTTGGCGATCAGCACGCGACGCTTCATGCCGCCGGACAGCGTCATGATCTTCGCGTCCTTCTTGTCCCACAGCGAGAGATCGCGCAGCACCTGTTCCAGGTGCGCCGGATCCGGCGCCTTGCCGAACAGGCCGCGGCTGAACTTCAGCGTCGACCACACCGTCTCGAACGTATCGGTCGAGAGTTCCTGCGGCACCAATCCGATCTTGCTGCGCGTGGCGCGGTACTCGCGCACGATGTCGTGGCCGTCGGCCAGCACGGTGCCTGAGCTCGCGTTGACGATGCCGCACACGATGCTGATGAGCGTCGTCTTGCCCGCGCCGTTGGGCCCGAGCAGCGCGAAGATCTCGCCGCGGCGGATGTCCAGGTTGACGTGCTTGAGCGCCTCGAAGCCCGAGGCGTAGGTCTTGCCGACATCGCGGATGGAGACGGCGATGTCGTTGGCGGCGTCGTGCGCGGGGTTTGGCATGCGGGGGATCCTACCCCCTCGGCGTGGACGCGGATAAGACGGCCAGGCGCGGAGGCTGCATCCCGCGTGGGGGCCAATCGCCCCGGTCAGGCGTCCTTCGGATCGGCCTCGAGCGCGATCACGCGATTGCGGCCGCGCGCCTTCGCCATGTACAGCGCGCGATCGGCGGCGGCGATGAGGTGATCGGGCGACATGGCCTTCGACGGGCGCACCGCGCTCACGCCGACGCTCACGGTGACATGCGGGGCCACCTGCGACTGCGCGTGCGGCATCGCGGCCGCTTCCACGTCGCGGCGCAGGCGTTCGCCGAGTTCCTGCGCGGCCGCCAGGTCGCGGCCCGGCAGCAGCAACACGAGTTCCTCGCCGCCGAAGCGCGCGACGAGATCGTCGGTGCCGTCGGCCAGGCGCATGCAGATGCGTGCGAGTTCGCGCAGGCATTCGTCGCCGTAGAGATGGCCGTGCGCATCGTTGAGCGGCTTGAACGCGTCGGCGTCGGCGAGTACCAGCGCCAGTTCGCGGCCCTCGCCCGCCAGCCATTCCCATTCGGCGGACAGGCGCTGGTCGAAGCAGCGGCGGTTGGCGATGCCGGTGAGGCCATCGCTCATCGAGAGTTGCTCGAGCTTGCGGTTGGCCGATTCCAGTTCGCCGACCACCCGCGCAAGGTGGATCGCGCCCGCGACTTGCCCGGCGATCGCATCGAACACCGACCGCGTTTCTTCGCTGAAGAAATCCGCGCGCGTGCTCTCGATGTTGAGCACGCCGTGCAGGCGCGTGCGGTGGCGGATCGGCACGAGGTATTCGGAGCGCACCGCGCTGTTGCCGGAGATGTAATCCGGATCGGTGTCGACGTCGTTGATCAGTTGCGCCTCGCCGGTGCGCGCGCAGCGGCCGGCGGCGCCGACGCTGACGGGCCAGCCGTGCGCGAGTTCCTGCGGGAACAACTCCACGTCCCCGGCCCAGACTTCCTGCATGAAGTGCGTGCCTTCGTCGTCGAGCAGGATGATGCTGGCGATGGCCACCGGCAGGTTGCGCACCAGGCATTCCACGATGCGGCGCAGCACGGCCTCGAGGTCTTCGCCTTCGAGGGCTTCGCGCGAAACTTCGGCCAGCAGCCCGGTGAGGCGGGCCTGCCACGCGCTCGCCCCGGCGCCCGCTGCTGCAGGCGTCGTGACCGGGTCGTGGTCGTGCTGGTTGCCGTCCCCCTCAGGACTCATGGCCGCCTCCGGGCGTGTCCGGGGCGGAGCATAACGCGGGGCCGCCGCGCCTCGTCACGCGGCGGCCCCGGGACTATTTCTCAGTCCTTTTCCTTGCCGATGACCTCGCCGGTCTTCGGGTCGATCTTGATCTCCACATCCTTGCCCTGCGGATCGTCCGCCTCGGCGTTCCAGATGCCGTCTTCGAAGTCGACGTCGTGCACCTTCAGGTAGCCGGCCGCGGCCAGCTTGGCGCGCACGTCCTTCTCGCTGAGGTTGGCGACCTGTTCGTCCGGATAGACCTCGCCGGTCTTCGCATCGATGCGCACGTCGACGCGGTTGCCGTCCGCGCTGCGCGCATCGGCCTTCCACACGCCGTCCTTGAACTTGACGTCGTTGACCTTGGTGTAGCCATCGGCGGCGAGCTTCGCGCGCACCTGGGCTTCGGTCAGCGCGACCGGCGCGGCGACGCTGGCGGAGGCCGTCGTGCTGGTCGAGGCGGCGGGCTGCGCCTGCTGCGCGAAGCCGGTGCCGCTGGCGGCGAGGGCGAGCGTGAGGATCGCGAGGGATTTGTAGCGCATCGTGTACTCCTTGGATGGACCGGCGCGCAGTGTTGGTGCCGGCGCGCGAATCGCGGATGAAACGCGGGGCCGTGCACGGATCGCGATCACCGCGCGTTCGGCGAAGTCGATGCGGGGTGAAGCTTTGATTGCGTGCATGCGATGATCGCCGCATGTGGTCCTTCATCGTTCCAGCGCACGACGAGGCGCCGTTGCTCGGCGCCACGCTGGACGCCCTCCATGCCGCCGCGCGCGACGCAGGCTTCGATTACGAATGCGTCGTGGTCGACGACGCATCGACGGACGCCACCGCGGAGGTCGCACGCGCGCACGGCGCACGCGTGGTGTCCGTCGCGTTCCGCCACATCGCCGCCACGCGCAACGCCGGCGCGGCGGCCAGCACGGGCGAACGCCTGTGCTTCGTCGATGCCGACACGCTGGTCAACGCGGCGCTGCTGCGCGCCGCCAACGCTGCGCTGGACGCGGGCGCCGCCGGCGGCGGCTGCGCGGTGCGCCTGTCCGGCAACGTCGCCTGGCCGGTCCGCGCGTTCACCGCGCTGCTGATGCAGGCCTTCCGCTGGACGCACGTGACACCGGGCTGCTTCGTGTTCTGCACGCGCGCGGCGTTCCATGCCACCGGCGGGTTCGACGAAAGCTACTACGCTGCCGAAGACGTCGTCTTCAGCCGCGCGCTCGCACGCATCGGGCGCATCGCGATCCTGCGCGAAGCGGTGCACACGTCCGACCGCAAGTTGCGCACCTTCGGCGTGCTGGATCACTTCCGCCTGATGTTGCGCTTCGCGCTGGGCGGGCGCCGCGTGCTGCGCTCGCGCGATGCGCTCGCGCTCTGGTACGCACGACGCCGGCACTGATTCAGCGCGCGTTTCGCGTGCGATGGCGTTCAGCCTCGCGAGCCGTTTTTCACGCGATGGCGAAGCGGCTTTGGAGAGCATCGCGGCCGGTTTCGACTTGGCGCAAGAGCGCGCAGGAGCTGTCCGTACATGGTGCGAAGTACCTTGCTCTTCGTAGGCGGCATCCTGGTGGGCGCGGCGGGCGTGGGCGGCGTGGTGCTGCATCGCGCATCGGCCGAGCCCGTGGCCGAATGCAACGACGTCGCGCACCGCGCGCCGGATGCCTCGCTGTTGCCGCCCGATCCGCTGCCGCCGCTCGACCCCGCAGACGCGTCGCGCGATCCCTCGCCGGCCGCGCCGACGACCGGTGTCCAGCCGCGTTGAACCGGGACGCGCGCGGACGCACACTGACTGTGTGACTCCGCAGGACACCCCCATGAAACGCCTCGTTGCCGTCGCCTTCCTTGCCGCCGCCCTCGCAGGCTGCGCGTCCACCGGGCCGGCGCTGGTCACCGATCCCGCCCTCCCCCGCGCGTTGCCCACGGGCTCGGCGGTGGCGGTGCGCTGGAACGACCCGGCGGAATTCACCGAGATCCGCCACAGCCAGAACCGCTACCTGGCCGCGCAGGGTGATTGGGTCGAGAAGCTCGCGCGCTACGTGCAGGAAAGCACGCAACGCGCGCTGCCCGCCGGCGAGCGCGTCGACATCGACATCCTCGACATCACGCGCGCGGGCCAGTACGAGTGGATGTTCAGCAACGCGCAGGACATCCGCGTGATGCGCGACCTGTACCCGCCGCGCATGGACGTCCAGTTCAAGCACTACGACGCCAATGGCACCGTCATCGCGGAAGGCGAACGGCGCATCTCGGACCTGGCGTACCTCAACGGGCCGCAACCGCTGTCCAGCAGCGATCCGCTGCGCTACGAGAAGCGGATGATCGATCGCTGGGTCTATCGCGAGTTCGGCACGCGCACGCGCTGAAGCGACGGGTCAGGCGACCTGCGTGTCGCCCGGGAACAACTGCGCCATCGCCTTGATCAGCATGTCGGCGCTCAATGGCTTGACGAGATGGTCGACGAAGCCGGCCTGCCGCGTCTGTTCGCGATCGCTGGGCTGGCCGTAGCCGGTCAGCGCGACGAGCGCCGGCGGTTCCGGGAATTCCTCGCGGATGCGTTGCGCGAGCGTCGCGCCGTCCATGTCCGGCAAGCCGATGTCGAGGAACGCCACGTCCGGCATGAGCACGCGCAAGGCCGCCAGCGCACCACGTGCGTCATAGGCCGTCTGCGCATGGAAGCCCAGGCCCTGCAGTAAGGCCGCGAGCGTATCGGCCGCATCCTGGTTGTCGTCGACCACCAGCACGTGCCGCGCGCGCGGCAATGACGGGTGCGCCGCATCGCGGGTGACACCGCTGGGCGCCGCGGTCGCCGGCAGGCGCACGACGAATTCCGCGCCCTTGCCCAACCCCGCGCTGTACGCGCTGACTTCGCCGCCATGCAGCGTCACCAGCTGCTGCACCAGGCTCAGGCCGAGGCCCAGGCCGCCTTGCGTGCGCGCCGTGTCCTGGTCGCCCTGCACGAACAGGTTGAAGATGTCGGCGAGCCGGTGCTCGGCGATGCCGGGCCCGTTGTCGCGCACCGCCACCTCGATCTTGTCGTCCACGCGGCGCAGGTGGACGTCGATGCGGCCGCCGCGCCCGGTGAACTTCACCGCGTTGTTGAGCAGGTTGCTCACGATCTGCAGCAGGCGCGCGCGATCGCCGCGGACCCAGGCGGGCGACACCTCCCGTCCAAATCGGATGGTGTGTTCGCGGCTGCGCGCGAAGGGATCCATCGCTTCGATCGCTTCGTCGATCACGCCGCCCAGTTCGACCGCGGCCGATTCCAGGTGGATCTTGCCCGCGGTGATGCGGCCGACATCGAGCAGGTCGTCCACCAGGCGCGTCATCTGCACGACCTGGCGCGCGATGACGTCGCGGCACATGCGCAGGCGCTCGGACGCCAGCGGCTCCAGCTGCATGATCGAGACGGCGTTGGAAATCGGCGCAAGCGGATTGCGCAGTTCGTGGCCCAGCATCGCCAGGAACGTGGTGATGCGGCGGCCTTCGTCTTCCAGCGCCAGCACGCGGCGCTTCTCGCTCATGTCGCGCGTGACCTTGGCGAAGCCGATGTGGCGGCCCGAGTCGTCGCGCAACGCGGTGATCACCACGTTGGCCCAGAAGCGCGAGCCGTCCTTGCGCAGGCGCCAGCTTTCGTCTTCCACGCGGCCCTGTTCGAGGGCGATCTGGAGTTCGCGCTCCGGCCAGCCGCTCGCGATCACTTCCGGCGGATAGAACACGGAGAAATGGCGGCCGATGATTTCCTCGGCCGAGTATCCCTTCGCCTGTTGCGCGCCCGCGTTCCAGCTGGCGATGTTGCCGTCGGGATCGAGCATGAAGATCGCATAGTCGCGCACGCCTTCCACCAGCAGGCGGAAGCGTTCCTCGCTGCGGCGCAGGAGTTCGTCCTGCTTGCGCTTGGCGGTGAGGTCGCGGGTGATCTTGGAGAAGCCGACGAGGTGCCCGTCGTCGCCGAGGATGCGGGAGATGACGACGTTCGCCCAGAACTGCGTGCCGTCCTTGCGCACGCGCCAGCCTTCGTCTTCGAAGCGGCCGGTCTCGCGCGCAACGCGCAGCTCATGGTCCGGCCAATGCGCTTCGATCTGCTCGGGCAGGTAGAACGCGGAGAAATGGCGGCCGATGATCTCGCCCGCCGAGTAGCCCTTGATGTTTTCGGCGCCCGCATTCCAGGTGCGCACGATGCCGTCGGGATCGAGCAGGAAGATCCCGTAGTCGGGCACGTCTTCCACCAGCCGGCGGAAGAGCGCGTTGTCGTGCTGCCAGTCCGGCAATCCCGCCGGCGGCTTGCTGGTGTTGCGCCACATGTTCGACTCATCCCCCCGCGCCGGGCGTGGCCCGATGCGCATCGCTCCCGGGAGCCAGACCCCTGGACTCCGCGCGGGATTGGACCATCGCACACGTTAATCCGTCTTCACAACGCAGGCGGCGCCGACATCCCGTCCTGGAATGCGGCGCCGTCGTCGATCACGCTTCAGCAATCGTTACTTGTTGCCGTCCGCCGGGGTCGCGGCTGCGGCCGGCGGCTTGGACGCGTCGGCCGGCTTGCTGGCCTTGTCCATGTGGTCCATGTGGTCCATGCCGGCGTGGTCGCCCATCATCATCTTCATGCCGGCTTCCATTTCGGCGTGCGTGACGTTGCCGTCCTTGTCGGCATCCATCTCGCCGAACATCTTCGCGGCGCCCGCGTCGTGTTCCGCGGCGGAGAGCTTGCCGTCACCGTCGGTGTCCATCGAGGCGATCTTGTCGGCCGACGACATCATGTGGCCGTGGTCGGCCATCTTCGCGTCCTTGCCCTTGTCGGCGCCCATCTTGTCGCCCTTGCCCTTCCACATGTCGGCCGAATAGGCGTCCATCTCGGCGGCGGTGACGAAGCCGTCCTTGTCCTTGTCCATGCCGGCGAACATCTTGGTGGCGCCCGCTGCATGTTCCGACGCACTGATCTTGCCGTCGTTGTTGGTGTCCATCATCTTGAACTTCGCATCGTCCTTGGCCAGCGCGTTGCCGGAAAGCGCGGCGCCGCCGAGCATGGAGATCAGGATCAACGTAAGGGTCTTGCGGGTCATCGTTTTGACTCCAGCCTTGAAAGAGCGGCGAGGGTGCGCCGCATTCGGTAAGGGGGGCGTCAATTCCGGGGGCCAAGCTCTGCAGCCGTGGTCGGGACATTCACGTTCACCGGTTTGAATGCGCAAACGCCACGATCACGGCTGCTTGGTACGTTCAGGGATCTTCCAACGCGGAGCCCCGCCATGCGCCTGCTGGTCCTGCTGCTGTCGCTCGCGATGCCGATCGTCGCGTTCTTCTCGCAACGCGGGGCGTTCGGGCCCGACAACGGGGCGATCTCGGGGCAATACCCCACGCTGGTCGTCGCCGCAGGTTTCGCCTTCGCGATCTGGGGCGTGATCTTCCTCCTCGATGTGCTCTACGGGATCTGGCAGGCCACCGGCGAACGCCGCGGCGATGCCACGCTCGATCGCATCGCACCGTTGACCGCGGCGGGCTTCGCGTTGACCGCGGTCTGGATGCCGCTGTTCTCGATGGGCCACTTCGGCGTGTGCCTGGTCGTGATCATCGCGGCGCTCGTCTGCCTGCTGCGCGCGGCGATCGTGCTGACCGACGACGCCACCCGCCTGCCGCGCCAGTGGTTGTGGGCGTGGACGCCGGTGTCGTTGCACGCGGGCTGGCTGTCGGTCGCGGCGTTCCTGGATCTCGCGCAGACCATCGTCGCGTACGGCTGGCTGCCGACGACGCACATGCTGCCGTGGAGCATCGCGCTCTTCGTCGGCCTGGCTGCGTTGCTGTTGTGGGCGAATGCGCGCATGCGCGGCAACGTGGACTACGCGGGCGCCGCGGCGTGGGGCCTGGTGGCCGTGTACGTGAAGCAATCGGGCTGGGACCTGCCGGGCGCGAGCACGGCGGCATGGATCGCGTTGCTGCTCGCGATCGTGCTGATCGCGCAGACGATCTGGTTGCGGATGAAGTGGCGCGGCGGCGTGGTGGCCGACGCCGCCACGTGACTCAGTGCGGCTCGCCGTAGTCCGCCAATGGCGGCGCGGCGGGCAGCGCCTTGTCGTCGACGCGGTGCGCGTCGACGTTGCGCGCGAGCGCCCCGCCCGGATCGTCCTTCAGCGTGCCGGTGAGCGTGGTGTCCGCCGTCATCGTGTACGCCCAGGTGCCGGTGCCGCGTCCCCACGTGAAATGCGCGCCCGCACTGCGATCGTCCGCACCGAGCTGCATGCGCAGCGCGCCCATCGGTTCGCGCTTGCCCGCGAGGATCTTGTCGGCGTAGAGGATCGCGACGTGCGGCGCGCTGCGCACGAAGCGATACACGATCGTTTCATCCTTGCACGCGGGATGGCGCACCTTGTCCACGCAGGTCGAATGCCCGGTCCAGGGACCGGACAGCAACGTGGCCTTCGCGCTGGATTGCGGCGGTGCGGCCGCAGCGGCGGTTGCGACGAACCACAACACAACGAGTGCGATGCGCATCGAAGCCCTCCTCAGGCGACGTTGTCGTCCACCCCGTACCGCAGCCAGCGTTCGGCGACGCCGGTGTCGGCGAATGCGCGCGCATCGATGCCCGCTTCGCGCGCGAAGATTTCGCAATACTCCAGGTGATCCATGCCGCTCGGCTTGACGTGCGCGATGCGGATGCCTTCCAGGCCCTGGCCCGTCATGCGTTCGACGAGGCTGCGCCACTCGTCGATCGCCAGTTCGTGGCCCTGCAGCCGGTCGCACACGAACAGCCACTTGGGTCTGTGCTTCGCGACTTCCGCCACGATGCTGGTCCAGTAGGCGATCGTGTTGGCCAGCGTGCGCTTGCCGGCGACCGTCGCCCGGAGGCCGTCGCCCTGGCGCCGCAGGTCCAATGCGTAGTCATCGTCCTTGTGCATGCCGCCGAGCATAGGCAGGCGCGGGCCTCGCGTCGAGCGCGTACTGACGCCCGGCACACCGCCCGCCCCGGACACTGCGGCGATGCCCCACCCCACCCGCGACCTCGTCGTCATGCGCCCGGAAGGCCTGTACTGCCCGGCCGGCCGCTTCCACATCGACCCTTGGCGGCCGGTGCCGCGCGCCGTCATCACGCACGGCCACGGCGACCACGCGCGCGGCGGCATGGGCGAGTACCACGCCACCGCCGCCGGCCTGCCGATCCTGCGCTGGCGCCTGGGCGACGAGCGCATCGATGCGCACGAATACGGCGAAACGTTCGTGCTCGACGATGCGCGCGTGTCCTTCCATTCGGCGGGCCACGTGCTCGGGTCGGCGCAGGTGCGCATCGAGGTCGACGGCGAAACCTGGGTGGCGTCGGGCGACTACAAGCGCCAGCCGGATCCGACGTGCGCGCCGTTCGAAGTGGTGCCGTGCGACACGTTCATCACCGAAGCGACGTTCGGGTTGCCGGTGTATCGCTGGCCGCACACGCCGGACGTCGCGCGCGAGATCGTCGAATGGCGCGAGGAATGCGCAGAACGCGGCGAGGCGGCGGTGTTGTTCTGCTACGCGCTGGGCAAGGCGCAGCGCGTGCTCGCGGAACTGATGGCGTTCACCGATCGGCCGGCGTGGCTGCATGGTGCGATCGCGGCGGGCGTGCAGGTGTATCGCGAATGCGGGATCCCGTTGCTCGAGACGCGGCTGGTGTCGGACGAACAACGAGGTGCGGACTTCGCAGGCGAACTGGTGCTCGCACCGCCGTCCGCCGCGGGCAGTGCATGGATGCGACGCTTCAAGCACGCACAGACCGGGTTCGCGTCGGGCTGGATGCGGTTGCGCGGCAACCGGCGGCGACGCAACCACGATCGCGGCTTCGTCGTCTCCGACCACGCCGACTGGCCCGACTTGCTGCGCACGATCCGGGATACCGGCGCCAGCCGCGTGATCGCCACGCATGGCAACACCGATGCGATCGTGCGCGCGCTGAACGAAGCCGGCATCGCCACCGGTGTGTTCGATACGCAGTTCGGTGGCGAAGACTGATGCGCCGCTTCGCGGCCCTGTACCGGCGCCTGGATCGCAGCACCGCGACCGGCGACAAGCGCGCGGCGCTGGTGGATTACTTCCGCGATGCGCCGCCGCAGGACGCCGCGTGGGCCTTGTGGTTGCTGGCCGGCGGCAAGATCGGCGGGGCGCGCGCGAAGATCGCGGGCACGAACGAACTGCGCGACTGGGTCGCCAGTGCGAGCGGCAATCCGGCGTGGCTGGTGGAAAAAAGTTACCACCATGTGGGCGATCTCGCCGAAACGCTGACGTTGTTGCTGGACGATCCCCCGCCGTCGTTGCAGGACGACACGCCGCTGCACGTGTGGATCGAACAACGCTTGCTCGGCGTCGCGGGCCAGGACGAAGCGACCCGGCGCGCACTGGTGACATCGGCGTGGTCGACGCTCGCGTTCGACGAACGGCTCGCCTTCAACAAGCTGCTGACGGGGGCGTTGCGCGTCGGTGTCTCGCAGCGCCTCGTGCAACAGGCGCTGGCCGAATTGAGCGGCGTGGATATCGCGCGCATCGCACAGCGCATGCTGGGTACCTGGGCGCCCTCGCCTGCCTTCCTGCGCGACCTGCTTACGCCCGGCGAACTGCCCGGCGATCGCGCGCAACCGTATCCGTTCTTCCTCGCCTCGCCGCTGGAGGCCGAGCCCGACACGCTCGGGCCGATCGAGGATTGGTTGCTCGAATGGAAGTGGGACGGCATCCGCGTGCAGCTGATCCGCCGCGGCAGCGACATCGCGTTGTGGTCGCGCGGCGAGGAGCGCCTGGATGGGCGTTTCCCGGAGATCGAACACGCGCTCGCCTCGCTCCCCGGCGATGCGGTCCTCGATGGCGAGCTGCTCGGCTGGCGCGAAGGCGATGCGCCGCTGCCGTTCACCGCGCTGCAGACACGCATCCAGCGGCGCAAGCCGGGGCCGAAGATCCTCGCCGATACGCCGGCGCGGGTGCTGGTGTACGACTTGCTCGAACGCGATGGCGAAGACCTGCGCGAACGGCCGCTCGCGGAGCGACGCGCGATGCTGGAAGCCTTGCTCGCCTCCCACGCCGATCCGCGCATGGTGTTGTCGCCGCGCGTCGCGACGCCGGACTGGGCCGAGGCCGCGCGCCTGCGCGACGACGCGCGCGAGCGCGGCGTTGAAGGCCTGATGCTGAAGCGCCTCGCTTCGCCCTACCAGGTGGGCCGCAAGCGCGGCGACTGGTGGAAGTGGAAGATCGCGCCGCTCACGATCGACGCCGTGCTGCTGTATGCGCAGTCGGGACATGGCCGGCGCAGCGCGCTCTACACCGATTACACGTTCGGGCTGTGGGACGGCGATGCGCTGGTGCCCGTCGCCAAGGCGTACTCGGGGCTCGACGACAAGGAAATCCTGCAACTGGATCGCTGGATCCGCGCGAACACGCTCGAGCGCTTCGGGCCCGTGCGGTCGGTGACGCCGCTGCACGTGTTCGAGCTGGGCTTCGAAGCGGTGAATCGTTCGACGCGCCACAAGTCCGGCATAGCGGTGCGTTTCCCGCGCATCCTGCGGTGGCGGCACGACAAGCCTGCAGCGGAAGCGGATCGCCTCGACACGTTGCGGACGCTCGCCCGGTGACGGCCGCGCGGCGACCGGACGTCACGCCGCGCCGCATGGCGCCGTTGAAGGCGTGGTTCGATGCGCAGGGATGGCGTGCGCTGCCGTTCCAGCGCGAGGTGTGGGCGCGGTGGCTCGCCGGGGAATCGGGGTTGCTGCACACGCCGACAGGGAGCGGGAAGACGCTTGCGGCCTTCGGCGGTCCGTTGCTGGATGTACTGGAGACCGCGCGCGCCGACGGACCGGTGAAGCGCAAGAAGAACGCGCCGCGTACGTTGCGCCTGCTGTGGATCACGCCGCTGCGCGCGCTGGCGACCGACACGGTGCGCGCGTTGCGCGAGCCGGTCGATGCGCTGGGCCTGGATTGGCGCATCGGCCTGCGCACCGGCGATGCGAGCGCGCGCGACAAGCGCCTGGCGCGCGCGGGGCAACTGGATGCCCTGGTGACGACACCGGAATCGTTGGCGTTGCTGCTGTCGTATCCGGAGACCGCGGCGCAGTTCGCCGGCCTGCGCACCGTGGTCGTCGACGAGTGGCACGAGTTGCTCGGCAACAAGCGGGGCGTGTTGTTGCAGCTGGCCTTGGCGCGCCTGCGTGCGCTTGCGCCGTCGCTGCGCACGTGGGGCTTGTCGGCGACGCTGGGCAACCTCGGGGAAGCGCGCGATGTGTTGCTGCCGCACGCGCCGGATGCCGCGCTGGTCTCCGGATTGCCGCCGCGCGCGTTGACGCTCGAAACCTTGCTGCCGGACGCGGGCGAACGCTTCCCGTGGGCCGGTCACCTGGGCCTCGTGCAACTCTCGCGCGTCATCGACCGCCTGCTGTCGCAACGCACGAGCCTGCTGTTCACCAACACGCGTTCGCAAGCCGAGCTGTGGCATCGCGCATTGTCCGCGGTGTGGCCCGAGGACCAGGGCACGCTGGCGCTGCATCACGGCTCGCTGGACCCGAAGTTGCGCAGCGCCGCCGAACAGGGGTTGCGCGAAGGCACGGTGCGTTGCGTGGTCGCGACGTCGAGCCTCGATCTCGGCGTGGATTTCCCGGCCGTCGACCAGGTGCTGCAACTCGGCAGCCCGAAAGGCATGGCGCGCCTGCTGCAACGCGCGGGGCGCGCGCGCCATCGCCCGGGCGAACCGGCGCACGTCGTGTGCGTGCCGACGCATGCGCTGGAACTGATGGAGTACGCCGCGGCGCGCGATGCGCTCGCCCACGGCCGCATCGAGCCGCGCACGCCGCCGCGCCTGTCGCTCGACGTCCTCGCGCAGCATTGCGTGACGCTGGCGTTGGGGGGCGGCTTCCATGCCGACGCGCTGTACGACGAAGTCCGCGGCACGCATGCGTTCGCCGAACTCGATCCGCGCACGTGGTCAGCCGTCATCGAGTTCATTGTGCAGGGCGGCAGCGCGCTCGCGCACTACCCCGACTATCGGCGCGTGGTGCGCGGCGACGACGGGCGTTACATCGTCGAGGACCGCAAGGTCGCGTTCCGCCATCGTTTGTCCATCGGCACGATCACCAGCGATGGGAGCGTGGCGGTGAAGTTCCTGCGCGGCGGCGCCCTGGGCTCGGTGGAGGAAAACTTCATCGGCAGGCTGCGGCCGGGCGATCGCTTCCAGTTCGCGGGGCGCACGCTCGAACTCGTGCGCCTGCACGAAATGACCGCGCAGGTGCGCATGGCGAAGCGTGCCGACGGCATGGTGCCGAAGTGGCAGGGCGGCCGCATGCCGTTGTCGGGGGAATTGGGGCGCGAGGTGGAGCGCGTGTTCGCGCGCGTGGCGGCCGGTGAAAGCGACGCCCCCGAAGTGCGCGCCCTCGCGCCGCTGCTGCGCCTGCAACACGCGTTGTCCGCCCTGCCCGGCCCGGATCACCTGCTGGCGGAATGGGTGCGGGCGCGCGACGGCAAGCACCTGTTCCTGTATCCGTTCGCGGGGCGCGCCGTGCATGAAGGCCTCGCCGCGCTGCTCGCATTGCGCTGGGGCCGGCGCGCGCCGAACTCGTTTTCGTTCACGGCCAACGACTACGGCCTGGTGTTGTCCGTGCAGGCCGACGCGGACGTCGACGCCGCGCTGATCCATGCATTGCTGCAACCCGACGCGCTCGTGGAAGACCTCACCGACAGCTTCAACCTCACGGAGCTCGCGCGCCGCCAGTTTCGCGAGATCGCGCGCGTGTCCGGCTTGCTGCCGCCATCGCTGCCGGGGCGTGCGCCGCGCTCGCTGCGGCAGTTGCAGGCATCGAGTGGCTTGCTCTACGACGTGCTCGCGCGGCACGACCCCGATCACCTGCTGCTTGCGCAGGCGCAACGCGAAGTGTTCGCGCAGCAACTGGACGTCGTGCACCTGGCACACGTGCTCGCCGATTGCGCGCGGCGGCCGGTGGCGCTGCATCGCCCGAAGTCGCTGACGCCGCTATCGTTCCCGCTGTGGGCCGAAAGCCAGCGCGCACACCTGAGCACGGAGGACTGGCGCGCCCGCGTCGCCCGCGTGGCGGAGCAACTGGAAAAACGCCATGGCTGAGTCGATGGCCCTCGATGTCGCAGGCGAAACCCTCCTGCTGCTCGCCGACCGCGCGGTGTATCGCCCCGCGCGCGAACGCCTCTATCTCGCCGACCTGCACCTGGGCAAGGCCGACATCTTCCGCCAGGCCGGCATCGCGATGCCAAGTGGCGGCACGCAGCACGACCTAGGACGCATCGCGGCGCTCGTCGACGCCACGCAGGCGCGCAGCGTGTGGGTGCTGGGCGACTTCCTCCATGGCGCGATCGATTCGCCGCAATGGCGCCGCGGGTGGGAGGCGTTCCGCGATGCCTGGCCCGCGCTGGAATTCGGCGTGCTTGCCGGCAACCACGACCGCGCGTTGGCGCGCGCGGGCCTCGATTTGCAATTGCTGGGCGACGCGGTCGAAGACGGCGCCTTGTCGTTGCGGCACGCACCAGATCCGCATGCGCCCGGGCACGTGCTGTGCGGGCATTTGCATCCGACATTGAAAGTGGAAGGCTTGCCGGGGCGATGGCCTGCGTTCTGGTTGCAGGCGCGGACGTTGGTGCTGCCCGCGTTCTCGGCATTCACGGGTGGGCGCACGCCGAGGGTTGCGACAGGGGAGTCGCTGGTGGCGTGCATCCACGACTCGTTGCTGCGGGTGACATGATTCGATCTGCGCGACAATTCGCTCTTGATCCTGTGGGCCGATCGCGCTAATTTCCGCGCCGGACTGGGGATTCTCGGTCGGCAACTGGCCCTGGCGCGCGCGTCGGGGCCTTTTGTTATCTACGGAAACACCTTCAAGCCCCAGCCCTTCGATTCACCGCGCCGATTGCGGTGGAATTTGCCTGCCAACGCGTCGAATGCGCGATTGGCTTGCGTGGGCCGCAAGGTACGCATTCCGACAGGCCTTGCCACCAGGTCGGCCATCTGCAGGCCAGTGGCGTTGGCTTGCTTCCCGGCGAAAACGAGCCTGAGCGGGAGGTGTGCTCCATTGAAGTTGCTCCCGGCGCAAATGCGATCGAACTCCGCTTGCAGTTCGGCGTCTTCCCGCTTGCCACGTCGTTCGACGACGACGTGTGTCACCGCCGACTGTCCTCGCGCCGCGAGATATCCATGCACGCGCTCCAGGCCAAAAGCCAATGCGACGTGATAAGGGTTGCGTGGAGCGGCATACCGTCGTTTGAGGCGCTGTTTGTCGATGACCGAACAGACGAGCCCGAATTCCGCATCTCGCATGATGCCGGTAAGTTCTTCCAGGAACGCTGCCTTCGCGTCGGCCCTTTTGAGCGCCTTGAAGTGGCCCAGGTCCCTGCGGATGTCGCGCTCGTGCAGGACTACCTGGTCATGGCCGAAATAGCGCAACTTGAAGCGCTGGATGGCCGGAACCACACGCTCCACGTACTGGGTCTTCTGGAAGATGCAGAACGACAGGACGAAGACCGGATATTGCGGATTAACGCGCTCCAGTCCGTGGTCACCGCTTTCGTCGGCAAAGACGATGTAGTCGGAGAATGGGGGCACGCGCAAGCCAAGCGGCGGACGGGCGTGCAGTCTGCTCGTCGACGCGTCGTATATGCCTTGACTTCGACCTCAAGCAGACGATTCCTGCAAAACTCGCGAAATGCAATGTGCCGGCGCTACTGCCTCGGCCCCAACGACGCAAACAGCTCGCGGATGTGCGCTTCCTGCGAGGCGTCGAATTCCACGCCCATGTCGTCCAGGCCCACGCGCGTGACGTGGCCGCGCAAGGTGATCGATTCGTGCTGGTCGCCGTTCTCGAAGTACAAGCGCAGCGCGGCGCCGTTCACCGGTGCCCAGTGCTGCGGCAGCGACACGCGCGCGCCGCCCAGCGAGAGGTCCAGCACCTGCGCGTCGTGGCGGTGGCCGTTGGGCCGCACCATTATCGCCCGCACCACTTGCTGGCGCGGGAACTGGCGGCGTTCTTCGTGTTCGTGCTCGTGGTCGTCGGCCATGGGGCGCACCCTAGCGCCGCGGGCGTGAAAACCGCCTTTGCGGGCTCAGGCGGCGGGCAACGCGTAGGTGACCTTGGTGCCGGCGATGGCGATGGCGCCGTGTGCCTGCAGCGCGGCGAGGATGCCGTCGAGTTCGTCCTCGGCGAACGGCGGCGCGAAACTCTTCAGCGTCGAACGCAGCGACTTCAACGTGGCCGGGCGCGCGGTCTTCATGCCGGCGAGGCGTTCGAGCACCTTCGCCAGGCGCGGATGCGGGGCAGCCTTCGCGACTTTCGTGGTTTTCTTCGTTGCCTTGGCGGGCTTCGCGGGTTTGGCGGTCTTCGTGGCGGCGACGACCGGCGCAGCGTCCGCCTTCGCACTCGGCAGCTTCGGCACGTTCGCGCCGGGGATCGTTGCGACGCGCTTGCATGCGATGCCGAGTTTCGCCGTGTGCTTCACCAGCGGGTCGAAGCCCGTGTCGCGCGACACGATGGTGAACGTGGCGCCCGGATGTTCCGCCGACAACCGTCCGATGTAGAACGCGATGTGGAAGTCGAGCGCGTCCTTCCCGCTGCCGGTGATCTGGATGTATTCGGCGTGCGTGCCGAACG
Organism: Noviluteimonas caseinilytica; assembly: GCF_018406605.1. Taxonomy (GTDB): domain Bacteria; phylum Pseudomonadota; class Gammaproteobacteria; order Xanthomonadales; family Xanthomonadaceae; genus Noviluteimonas; species Noviluteimonas caseinilytica. The sequence goes on along the minus strand of NZ_AP024545.1, from coordinate 1,592,763 downwards.
GTTGCAGTGCTTGCGCGAGCCCGAGGTCGACGCGCGTCTGGTGCTGGCCCGCGAATACCTTGATGTACGCATCGCCGGCTTTCAGCGCGCCGAGGCTCGCGGGCTGCACGTTTTCGAAGTCGACGAGGATGTAGTGGCGGGGCATGGCGTAGCTCCGGTAGCGGCCGGCGGAGTTTACGCGCGTGATGCGTACCCTCTCCCCAACCCCTCTCCCGGAGGGAGAGGGGCTTTGAAACGTGAAGCGATCAAAGCTTCAACGTGCCGCCTTCGATCACCGGCTTCCCATCCAGCGTCACCGTCGCGCCCATCAGCGACACCGTCTGCCCGTACGGCACGCTGTTCGTGCCGCCGGCCCAGGTGTTGCCGCCCGTGCCGACGGTGATCGTGCCCGCAGGCACCCAGTTGCCGACCGTCGCGTTGGCCGGCAGCTTCACGTTGGGATTGATGCCGAAGTCGACGTATGCGAAATCATCCTTGCGCGGATCGCTGACCGCGTCGTATTCGGCTTTCAGGTCGGCGAAGCCCGGGCCGCTGCCCGACATCGACACCATCTTGCCGTCCTTGAATTCCATCGTCAGGCCGTCGACGGCCTTGCCGCGATAGAACGACTTCGGATTGACGAGCTTGCCGTTCGCCGTGCCGGCCACCGGCGTGGTGTAGACCTCGCCCGCGGGCAGGTACACCGCGTTCGCGGCGCCGCCGGCCTTCATGTCTTCGGCGGAAATCACGCCATCGCTCACGCCCACCGGGCGGCCCTTCACCTTGACGGTGAGGTCGGTGCCATTGGGATGCGTGATGTGGATTTCGTCACCCGCGGCGAGCATCGCCTTGACGTCGCTGCCGCGCTTCACCAGGTCGGTGTAATCCAGGTTCACGCCGCTCCAGAACATCTTCGACAGCTCGTCTTCGCTCATGCCGTAGCGTTCGGCGCGCCACGGCGTGGGATACAGGTTGTTGCCGATCTCGACGGTACGCACGTTGTTCTTGAGGAACGCCATGCTCACCGGTTCGTCGGCCTTGCCGCGCGCGGCCATGCGCTTGGGATCGGCGCCTTCGAACAAGGCTTCCTGCGCCTGGTTGCCGATCGAGATGACGACGTTGACGATGCCCGCGAGCTTCATGCCCAGCGCGTCGGTCTGCGAATCGTATTTTTCGGGGATGTCGAAGAACATGCGCTTGGCGAGGCGATCGCTGCTGTAGCTGATCATCGGCGACGCGCCGAGCTTGCGCGCGGCCACCGCGATGTCTTCGAGCAGTTCGGCATCGCTCGAACGCCCGGTGACCATCACGATGTCGCCTTCCTTCACGCCGGCGTTGGCGACCACGCGGTCGGCGAGCTGGTCGAAGTCGGTGGGGGCGGGCTTGGTGGCCGCGGTATCGGTGCCGGCGGCCGGCGCGGTCGTGGCCGGGGCGGTGGTCGCGGTGCTGGTGCCGGCGGGGGCGGCGGGTGCGCTGGTCGAGGGCTGGTTGCAGCCACCCAGGAACGTACAAGTCGCGGCCGCCAGCGCGGCCACAAGGAACGGACGAGTCATGGCGTGATCCTCAGGGCCCGGGGGCGGGCCAATGGAGCAACGGGTCGCCCTGCCATCGGCGGTCACCGCCGGTCGGCGCGGTCGCGCGCGCCGACGGCCGGTCGCTCACCGGACGCGCCCTACACTGCCCGGCATGCCCCGTCGCAAACGATTGCCCCGCGCTTTCTATCGCCGCGACACCCTCCTGGTCGCGCGCGACCTGCTCAACAAAGTGCTCGCGATGCCTGACGGGCGCGCGGGCCGCATCGTGGAAGTGGAGGCGTATTGCGCGGGCCTGGATCCCGCCGCGCACACGTATCGCGGCAAGACTGCGCGCAACGCGACGATGTTCGGCGAGCCCGGGCACCTGTATGTCTACTTCACCTACGGCATGCATTGGTGCGCGAATGCGGTGGCGTGGGACAAGACGCCGGGTGCGGGGATCCTGATCCGTGCGCTCGAACCGATCGATGGCTTGCCGGAGATGTTCGCCGCGCGCGGTGGCGTGTCGGAACGCTTGCTCTGCAGCGGACCGGCGCGACTGACGCAGGCGCTCGGCATCACCGGTGCGCTCGATGGCGCCGACCTGGTGAAAGGCGACGGCCCGCGCATCCTCGACGACGGCACGCCGCCGCCGTTGCATCCGGTGGCGACGCCGCGGATCGGCATTCGCGTCGGGCTCGAACATCTGTGGCGCTTCTACGTGCCGAACAATCCGCACGTCTCGCCCGCGCGGGTCCGCCACGTGCAGTAGGCTGTGCGCATGCTCCGCGGAGATCGCACGTGCGCATGAAGCCGCCCTGGTTGTTGCTGATCGCGATGGTCGCGCTGGTGGCGGCGGTGCACGGGTGGATGCTGGATCGGCCGGGGAAGGCGGCCGTGCCGGTGGTGCAGAAGCACGCGCCGCGCGACGGGCAAGTCATCGAGACGACGCATTACCTGGTGCGTTCGAACGCAACGATGGAACAGACGCGCGCGACCGGGGAAGCCGTCGAGAAACTGCACGCCGCCTACCTCGCGCAATTCGCGCACCTGCCGCACACCACGCCACCGGCGAAACTGCAGCTGGTGCTGTACGGCACGCGCAGCGAGTTCAAGGCATGGAACAGCGCGATCCCGTGGGCGGAAGCGCGTTACGTGCCGCCCGAATGTCGCGCGTATGTCGCCGACGGTGCCAACCCGTATCACTGGATGCTGCACGAAGCCGCGCACCAGCTGGCGCAGGAAGTCATGCATTTCCAGCGCGCGAAGTGGATCGATGAAGGGCTGGCCGGTTATTTCGGTGCGAGCCGGATCGATGCGACGGGCTTGCATCCGGGCGATGCGGATCGCAACGCGTATCCGATCTGGTGGCTGCCGCAGCTGCGCTTCAGCGGCAACCTGGCGTCGGACGTGCAGACGGGGCGCGTCATCCCGTTGAAGGCGTTGATCGATGGCAGTGGGCCGCCGATCGCATCGTACGTCAACCTGTATTACGTCGAGTGGTGGAGCCTGGTGCACTTCCTGCTGCACCACGACGGCGGGAAGTACGCGCCGGGATTCGAGCGCTTGTTGCAGCACGGTGCGAGCGTCGCGGATTTCGAGCGCGAGATCGGGCCGCTGTGGGCGGTGCAGGTGGAGTGGTATGCCTACCTGCTGGCGCAGCAGGAAGCGCTGCGCACTCCGGCGCTCGTCGCGCGCTGATCAGCCGGCGAAGGCGCGGAACGCTTCCAGCGTCCGCGCGATCGCTGCATCGTCGATGTCCAGGTGCGTGACCATGCGGATGCGCGGCGTGTAGCCGATCGACATGCGGATGCCGGCGGTGTCCATGTGCTTGCGGAACGCGTCGAGGCGTTCGTTCGGGATGTCGATGAACACCATGTTGGTGTGCTGCGCGGCCACCGCGATGCCGAGGGCGCGCAGGCCGTCGGCCAGTTGCGCCGCGCGGCGGTGATCATCGGCGAGGCGTTCGACGTGGTGGTCGAGCGCATGCAGGCACGCCGCGGCGAGGATGCCCGCCTGGCGCATGCCGCCGCCGGCGACCTTGCGCCAGCGCTTCGCGCTTTCGATCAGCGCGTGCGAGCCGAGCAGCACGGAACCGACCGGTGCGCCGAGGCCCTTCGACAGACACACCGACACGCTGTCGAAATCGCGTGCGAGCTCACGCGGCGCCACGCCATCCGCGACGGCGGCGTTGTACAGGCGCGCGCCATCGAGGTGGAACGCGAGCCCGCGCCGGTCGCACAGCGCGCGCGCATCGCGCAGGTAGGCGTGCGGCATCGGGCGGCCGTGCCAGGTGTTTTCGAGGCACAGCAGCTTGGTGCGTGCGAAGTGCGGATCGACCGGCTTGATGGCGGCCTCGACGGCTTCGAGCGACATGCGCCCGTCCTCGCCCTGCGGCAATGGCTGCGGCTGGATCGAGCCGAACACCGCCGCACCGCCGCCTTCGTAGCGATACGTGTGCGCGTCCATGCCGACGATGTATTCGTCGCCGCGCTGGCAATGCGCGAGCAGCGCCAGCAGGTTGGCCTGCGTGCCGCTGGGCGCGAACAGGCCCGCGTCGAAGCCGAGGTCGGTCGCCATGCGCTGCTGCAATGCGTTGACCGTCGGGTCTTCGCCATAGACGTCGTCGCCGACTTCCGCGCGGAGCATCGCCTCGCGCATGGCGGGCGTGGGGCGTGTGACGGTGTCGGAGCGGAGGTCGATGGGGTTCATGCTTTGCGTCGCTGGATGCGGGTGGCGGCGTGGCGCGTGCGCTTGGCGGCGGCGCGGCGCGAGGGGGCGCGAGGGACCGGGGCTTCCAACGTCGCGACGTCGAAGTCATATCCCAGCGCGTGAATGATGCGAACCACGTTCTCGAGCGAGACGGTTGGAAAGTCGCGCATCGTCTTCTCGATGCGCTTGAGGGTCATTGGCCTGTCGCGCACACCTTCGTGTTCCTTGCGCGAGCGTTGGACGTCGTCTACGGCGTGGGCAAAAAACGCGTCGTCGCGTGGCGCTTCTTCGAGGCACGCGAACAGGTAGCAGAGCCGATCGAGTTCGGTCTTCATGTCCTCTGTCGCGCTCCAGAGCCTGAACCCTTGCGGCAATGTCATGACCTCAACTCCCTGGCGGCGCGACGTGCCGCTTCGATGTCCCGCTGCTGTGTCTGCTTGTTACCGCCACGCAGAACGTAGAAGCGCGCTTGGGTGACGCGCGCGTAGTAAACCCGGTATCCCGGCCCGATGTCGATCTTGAGCTCGACGATACCGCCGTCAAGGACGCGATGCGCGCCAGGGTTGCCAAACGCAAGCCGTCCCAGACGCGTCCGGATCTGGTTCCGCACACGCTGGCTCGGCAACGCGCCGCGCCATGCCCGGAATTCCTCGGATTCGACGACCTCGATCATTCTCCAAAGGTCGCCAACCCCTGACAAGCACGACATCAGGGTTTGCCGCACGCTTGCGTCGGCGTTGACCGATCTTCGGGACGCGTCCCATTCGGTTCGCCGACGCGTTCCCCGGATCGCGCCGTTGCACTGCGCTGCTACCTACGCGCGCGCCTTCCTGTCCGCAGCCAAGACTGTTCCAAGGGCCCACGAACCGCACCGAGCCTCAAGCGCTCGCCATCTCCTGCTGGATCCCCATCAACCGCTTGTGCACCGGCTTCCCGTGGTCGGTGACCAGCAGCACGCCGCAGAACCGCAAGTCTTCCGCCAGCGCCGCGAGGTGCTGGTCCACGTCGCCCAGGAGCGCGGCGATCTCCTCTTCCTCCGCGTTCCGATGCTGCGTCGCCAATTGCGCCTGCAGGTTGGTGCGGAAATCCACGAACGCACTGAGCCGCCGCACGTCGTCGAAGAACTGGCTGAAGATCACGCGCTGGTCCACGTTGCGGCACAGCGCGGTGAAGTGGCCCTGGCTCGCGTACCACACGGCGGTTTCAAGATCCGCATGCAAGAGCCGCGGGCAGCGCGTGCCATGCAACAGGTGCAGCACGCGCTTGGCTTCCGCAACGTTCTTCACCACGCTTCCCAGGATGCTGTCGGTGGCGCGTTCGTATTCGGCCTGCTGCAGGGCTTCGCGCTCGCTCGCGTCTTCGGTGCGGCGGCGGCGCTCGACGACGAGCGCGAGCCAGATGCCGATGAACACCGCAACGACGCCCGAGAGCGTCTGGACGATGAACGACCAGGCCATCTCGTTGAACATCGCGGATCCTTTGGCTTGCGCGCCTACTCGGCCGTCGTGGGGTCGATCACGCGTCCGATCTGCGTGACCTTGTTGACCGGGAACCCGGTGAGGCGGCCGTGTTCGCGCACCATCTCTTCGTCGGGCGCCACGTACACGCAATAGAGGTTGTTGCCGGTGATGTAGCTCTCGACCCACTGGATGTCGGGGCCGAGCTGGCGCAGCACGCCGACGGAACGCCGGGCCATGCTCTGCATTTCGGACTCCGTCAGCTTGCCGACGCCGGGGACTTCGCGCTCGATGAGGAACTTGGGCATTACGGGGGGACCTGTTGTTGCGCAGCCCGCCCGGGGGACGGCGGCCTGTCTTCCTTTTCGTACGCGATGCGAACGGGACGCAGGCCACGGGGGCTCGGGGACCGTTCACGGCCGGTCCCCCGCCCGGGGGATGGGCCGACTTCAAGCGGCGTAAGCTTTCGCCCCATGACGCCCCACGACTTCGACCCCGACGACAACTTCGACCAGGCCTTCCACGCCTCGGCCGACCTCGACGACGACGCCGCGCTGGAAACCGTCGCGTGGCAACTGCTGCTGCTGATCAATCCCGGCGACGACGACGCGGCGCTGCAGCAGTTCGCGCCCGTGCAGGAGGCGATGGCCGAAGGCGGCGACCCCGTCGAAGCGATCCGCGATGCGATCGACTGGAAGGCGGGCTTCTTCCTCGGCGAGGAAGATAGCGAAGGCCTCGTGCAGGTGCTCGACGAACTGGCCGCGCGCTTCGGGTTGCAGATTGAATGGGGCGTGGAAGATCCGACGGATGCGGAGTTCCTTACCGACACGGATACCTCCGCCCTCCTGCAGACCGCGTTCGACCGCCTGCGCGAACACCACTACACGCTGTGGACCTACGAGACCGGCAGTGAACACATCGCCGGCTGGATCTCCCTGCAGCGCGACGAAGAAGTGCTGCCGACGATCGCGGGTGCGCTGGGATTCCACGTGCGCGCGGGCTTCGCGTGACACGCGGCGCGGCGTGGCATGCACTGCTGGCGGTGATGGCGTGCGCACTCGCGTTCGCCGTTCCGCGCCAGGCGCATGCGCAGGCCGGACCGCCGATGATCACCAACGACCCGGGCACGCCGGGCGACGCCAAGTGGGAGATCAACCTCGCGGCCACCGGCGGCCATGCAGGCGCCGGATGGGAAGTCACCGCGCCGAACCTCGACATCAACCGCGGCGTCGGCGAACACGTCCAGCTCTCCGTGCAGGGCGGATGGGCGCACGCCCGCGACGATGACGGCGCGTGGCGTTCGGGCTGGAGCGACCTGGAATTCGGCCTGCGCTGGCGCTTCCTGGACGATGAGAAAGCGGGCATTGCGATGGCCGTGCAGCCGGTGTGGAGCAAGGGCTGGTCGGCGTCCGCGCGACGGCGCGGCCTGGCATCGGAACACCCGGACTTCTTCCTGCCCGTGCAGGCGTCGCACGATTTCGGCGACTTCGCCGCGGGCGTGGAGATCGGCAGGCACTTCGTGTCCGTGGATCCGGATGCGTGGCAGGGCGGCGCGTACCTCGCGCATGCGTGCTGGTCGCGCGCGTCGTGCATCGCCGAGGTCAACCTCTCGCAGACCGATGGCGAACGCGTCGTGCCGACGATCAATGTCGGCACGCGCGCACCCCTCGGCGACACGTGCAACCTGCTCGCCTCGCTGGGCAGCGAACTGCGCGGCGAGAACCGCCAGAAGGTGATCTTCTACCTCGGCGTGCAGTTCGTGCCCTGAGCGGGCGCGATTACTTCACCGTCAGCGTGAAGCTCGTCTTGCGCACGCGTTCGTCCGGCGTGCCGGCGGCGTTGGTGCCCGTGATCGCGATCGGATAGGTGCCCTTCTCCGCGCTGTTCGACACCTTCAGCGTGACGCGGCCGGTGGCGCTGCCATCGCCCGGCGGCGTGACGTTGTAGGGCGACCAGGTCGCGGTGACGCCGCTGGGCAGCGTGCCGTTCGCCAGCTTCACCAATTCGTTGAACGCGCCGTAGCTGGCCACGGTGATCACCTTCGCGCCGCTGCTGCCGCGCGTGACCGAAATCGTGGGCGAAGCCGTCAGGATGTAATCGCCGACGAGCCCGTCTTCCGCGCGGTGGCACTGCCCGTTGAAGCTGTCGGTCCAGGTCTTGCCCGCGATCGGCACGAAGGCCCCGTCGTAACCGACGCCCGTGAGGTCGACGCGCAGGATGCCGAACGTGCTGCCCTGCCCCGTGACATACAGCGGATGCGTGCCGACCACGGTGTACTTGTCGCCGCCGCCGGTGCCGGTGATGACTTCGCGCACGCCGTCGTCCTGCGCCACCTGCTCGCCATCCATCTTCTGGAAGCGCTGGTAGTCGTGGTCGTGGCCCGTCAGCAGCAAGTCCACCTTCGCGGCATACAGGCGATCCATGATCGGCTTGATGTTCGGGAACGTGGTGTAGCGCCCGCTGCTGATGAAGGGGTAATGCATGTACGCGGCGGTGCACGGCTTGGTGTTCGCGCGCAGGTCGGCGTCGAGCCATGCCAGTTGCGTCGCCGACACCGCACCGCCCGACTTGCTGTTGAGCGCGATGAAGTGCCATTCGCCCACATCGAAACTGTAGTAGCCCTTCGTGCGCTCGCCGGCCGGGCCGTCGTTCTGGCCGACGCCGTTGAAGTAATCGAAATAGCCCGCGGCGTTCGTCGTCAGGTATTCGTGGTTGCCCGCCACGGGCGCGGTGATGTCCTTGAAGCGGCCCCAGTTGGGGTCGTAGCGCGACATGAACTCGGCCAGCGTGCCGTTGGTGTACGCGTTGTCGCCGAGCGCCAGCACCATCGTGGGATCGGCGGCGATCACCAGGTCGGACGTCTTCCTGCAATCCAGCGGCGTGCTGTCGCACAGGTCGCCGGCGGCGGCGATGCGCGCGTGCGTGTCGGCCAATGCGTCCAGGCCCGCCTGGTAATCGGACAACGCGAATGCGCTGTCGGCGTCGTTGAAGGCCTTCTCGATGGTGATGCAGTCGCCGCGCAGCGCGCGGGTGTGGAAGACGCGGCCGTTCCAGCGCGTGCCGAAGAGCTTGAGTTCATCGCCGTCTGAGCTGGTGAGCACGAGCTTGTCGGTGCCGTGCAGGTCGATCGACGCGAAGCCGAGGCGGATCCACTCGGCATCCGGATGGCAGACCTGGGTGGGCGTCTCGTCGTCCAGCTGCACGACGACCGTGTCGTCTTCCGGGTATTGCGGCGTTCGCAGCTGCGCGTTCGATGGAAGCGCCGTCAGTGCGGCGCACAGCAAAAATATCGTGCCAATGGCCTTCATCGTTCCCTGTTCCTGCACCTGTGCAGAAATGGAAACGGCCGCGTTGTTACGCGACCGGACAGGGAAAATGTGTGGCCTGCATCCTTCGCGCGGGCTTCATTGCGCTGAATGCAGTAAAGCCGGTGTCGCGGCGCATCGGCCTCCGGCCGACGCGCCGCACCGGCACACCCTTACTGGATGAGCGACTTCACCGCACCCTTCAACCCGGCCTTCGCCTGCTCGGCAAAGACGAGGTTGGCGGCGGCGTCGGAGGCCTTCCAGGTCTCGTAGTCTTCGTCCATCTGCGCAAGCTCGTCCGCGCTGAACAGCTCGCGGACCATCTTGAACATGGTCTTCTCTTCTTCCTTGGCGTGGTGGTCGATGAACTCGCCGAACACCTTGACGCGCCCCGCGAACTCCGGCGTTTCCACGTCGGCCGCGTGCACTTCCGGGATCACGCTGTGCTCCACCGCGTGGTGCTCGGCGATGGCCTCGGCCAGCGTCTGCAGGCCGTCGCGGTCGCAGCGTTCCTTGAATGCGGGATAGAACACCTGCTCTTCCCACTTGGCGTGCGGCAACAGGTTCTGCTCGATCGTCTCCAGCAGGTCGGCGCGGCCCTTCTTGGCGCGGTCGGTCGTCTCTTTCATCTGGTCGAACAGCGAACGCAGCGTTGCGTGCTCTTCCTTGAGGGTCTTGAGGATGTCGCGTGCCATGGGGTCGTGCTCCGCTGTTCTGGGTGGGGTGGACGCAGGATGCCGGTGTGCCGGTGACAGCCGCGTGCCGGATCGCTTAACAGGCGCCTCAGGCTGGCCTGAGGTTCGCTTACAGCGGCCGCAGTCACGCTGGGCGCGCCCGCGTGGAGCCCGCGATGACAACGGTTCGCATGCAACGGACGCTCGTCGTGCTCGTCGTGCTGACGCTCGCGTTCGCGTTCCTCGGCAGCCGCGGGTTGTGGGATCCGGACGAAGGTCGCTACACCAACGTGGCGGCCAACATGCTGTCGAGCGGCGACTGGCTGGTGCCGCATCGCACGCACGACGTGGGGCACTGGACGAAGCCGCCGCTGACGTACTGGGCCGTCGCCGCGAGCCTGGCGGTGTTCGGCATGAACACGTGGGCGGCGCGCATCCCCGTGGCGCTCGCGTACCTGTTGAGCACGTGGTGCGTGTGGCGGATCGCGTTGCGCCTGGTGCCCGAGCGCGCGCGCTTCGCCGCGATCGCGTACGCGACGATGTTGGCGCCGGCCATCGCCTCGCAACTGGTGACTACAGACTTCCTGCTCGCCGCGTGGGAGACGCTCGCGATGTGGGCCTACGTCGAGTTGCGATGGGGCAGCGGGCGGTTGGGATGGGACGCCTTGCTATGGACCGCGTTCGCGCTCGCGTTCCTCACGAAGGGGCCGCCGGGGTTGTTGCCGTTGCTCGCGATCGTGTTCGTCGAGTTCGCGGTGACGCCGCGGCGGCGCGTGTTCCATCCGCTCGGCTTGTTCGTGTTCGCGGCGCTGGCGTTGTGGTGGTTCGTGGTGGTGGTGACGCGCAATCCGGCGTTGCTGCACTACTTCCTGGGGATGGAAGTGGTGGATCGGTTCGCGACCGACGAGTTCCGGCGCAACGGGCAGTGGTACGGGTGGCTCGCGGTGTACGGGCCGACGCTGGTGCTGGGGGCGTTGCCGTGGACGGTGTTGTGGTTCGGGTGGTTGCGTGGATTGCCGGCGCACGTGCGGAAGTGGCGCAAGCCCGAAGGGCGCGCGAATGATCCGGTCGATCTGTTGCTCGCGGCGTGGACGTTCCTGCCGTTGCTCGTGTTCTGCATCGCGCGGTCGCGCTTGCCGTTGTATGTGTTGCCGTTGTTCGCGCCGGTGGCGTTGGCGGTCGCGGTGCGCAGCGCGGAGATCGGCGGGCCGATGCCGTGGCGCCGCCTGGTCGCGTGGGTGCCGCTGCTGATCGGTCTGCGTCTCGTCAGCGCGACGATCGATTCGCCGCAGGATGCCCGCGCGTGGGCCGACGCGATCCGCGCACGGGTGCCGGGCGCGATCGACCAGGTGGTGTTCGTCGACGACCGCATGCGCTACGGGCTGCGGCTGCACCTGAACGCGGATGTCGAAGACGTCACGCTGGCCCGCGTGCCGAAGGCCGACGGCACATCGATCAACCCGCACTACGACGAAGACGCGGCAACGGAACTGGTCGAGGACCACGACGACGGCGCCAGCGTCTGGATCTGCAAGGCCGAGGCCTGGCACGACGTGCAGCGTTACATGGCGGCGCGGCAGCACCGGGCGCAGGCGTTGGGTGCGCCGTACCGGGGTAGCATCGTGTTCCGCGTCGCGCCCGACGGCGCCGAGGCGGCGCACGCCGGCACGAGTCCTTGAAGCCCAGCCCGCGATTCCCCGCGCGCTTCTACGCCTTGCAGACCGCGTGTCTCGCGGTGGCCGCGATCGCCTTATTGTGGATCTTCCACGCCACGCGCCTCGACCTGGCCCTCGCCGCGCCGTACTACGACGCGCAGACGCGCGTGTTCCCCTGGCGCCACGACTGGGTGATGACGGACTTCCTGCATCGCTACATGAAGTACGTGCTGATCGGCGCGGGGCTTGCGACGTGGGCGGTCGCGTTGGCGACGTTGCGGGCGCGCGACGGGTTCTTCGCGACGCATCGACGTCGGTGGTGGTGCGTGGCCCTGGCGTTCGTCGTCGTGCCGACGTGCATCTGGGTGCTGCAACGCTTCTACGGGCCGATGCATTGCCCGTGGGATGTCGACGCGTTCGGTGGCCATGCGCCGTACCAGGACTTGTGGACGACGATCACCTCGCCGCGCGCGGACGTGGCCTTGGGGCGCTGCATCCCCGCGGCCTTCGTGACGTCGGGCTCGTGGGCGATGGCGTTCGCGTTGTTGTGGTGGCCCGAGCGCAAGCGCGCGAGCGTGGCGTGGTGGCTGGGGTTGTTCGCCGCGAGCCTGGCGTGGGGCTGGATCCAGCAATTCCGCGGCGCGCACTTCCTCTCGCAGACCTTGTGGTCGTTGTGGATCACGTGGGCGATCGTGCTGGTGCTGCACGCGGCGACGGGGGCGTGGCGCGAAGGCGCAGGGCGCAGCGATCCGCGATAGAGTCGCGCCTCATCCGCTTTGGGGGAAGCGCTTTGGATTCGGTCGCGTTGCGGTTCTGGTGTTTCGTGCTGGTGTCGCTGGTCGTGTTCGTCGCGATCCTGCGCTTCGTGACGCGCCATCGTGCGCACCCGCTGCACCTCAAGCCGGTGGTCGGCGTGGCGGCGATCGTCGTGGTCGGCGGGATGATGTTCGCGAAGTTCGGCAACAATTCCGGCTTGCCGTGGTGGATCTACTACACGGTGCCGGCGCTGGCGACGTTGTTGCTGCCGCCTTTCGCGTTCAAGTTCTCGCGGCGCGAACTGGCGTGGTACCTGGTGCTGGCGTTTTTGTCGTCGCCCGCGATCCACGCCGTATTTTCGTTCGTGCTGGGGTGGCATGAGTACATGCCGTTCCTGCCGGTGCCGTATTGGCGCGACGTGCTGGCGGGTTGATCAGGCCGCGGTCGACGCCGAGGCCATGCGCACCACGGGGCGCAGCGCGACGTTCGCATCGGCGGACATCAACTGCACTTCGCCGTCCTGGATCATCGCGGTGAGGCGCATGCCGCGGCCGAACAGGCGCGCCATCGCATCGACGGCGTTCGCGTCGATGTCGAGCACGGTGAGGTTGCGCAGGCGGGCCAGGCCCACCGCATTCTTCGTCCACCACAGTTCGCTGGCGCGGCCGCCGTACGTGAGCACGACGACTTCCTCGGACTTCGCGCTCGCCTTGCGCAGGCGGGATTCGTCGGGCTGGCCGAGTTCGATCCAGAGTTCGATTTCGCCGGAATAGTTGCGGCGCCACAGGGTGGGTTCGTCTTCGTCGCTGAGGCCGCGGCCGAACTCGAGGCGATCGTCCGCGTACAGGGCGAAGCCCAGCAGGCGGACCATCAGGCGCTCGACGGTTTCGGACGGGTGCTGCGCCAACGTGAGGTTGTGCGCGGCGTAATAGTGGCGGTCCATGTCGGTGACCTGGAGCTCGGCCTTGATGATGGTGGCCTTGGTGGCCATGGCGTTTCTCGGGAGCGGGCCGCCGGAGGGGCGGCGGCGGAGTATGGGGCTTCGGGGTGCGACGGGGGAGCGAGGGTCGTTCAGATTGGTGGCTTGCGGCTTGTCATCCCCGCGAAGGCGGGATCCAGAAGCGAGGTTGTTGAACCTCCTCCGGCACGGCGCTCCGCCGCGATGAGGGCCAAGGGTCCTTGCCCGGCGCGTTCCGCTGTCCAGCTCCAAGCACCGGCCGTGCGCCATCCATGGCGCACTTCAAGGACCCTTGGCCCTCATCACGTCGGCGCGCTTCGCGATCGGATCGTTGCGACGCTGCGTAGGGGTAGCGCCTTGCACCGGATCGTTGGGTCGCTGGCGAACAGCTGCACTCGGACCGACGGCGCACTGCACGCCCAGCCAATCCCGCTCCGCTGCCTCGCCATCCCTGGCTGCGAGCATCGGCGCCGTCCATCCATGGACGGCTGCGCGGGATTGGCTCGGCGTGCGGTGCGCCTCACCGGAGCGTTGGGTAATGTCGTTCCTTCGGTTGAAAGCGAAAGCAGAAGCCATCAACCGTTCGCGACGTCCGCCGACCAATAGGTCGCTTCGACGATGCCGTCGATGTCGCGCGCCAGGCGCGTGAACCACCAGGCGAGTGCGTGCGGGCGGAGTTCCGCATCGTGGCGGCTGGCGTTGGAACCGGTATCCGCGAGGAAGGCCAGCAGGCGCAGGTGATCGCGAATCTGGATCAGTTCGACGTGGGCGGTTTCGGGGAGCGCGTAGACGGTGGGCGCTCGGGCGGAAGGTTGCATGTGTGACCTCCGACGATTTGGGGAAGAGCTTTGCGCCGCGGTGCGCGGCGCAAAGGTGTCGGGAGGCCAAACCGCTCTAGGGCGGTGAACGTATTCCCCCTCGCGAGGTGTTGTATTAGGTCCCCTCCCGACGCAGGGGCCATGCGGTACCGCGTGATGTTGACGCGCCTAGAGGAGTGTTGGACTCCGTCGAGAAGACTGCGCCCGATATTGGTGTCCGCCAATTGGACGGAAACGCGACAACGCACAGACGCGTCTGACGCGTGGACTCAACTTGTCCACGAGACACGCGTCTTCATGACGAAAGACGACAAGCACAGAGTCGGAGACGTTGTGATTGGCCTCCGTAGCTTTGCGATCAGGGCACGACCGGTTGAGATCAGATCGCGACTGCTTGAGACCAACTGGCACTTGCTTGAGATCAGCTCGCGCTAGCTTGAGATCATCTCGCGATTGCGTGGGATCAGCTTCCGATGACTTGAGATCAGCGCAAAACTGCTTGCGCTCGGCTTCCATTTGGCTGAATCCAGGTTTCGATAGCTTGAGATAAGCGCCCCGATCGCTGCGATCAGCTTCCCCCGCTTTGCGATAAGCGCCCCGCTTTGCGCGCCCAAGGCCATCGGCGCTGGCACCCCGCGCCACCACCGCCTCTCCGCACCACGTCCATGTCTGGACGAGTCGTTGTGGTTCAATCTACTTAACACGCAGCCCGACCAGACAAGCCATGCCCCTATACGTCGTCATCGTTTGCGCATCTGTACTCCTGCCTACATTCCTAGCGGTCGCCTTCATCTTTTTGCATCGAAAATGGCAGGATCGCGATGGGCGCAGGTCACCTATCGAAGGCAAGGCGATTTACGGGGCTGGTGAGCAGCTGAGAAAGCGAATCGAGGATCACACCGATAGCGCGCAAGCTGCTCTGCTAATGCTGTTTTGGCTTGGTCCTTACTTTCTCGCTGTATGGGCCCTTTCAAAGGTCGAGTGGGGCCACGTCCGCTGGGGGGTTGGCGAATGGATCTTCCTGATCGCGTTCATAGCGCTCGTTGCTTGGTCAATCCGCCACATCGTTCACCATGGCAGACTTCGCCGGCGCGCGAACGAAGGGCTGAAGGCCGAACTATTCACAGCACAGCAACTAAACCGTTTGATCGCTTCAGGCTGCACGGTCATCCACGACGTCCCGGGCGACAAGTTCAACCTCGACCACGTTGTGATTGGCCCGCGCGCCGTTTACATGGTTGAAACCAAGTCGGTCCGCAAGCCTGCGAAGACACATCCCGACGCCCACAAAGTCAGCTTTGATGGTGAGGTTCTCCGATTCCCCCATTTCGCGAGCAGGGGGCCTATCGAACAGGCTCGGCGCCAGGCGGAATGGCTTCGAACCTATCTGCGGGACACGTTAAAGGCTTCCATCAACGTGGTTCCGGTTGTTGCGCTTCCTGGATGGTGGATCGATTCCACAGGCCGTAACCCCGACCTGGTCCGCGTGTTCAATCCCGCTGGACGGGGCGCATCCTTCATGGCTGACGGTGCCGCCAGAAGCATTCCGCACGAGATGGCCGGCCTCATTGCGCAGGCACTCGTCATCCGGTACCCGACCGACGACACCAAGAAATAATCTGGCTTCTCCGCGCAGGAGACCATGCCGTCATTGGCGTAAGATTTCTCCAGACAGGGCTGGGGAAAACTCGCATGGATCTGCCGATCACGGCCCATCGCCGCGTGCGATGGGCGTACAGCGCTTCCATCGAGGACTTCTTGATCGCCGATCCGCGCACCATTTTGGGCGCTCTCGTCGAGAGAAGCTCGGCGGATGTGACATTGCTCGATCGCGGCGCGTGGACCGGACAGATTGTCGCCCTGCAACGAGAGCTAGCCGGCTTTAGGGGTCGCGGATCCGTCTATTTGGAATATGACATCCCTCGACTGGGCAAGCGTGTCGACACCATTCTGGTTCTCGATCACGCGTTGTTTGTTATCGAGTTCAAGGTCGGCGCGACAGCCTTCGATCGCGCAGCAATTAATCAGGTGTGGGACTACGCGCTGGACCTGAAGTACTTCCACAGCGCGAGCCATCTCCTACCTATCGTGCCGGTCCTAGTAGCGACTGAGTCCAGCGCCATTCGGCAACTTGAGCATCCATCTGTGGAAGACGGCGTGGTACCTCCTATCGGTTGCGCCGGGTCGACCTTGCGCGAAGCCCTGGAGATGGGACTACGCCTCACGTCGGGAAACAAGATCGAACCTGGTGACTGGGAAGTCGGTCGATACCAACCAACGCCGACGATCATTGAGGCAGCTCGACACCTGTACTTGAATCACGACGTCGCCGAGATTACCCGGAGCGATGCCGGTGCAGAAAACCTGTCTGCTACGACGGCATGCGTCATGCAGATCATCGACGCTGCCAGAGCCAAGAGAGAAAAGGTCATTTGCTTTGTAACTGGCGTGCCTGGAGCTGGAAAAACGCTGGTGGGCCTAGATGTGGCCACGAAGCAATCCGACGGCACCGATCACTCTCACAGCGTCTTTCTTTCCGGAAACGGCCCTTTGGTAGCAGTCCTCCAGGCCGCGCTAACACACGACGAAGTTAAACGCGCCAGCGAACGGGGATCCAAAGTCACAAAAGGTGAGGCCGCGCGAAAGGTCAAAACGTTTGTCCAAAACGTCCACCATTTCCGAGATGAGTACCTAGCGGACAAGGGCCCGCCGCGAACCACGTGGCACTTTTTGACGAAGCCCAGCGTGCTTGGGACCTTCCGCAAACGTCCGCGTTTATGCGCACGAAAAAGGGCGAGCCAGACTTCAACCAGTCGGAGCCAGCGTTTCTGATCTCCTGCATGGATCGTCACAACTGGGCTGTTGTTGTTTGCCTGGTCGGAAATGGTCAGGAGATTAATAGGGGAGAAGCCGGCATTCGGGAATGGCTGTCTGCGGTGTCAACTCAATTCCCAAATTGGGTAGTTCATCTATCACCTGAATTGGCCAATGCCGGAGCGGTTGAGTCGGAAGCGATCTCCGCTCTCGAGGGAAAAGTTGTACTTCGCTACGATCCTGCACTGCATCTAGCGACCTCAGTTCGATCATTTCGATCTGAGCATGTTTCGAGCTTCGTGAACGACCTCTTAGATCTGCGGCTCGAGCAGGCTAAACACTCGCTCAAAAGTGTCCTGGCGACCTATCCGATTCGGCTAACGCGTGATCTCGCCGCTGCAAAGCACTGGGTTCGAACGCGCGCGAGGGGAAGCGAGCGCTTCGGTATGGTGGTGTCCTCAGGCGCACAGCGCCTTCGCCCGCTTGGCGTTGATGTTCGAGTGAAGACCGATCCGGTGCAGTGGTTTCTTCAAGGTCACGAGGACGTTCGGTCCTCGTACTACATGGAAGACCCTGCAACAGAATTTCAAGTGCAAGGTCTTGAGCTCGATTGGGCCTGCGTCGTTTGGGATGCAGACCTTCGAGCGGAAGGCGGGTCTTGGGGATTTCACAAATTCTCAGGAAGCAGCTGGAAGAAGGTGAACGACGAATCGCGGCGTCGCTACCTTCTGAACGCATATCGCGTACTGCTGACTCGTGCTCGCCAGGGCATGGTGATTGTCATCCCCACCGGCTCCGACCAAGACAAGACGAGACCGCCAAAGCACTACGACGGCGTTTTTGATCTTCTCAAAAACCTTGGGATTCCATTGCTAACCGAGGAAAACGGCTAGATCAGCAAGTCCCATCCTGCACCCACCCATTCTGAACCCGCTTCATCCGCTGCCCATCCACGCACCGGATGTCGTTGCTCGGCGAGGCCTTCGCCGCCTTCTCCGCATTCTGCTTGGCGCGCAACTCGCCCTGGATCCGGATCGCTTCCTTCCGCGAGGCGAGCCACGAGGCTTCCCGCGCTTCCGGGCTCTCCACGCTCCCCAACGGCACCGTCGTCGTCGCTGGTGCGGGTTGCACGGTCGTCGCGGGTGCCACGTCCGTCGCGGGCGCACTGGCCGGCACGGGGATCGTGATCACCGAGGTCACCGCCGGGGCCACGCCGGTCGCGCCCGTTGCGGGCTCGGCGTGCCTGCCGCGCATGTACAGCCACGCGCCCACCAGCGCGAGGATCACCAGCACCGCGATCACCAGGATCCGGCGCGAACGCGCTTGCCTCTGCCTCTGTCGACGGCTACGTCGCATTGCCCTGCTCCATCCATACCCCTGCTGGCCGAAGGATAGCCGCGTTGCGCGACCCGGGGGTGTGCGCGGGTCGACACCGTCGGTTCGGCCGTGAAGGGCGCGCCGGTCCGCCGCCTTGACCCCCTGCCGGCCGTCGCGGACGATCCGGCCGGGGATTCCTTCGAGCGCCCGCCATGCTGAAACGCTTCGCTGCCTTCGCGTTGTTCGCCGTCGCTGCGCCGGCGATTGCGGGCGATGTGTGCGAGTCGGGGAACACGCAGGACATCAACGAATGCGGTCGCCAGGGCGTCGAGCGGGCCGACAAGGCGTTGAACGCCGCTTACCAATCGCTGCTTGCCGGCCTGAAGGCGGACGCGGAGGACTACCCCGAGATGGCGCGCGCGCGTGAGCAGCTCATCGTCGCGCAACGCCTGTGGGTCAAGTTCCGCGAGGCGGACTGCGATGCGATCTTCACGGTGCACAGCGGCGGCACGATCCGCACGGCGATGTACTTCGCGTGCATGCAGGATCGCGCGGAGAAGCGGACGGCGGAGTTGAAGGCGTACAACGAAAGCTTCTGAGGGAGGCGCGCGTGGACCGTCGCATGCAGACCGTGGCCGTTGCGTTGGTGTGGACCGGCCTGGCCTGGACCTGGCCGCGTTCGGTCTCGCGCTCACGTCGTTGCCGTATGTCTACGCGCTGCTGACTGCGCTCGCAGGGATCACGCTGCTGCTGGCCGGCGCGGGAATCGGCCGCGTGCGAAAGGGCTAGGCGCGTTACCGGAGGCGCAACGCGACCCGCGCCCCTACTTCGCCACGAACGCCCGCGACAACATCACCCCTTCCACGCCATCGGCCGACGCCTTCGACAACCGCACGCGCATTGCCAGTTCCGGCGACCAGTCGATCTCCCACGCGTCCAGCACCTGTTCGCCGTCGAACATCGGTTTGTCCTGCCGCTGCGTCGCGGGCCTGGTCTGCTGCATCTGCGCCATGAACGCGGCGAGGTGCGCTTCCAGCTCGGCCGCTTCCGCGCCGTCGGCCATCACGGCGCAGTAGCCGCGCTCGTTGAGGGTGATCAACACCTGCGGGGTGCCTTCGACCAGCCAGGTCTTGCTGGCGTGGTAGCCGGCGTTGGGGTCGGCGGGCATTGCGACGGCGTTGCGCGCCTTCACCGCTTCGGCGGCCTTGTCGTAGCTGGTGCCGCTGGCGATGCACGTGTCGCCGAAGGTGGCGAAGACGTCCTTCGCGAACACCTGCCCACTTGCAAGCAGCAGTAAGGACGCGAGCACGATGGTACGTGCGCGGCGATGCGAGTTGGTGTGTTGCATGGATCCCCCTGAATGCGATGCGCGCCATCCCCATGGCGTGCGTGCAGCGTACAACGTGCGCGACGCAAATTATTGCGACAGGAACCGCAAGCCGACGCCCGGTTCGGTGGCGATCCATTTCGGCGCGGCGGCATCGTCGCCGAGCTTCTGCCGCAGTTTGGCCACGAGGATCCGCAGGTAGTGCGTGTCCTGGTCGTGCGTGGGTCCCCACAGTTCGCGCAGCAGCTGGGGCTGCGTCACCACGCGGCCCGCGTTCTGCACCAGCAGGGCGAGCAAGGCGTATTCCTTGCGGGCGAGGACGATCGGGTTGCCGTCCAGCGTGACTTCGCGCCGCGCGAGGTCCACGCGCAAGCGGCCGTCGTCGTGCACCGGCGGTGTGTCTGCCGGTGCGGCGTGTGCGCGGAGCAACGCCCGGACGCGCGCCATCAGTTCCTGCACGCCGAAGGGTTTGGTCACGTAATCGTTGGCGCCGGCGTCGAGGGCGGCGACCTTGCCGGTTTCGTCGCTGCGCACGGTCAGCACGATCACGGGCACGTTCGACCATTCGCGCAACGCGCGCAGCACTTCGTGGCCGTCGCGATCGGGCAGGCCGAGGTCCAGGATCACGAGGTCGGCGCCTTGCGTCGCCAGCAGGTCGAGGCCGCCCTGCCCCGTTTCGGCCAGCAGCACCTGGTAGCCCTGCGCGCGCAGGCCGATGTCGAGGAACTTGCGGATCTGCGGTTCGTCGTCGATGACCAGCAGGCGCGCGGTGGTCATGGCGTGGGCTCGATGCGCGGGAGCGTGATGCGGATGGTGGTGCCGCGGCCGCTCGGCGCAGGCAACGCTTCCACCTCGCCGCCATGCGCGCCGATCATGCCGCGGCAGATCGCGAGGCCGAGGCCCGTACCGCCGCGGCCGCGATCGCCGCGCGCGACGCTGTAGAAGCGGTCGAAGATGCGGGCGCGTTCGTCTTCCGGGATGCCGGGGCCGTGGTCGGTGATGTCGAGTTGCACGGCGTTGCCGATGGCGTGCGCGTCGATTTCGACCGGCGCATCGGGTGGTGAAAACTTCACCGCATTCTCGAGCACGTTGAACAGCGCTTGCTCGATGAGCGCCGGGTGCACCCAGAGCGGTTCCATCTCCTGCGGGACGCGTGCGACGAAACGTGCAGCGGGATGTTGCCGCTGCAGTCGTCCGACCGCTGCGCCCACCAGCTCATCCACGCCGATCCAGTCGCGATGCAACACCAGCTCGCCGTGGCCGAGGCGCGTCATGTCGAGCAGGTTCTGGATGTAGCGGTCGAGGCGCTCGCCTTCGGTACGGATGGCGTCCAGCAGGCTGCGGCGGTCGGCGTCGTTCATCGCGTCGCCGTAATTCTCCAGGCTGCCGGCGGCGCCGATGATCGACGCGAGTGGCGTTCGAAGGTCGTGCGACACCGACGACAGCAACGCGGACCGCAGGCGTTCGGTTTCATTCGCCATGCGCGTGGTTTCGAGTTCGCCGGCCAGGCGCGTGCGTTGCAGCGCCTGCGAGATGTCGCCGGCCATCGCCTTGGCGGTCATCTGCTGCATCGCGTCCAGGCGCGTCGAGGACGGCGGCAGCTTCAGGCCGATCACGCCCAACGGGCCGCTCGGCGCGCGCAACGGCAGGAACCACCAGCCGTGTTCTTCCACACCGCCGCCCTGGTCGGTCGCGCAGTCGTCGCCCAATCGCACCCACGCATCCGCGCCGAGGCCTTCGCGGAAGACGCTCTCGGCGGCATCGACCACACCGGAGGCATCCGTCGCCACCGACAACTTCCCCGCCAACGCCTGCCGCGCGTTCGCATGCAGGTTGGCGATGCGCAGTGCCTGCACCTGCATCGCGAGTTGCGACGCGAGACGCCCCGCGATCAACGCCGCTGCGAGGAACAACGCGACCGTCGCCACCCCATGCCGCGCGTGGATGTAGAACGAGTAGCGCGGTTCGATGAAGAAGAAGTTGAACGCGAGGAAGCACAACACCGCCGTCAGCAACGCGGGCCCGGTGTGCGTGCGCACCGCGACCACGAGCACCGCGAGCATGAAGACGAGCGACAGATCGGCGAGGCCGAGCCAGCGTTCGGCGGCGGCGGCCACGATGACCGCAACGGCGGTCGCAACGAAGGCAAGCACGTAGCCGGCGGCGGGCGACGCGTTGGCGGCGATCGGCAGGGCGGGACGCATGCGCGCATTGTGCGCGATTCGCGCGGGGCTGGAATTTACGCCGAATTTACGCAACGGGCCGGTGCCGGGAATGGAGGCTTTGCGCGCCCGGTGACGAGAATTTGGCCGTGGCCGATGGGGCCGCGCGTTGGATGATCGCGATGCAACGGATGTGGACCTGGTGTGCCCTCGCCTGCCTCGGCCTGGCGGTCGATGCGCGGGCGGCCGACATCACCGGTTCGGCGGCGCTGACCTCCGACTACGTCTGGCGCGGCACAACGCAGACGCGTGGCGAGCCGGCGGTGCAGGCGGGCGTGAAAGTGGCAGGCGCATCAGGCGTGTACGCCTCGCTCTGGGGCACGAACGTCGATTACGGTCCGGCGGCGGATGCGAGCACCGAGTTCGACGCGACCGTCGGCTGGGGCACGGCGCTGTCGGACGATTGGTCCGTCGACGTGAACCTGCTGCGTTACGTGTATCCGTCGACCCGCATCGACCTGGACTGGACCGAGGCGAACGGCACTCTGATGTTCCGCGATCGCGCGTGGCTCTCGCTCGGCTACTCGCGCGAAGCACTCGGCGGCGATGATGCGGGACTCTATGCGTTGGTCGGTGGTCGCCTACCGGTGAACGATCGCCTGAATCTCGAACTCGCCGTCGGCCACTACTTCCTGCAACAACGCGATTACACGCACGCGCAACTGAGCGCGGTGTTCGCCCTCGCCGGCCCGCTTTCCCTGCGTTTCACCGCGCACACCACCGACAGCAACGCGAAACGGATCTTCGGCGACAACGCCGCCGGCCCGCGCATCGAAGCCGCATTGCAAGCCACGTTCTGATTGGAACCCGCCATGTCCGCCACCACCGCTCCCATCGCCGTGCCGCAACCGCACGCGCCGTCCGCCAGCTTCCGCACCCTGATGCTCGGCGCGATCGGCGTCGTGTTCGGCGACATCGGCACCAGTCCGCTGTACACGATCAAGGAAGCCTTCACCCCGCACTACGGGCTCACGCCGGATGCGGCCACCGTGCTCGGCGTGTTGTCGCTGGTGTTCTGGACGTTGATGGTGATCATCACGGTGAAGTACGTCGCGGTGATCATGCGCGCGGACAACGCGGGCGAAGGCGGGATCATGGCGCTGACGTCGCTCGCGCAACGCACGATGCCGGGCGGTTCGCGTGGTGCGTACATCGTCGGCTTGCTGGGCGTGTTCGGCGCGGCGTTGTTCTTCGGCGACGGCGTGCTGACCCCGGCGATCTCGGTGTTGTCGGCGGTGGAAGGCCTGGAAGTGGCGGCCCCCACGCTCGAACACATGGTGTTGCCGCTGACGATCGGCGTGCTGGTGGTGTTGTTCGCCACGCAGCGCTTCGGCACCGATCGCGTGGGCAAGGCGTTCGGACCGGTGATCGTGGTGTGGTTCGCCGCGATCGCGGTGCTGGGCATCCACAACATCGTCGGCAACCCGGAAGTGCTGCATGCGCTGAATCCGTGGTGGGGCCTGCGCTTCTTCCTCGACCACGGCTGGCACGGGATTTTCATCCTCGGCGCAGTGGTGCTGGCGGTGACGGGCGGCGAAGCCTTGTACGCAGACATGGGGCACTTCGGACGGCGGCCGATCCAGGTGGCCTGGAACGTGCTGGTGCTGCCGGCGCTCACGCTCAACTACCTCGGCCAGGGCGCGCTGCTGCTCGCGAACCCGAAGGCCATCGACAATCCCTTCTATCTCGGCGTGCCGGCGTGGGCGCTGTATCCGATGATCGCGCTCGCGACGGCGGCGACCGTCATCGCTTCGCAGGCCGTCATCAGCGGCGGTTACTCCGCGGCGCGCCAGGCGATCCAGCTGGGCTACCTGCCGCGCATGCACATCAAGCACACGTCGCAGGCGACGATCGGGCAGATCTACATCCCGACGATCAACTGGGTGTTGATGATCGGCACGATCGCGACCGTCGTGGGCTTCGGCAGCTCGACGGCGCTTGCGACGGCCTACGGCGTGTCCGTCGTCGGCACGATGCTGATCACGAGCGTGTTGTTCATCGTGGCGATGCGCCAGCGCCGGACCTTGCCGCCGATGGTGTTCTGGCCGCTGGCGACGCTGTTCGTGCTGGTGGACGTGGCGTTCCTGTCGGCCAACCTGGCGAAGTTCATGGATGGCGCGTGGTTCCCGATCGCGCTGGGCGTCGGTGTGTTCATCCTGTTGCGCACGTGGGGCCGTGGGCGCCAGCTGTTGCAGGCGGAGATCCTGAAGGACGGCCTGCGCCTCGATACGTTCCTGCCCGGCCTGATGCTGGCGCCGCCGACGCGCGTGGAAGGCACCGCCGTGTTCCTCACCGCGCAGCACGGCATCGTGCCGAAGGCGCTGCTGCATAACCTCAAGCACAACAAGGTGCTGCACGCGCGCAACGTGCTGCTGACGGTGGAGACGAGCGCGGTGCCCTACCTGTCCGATGCGACGCGCCTGAGCATCGAACCGATCGCCGACGATTTCTACCGCGCGACCGTGCGCTACGGCTTCATGGAATCGCCCGACGTCCCGCTGGCCTTGATGCGCGCGGGCGACCAGGGCGAGCTGTGCTTCGATCCGATGGAGACGACGTACTTCGCCAGCCGCGAAACCATCGTCGCGCGTCCGCGCGGGGGCATGGCCTTGTGGCGCGACAAGCTGTTCGGCGCGATGCATCGCAACGCGGCGCCTGCGACGGACTTCTTCCGCATCCCGAGCACGCGCCTGGTGGAGCTGGGCGCGCCGGTGGAAATCTGATGCGCTACAACGCGATCGGCGTGCGCTCGAGCAGTTCCTGCACGGTCTTGATCTGCAGCGGCTTGGTGCAGTGCTTGTCAAAGCCGACGGCGTGCGACTTCTCGCGATCGCTGTCCTGGCCGTAACCGGACACCGCAACGATCCAGGCCTTCGCACCCCAGTCGGTCGCACGGATCTGGCGGCACACTTCCCACCCGTCCAGCTCCGGCATGCCGATGTCGAGGAAGACCACGCCCGGATGCAGTTCCATCGCCAGGTCGAGGGCCTGCTGCCCGTCGCGCGCCAATGCGACGCGATGCCCCAGCAATTCGAGCAAGGCCGCCAGTGTTTGCCCAGCATCGAGGTTGTCGTCGGCGACGAGCGCCGTGGGAGCTGGGGTGGGCATCGCAGGATCATACGCGCCCGGGATGTGACAGCCCTCGTCAGGGGGTGGCCGCGGGGATCAGGCTCATCTCCGGGCGATACCGCCAGATTTCGCTGGTCACGCTGTCCACGCACGCGGCATATGCGGCAAGCAACTCGCGGCGCGTGGTGGCGTCGTCGACGCTTGCCATCACGCGTTCGAGGTCGCCGGGTGCGTTCTCGTAACTTGCCCAATCGTTGCGCGCAACCATCAGCATGAATTCCGGCGACGCGGTGCCGCCCACGCCTTCGTACCACGTGTGCGTGCCCTGCCCGCCCGTGGCTTCCACGGTGGCGCGCATGCGCTTGACGATTTGTTCGAACTGCGCGGCCTTGCCCAGCTTCAACTTGTACACGTGCACTTCCACCATCGCGGTGGGTTGCCACTGTTCGAGCGGCGTGCCGGTGCTGAGGTCGCGACGCACGCGATACACGGCGCGGAACGCGGGCTCGCCGAACGCCATGAACGTGCGGTCCGCATCCTTCGCATCGTCGGCGGGCGCGACGCGATGGTCGAACGCGGAGAACGGCGCGCCGAATGTGCCGTCGATGAACATCCCCATGCGCGGGCCGTGCGTGATCGTCCAGCCGTACCAGACGAGCGGATCGTTGTGCGTGCGATGCCACGCGAGGTGCTTCTGGTAGCCGGCGTCGAACTGCGCGTCCATGCCGGGCTTCGGCGTGTAGGCGAACACGTGTGCGGCGTCGCCGGTATTTCGCAGGGGCGCCGCGGCATTGGCGGTGGTGGCCAGGAGCAACAGCAGCATTGCGAGTCGCGAACGGGACATGGGGGAAGTCTCGTCAGTCAGAACCAGATCCGGAACCCTGCGACCACGCGCGTATCGCTTGCGTCGTGCCGCAGGTCCGCAGTGTCGCCGAACGCGCGCTCGTACACCACGCCGATGTACGGCGCGAACTGGCGCGTCACTTCGTAACGCAACCGCAGGCCGGCTTCGGCGGTGCTCAACCCCGCGCCCACATGGCGCGCGGGATCGTCCTTGCCGTTGAGGTTGAGTTCGACGAGCGGCTGCAGGATGAGGCGATTGGTGAGCAGCGCTTCGTATTCGGCTTCGATGCGCGCGGCGGTGCGGCCGGAGGCGCCGATGTACGCCGTCGCTTCCAGTTCGATCTTGTACGGCGTGGTGCCCGTGACGCCGATGGCGGCCCAATCCTGCGACGCGCCGGGTTTGAAATCGTGGCGCACGCCCGCGACGAGATCCCACCAGCGCGCGATCGGCTTGCCGTACAGCACTTCCAGGTCGGCGGCTTCGGTGCGTTCGTCGATGCGCTCGCCTTCGCTGCGCAGCCAGAGCTTGTCGGTGTCGGTGCCGATCCACGCCTGGCCTTGCCATTCGAGGCCGCCGTCGAAGCCTTCGAGGCGGTTGAACTGGACGAAGGACTGGATCGCGTTGTCATGCTCCGGGTGGTCGGCCATCGGCGGTTTGGCCGCGGCGCGATCGGCGTCCGTCAATGCGGGGATCGGCGTCTTCGGTTGCTCGCCCGTCGTGGGTGCAGGCATCGGCATCGGCATCATGTGATGCGAATGGTCCTGCGCCATCGCATCGAGCGCGACGCAACACAGGAGCGCCAGCGCGAGCCGCTTCATTCGTCCACCCGCACTTCGCGCATCATCCCGGCTTCCATGTGGAACAGCAGGTGGCAGTGATATGCCCAGCCACCGAGCGCATCGGCGCGAACGCGATAGCTGCGCCTGCTGCCGGGCGGCATGTCGATGGTGTGCTTGCGCACGTGGAAGTTGCCGTCGGCGTCTTCCAGGTCGCTCCACATGCCGTGCAGGTGGATCGGGTGCGTCATCATCGTGTCGTTGACCAACACGATGCGCAGGCGTTCGCCGTAGTTGAACCGCAGCGGTTCCGCCTGCGAGAACTTCTGCCCGTTGAAGCCCCACGTGAAGCGTTCCATGTGGCCGGTGAGGTGCAGCTCGATGTCGCGGCCGGGATCGCGGCCGTCTGGATCGTCGAACACGCTGCGCAGCATCGAATACGTGAGCACCGTGCGGCCGTTGTCGCGCAGGCCGATGCCGGGGTCGTCGAGCTTCGGCGTCGGCGAAGCCGCCTGCATGTCGACGAACGGGTTGTGCGATTCGCTGGCGGGATGGTGTTGCGCGGCAGGCATTGCGTGGCCCATCGCGGCGTGGCCCATCGCGGCGTGGTCCATGCCGGCCATGTCCATGCCGGCCATGTCGTGCGCCGCCGCACCGTGCCCCATGTCCGCCATCGACAGGATCTGCCGTGCCTCCACCGCCGGCACCGGCGCGCGCAAGCCTTCGCGCACGGCGAGCGTGCCGCTGACGTAACCGGTGCGGCCCATGTCCTGCGCGAAGATGGTGAACGCGTCCTGCCCGCTGGGCTCCACGATCACGTCGAAGGTTTCCGCGGTCGCGATGCGGAATTCGTCGACCGTCACCGGGTGCACGTACTGGCCATCGGCGGCGACCACCGTCATCTTCAAGCCGGGGATGCGCACGTCGAAGTACGTCATCGATGCGCCGTTGATGAAACGCAGGCGCACCTTCTCGCCGGAACGGAACAGGCCCGTCCAGTTGCCGAGCGACGTGGTGCCGTTCAACAGGTAGGTGTAGGTGTTCGCGTTGACGTCGGCGAGGTCGGTGGGCGTCATGCGCATCGCGCCCCAGAGCTTGCGGTCTTCGATGGTTTCCGCGAGGCCATCGCGGCGCGCATCGCGCATGAAGTCGCCGAGCGTGCGCTTGTAGTAGTTGTCGTAGCCCGGCATCTTCTTGAGGCGCGCGAACAACGCCGCCGGATCCAGGTCCGTCCAGTCCGTCAGCATCACCACGTAATCGCGGTCGAATGCGAACGGTGCGGGTTCGATCGGATCGATGATCAGCGGGCCGTACAGCCCCACCTGTTCCTGGTACGCCGAATGGCTGTGGTACCAGTACGTGCCGGATTGCTTCACGTCGAAGCGATACGCGTACGTCTCGCCGCGATGGATGCCGTCGAAGCTGATGCCCGGCACGCCGTCCATGTTGGCGGGCAGCAGGATGCCGTGCCAGTGGATCGAGGTCTCGTGGCCATGCACGGAATGCATCGGCAGCGCGTTCGACACGCGCAAGTCCACCGTGGTGCCTTCGCGCCAGCGCAGCAGCGGCGCGGGCAACGATCCGTTGACGGTGATCGCCGTGCGCGTGCGGCCGGTGAAGTTCATCGGCGTTTCGCCGATCGACAGGTCGAACTGCGTGCCGGACAGGACGGAAGGCAGGCCCGCGCCTTGCAGCGCGTAACTCGCGCGTGGCCACAGGCCGAGGCCGGCCACGGCGCCGCCGGCGGCCAGGCCTTGCACGAAGCGGCGACGCGCGGGTTGGGCGGGGCCGCCGTTGGGAGTTCGCAACGTCAAGTTCCTGGGGGATCGCGACGGCGCTACTTTACGCCCGGCCCCTGTACCGAGCCATGCGCAGCGCGGCGCCGGGCGTTAGGCTAGCCGCCGACGAGACGGATCACGGGATCGAGGAACTGCGATGGACTGCTTCCAACACGCCGGCACGGCCGCCATCGGCCTATGCAAGCATTGCGCGAAGGGCCTGTGCCCGGCGTGCGCGGCCGATCTCGGATTCGGGCTTGCCTGCCGCGGATCGCATGAAGCGGAGGTCAGCGATGCGCACGCGTTGTGGCTCCACTGCCAACGGATGCAAGGGACACAGCGCTCGCTGCGGTCGCTCACCCCGATGTACTTCCTGGTGATCGGCGCGATCATGATCGGCTACGACCTGCATGCCGGCGCACGGACGCTGACCTCCAGCATCGCGCTGGGCCTGGTGTTCGCGTTCGTCGGTGTCGTCGTTGCACTCAAGATGTGGCGCGCGCCCCAGATACCGGCCACGCGGCATTAAGCTAGCCGCCTCCGGGAGGATCACGACCATGAAAGTGAACTTCGCGCACCTGCGCGACAAGAATACGGAAGGCGGCTGGATCGACTACGTGGTGTTCGATGCGCACGCCGATTCCAACACCAACGCCGACAATGGGCTGCTGCTGCAGAAGCTGACGAAGCAGGCGCGCGCGAACGGCCTGAAGGTGGACCAGTCCGCGCTGGCGTACATGCAGCCCAACGGCAAGGTCACGTATTACGGCGTCGAAGCGCTCGTGAAATACCTGGCGAAGGTGGGGCTGCCGGGCTGGACGCACACGCTCGAGATCGGTGCGCCCGACGAACCCGCCGCTTAATGCAGCATCGGTACGCCGAAGCCTGCCTTCAGTTCGTCCAGGTCCACGTTGCCGTCCTTGTTGGCGTCGAGCCAGTCGAAGCGGATCTTCAGGCCGCGGCGCAGCTCGGCGTCCGATAACTTCCCGTCGCCATCGGTGTCCGCGATGCTGATGCGGTAGGCCGCATCCGGCGCGCCCTGCGCCTTGTCGCCCAGGAACACCTGGAACTCGTCGGCGGAAATCAGATCGTCGTGGTTGGTGTCGAGCGCTTCGAGCACCGCGTCGCTGTCGTATTCGTACTGGCTGAGCACGCCGTCGTGATTGGCGTCGAGGATGGCGAAGCGACTGGCGGCGGTTGGCGGCGCCGGTGCGGCCGCGGGCGCGGCGGCTGCGGCGGGTGCCTCGGCCGGCTTGGCGGACATGGGCGTGGCCTGCTGCGCCATGCACGCGCCGGCCGGGAGCAAGGCGCAGGCGAGCAGCGCGGCGGACAGGCGGGCGATGGACGTGGACATGGGGCGGGCCTTGGCGGGAGGGGTGTTCCTCACGCAACGGCGGCGGGCCCGGGGATCGGACAGCCGCTTGGCCTACGCGGGGCACTCCGGCAGGTTGAGGAGCGCGTTGGAGTCCTCGTCGTCGATCTCGGTCCGCAGGTATTTCCGCCCGTTGCGCGTGGCCACCACGATCCAGACGTCCTCGCCGAGCACGTTGATGTAGCAGCGCAGGCGCCCGGTCTCGATGTGGTCGATGGTTTCTTCCTGGGTGAACTTCCACCCCCAGCCGCCGACATGCGAGATGCGCCCGTCGGCGCTGCCGAACTCGCGCGTGTTGATGCAGGTGACCTTGACGGTGTCGGGCACGCGGCTCCCCTTGCCTTGCGGACACCCGTTGTAACGTAGGGAGCATGCTGCGTCGGGCGCGATCGGCGTAGGAATAATTCTCGGAAAGTCATGCAACGGGGAGCGCAAATGCTGCGAGCCGCCATCTTCGACCTGGACGGACTGCTCATCGACTCGGAGGCGATCTGGTTCGAGACCGAGTGCGAGGTGTTCGGGTCGGTCGGTATCAAGCTGACGCCGGAGATGGGGGCGAGTACGCAAGGCTTCCGGTTGGATGAAGTCGTTGCGCACTGGTGGCAGTACCAACCTTGGGAAGGCCCCACGCGCGACGAGATCGCGCAACGCCTCGGCACGTTGGTGGCCGAACGCGTGGCGTCGCGTGCGAAAGCATTGCCGGGTGCGGTCGACGCGGTGCGCTTCGCGCGATCACGCGTCGAAGGTTTGGCGATCGCATCGGCGACGTCCGACGCGATCATCCACGCGGCGTTGCAAAGGCTCGGGATCGCCGCGTTGTTCGACGTCGTGCATTCGGCGGAATCGGAAGCGCGCGGGAAACCGGATCCCGCGGTGTTCCTCAGCGCGGCGCGGATGTTGGGCATCGTGCCCGGCGACTGCGTGGTCTTCGAGGATTCGGTGAACGGCGTGATCGCGGCGAAGGCGGCGGGCATGCGCTGCATCGCCGTGCCGGAGGCGGCGCAGGCCGCAGATCCGCGCTACGCCATCGCCGACATGCGGCTGCGTACGCTGGAAGCGCTGGATGCGCGCGCGTGGGACGCAGTCACGGGCGCCTGACCGACCGAGGGGGCATACTCCCGTCCACGCCCTCAGGGGGGGCGGGACCAGGGGGTCGCCAGCATGGACGAACAGGACACGGGCGCGTTGCCGCCCGCGCGCAGTCGTACGATCAAGTACCTGCCGAACAGCGACATCATCGAAGTGCGCTACGCGGGCGAAGTCAGCTACGACTTCCGCATCGGCACGATCGATGCGCTGGGGCGGATGACGCCGGCCGGTGGGTTCCGGCGCTTGCTGATCAATTACACGTCGGCGTGGCCGATCGCGACGCCGGAGCCGAAGGCCGTCGCGGAATTCGGCGCGCGCATGGGGCGGCTGGCATTCACCACCGATGCGCGCGTGGCGTTGGTCAATGCGCCGACCGACGTGCAGGTGCAGACGAATGAAGTGCTGACGCAGGGTGGATTCGTGTTCCGGCAGTTCGATGACCGGGTGCAGGCGGTGGCGTGGTTGCTGGCCGAACGTACGGCGTAGCAGGCGTCACGCACACCCTTACTGCCGCGTCCCCCGCGCCGAATCCCCCACCATCGCCCGCACCAGGCGCCGCACCTTCGACACGAAGCGCGCATCCGCGGCGCGCTTTTCCATGTCCGGTGCAAATGCCGCCGCACCCACGCCGCCGTTGATCCGCAACGCCAGCGCATACAACTGGTCCTCCAGCGCGCGCCCGCGTTCGCGGATGGAATGCACGCGTTCGAACGTCACCATCGGGCCCGCGCGCTTCGCGTCGGCCATCGCGGCGTCGTATTCGGCCTCGAGGGCGTCGAGGGACTGGTGGAAATTCAGGACGAACTGGTCCATCGCATCGTTGGCATCCGACATGGCACTCCTCCGGCTTCGAGTGCGCGAAAGCCTGTCACTGGCCGGCGGCGCGCCGCATCGTCCCGGTGGGCAAAACGCGGTGCCGTCGGGCCGATCCTCACGCCATGGCCGTTGCCGGCCGGCTCTGGCGTAACCACAGGGACGGACCGGGGACGAACGGACGCATGAGCGGCAATCTGTTCGCCGAACTGAAGCGGCGCAAGGTCATCAAGGTCGGCGCCGTCTACCTGGTGTCGGCATGGGTGGCCGTGCAGGCGGCTAGCATCGTCCTCCCCGCGTTCGACGCCCCGCCTTGGGCGCTGCGCGTCTTCATCCTCATGGCGTTGCTCGGCTTCCCGATCGCCCTCGTGCTGACGTGGGTGCTCGACCTCACGCCCGAGGGCATGCGGCTGGATGCGTCGCCGGTGGGGAACAAGCGCGTCATCGCCGTCGCGCTCGGGCTCGCGGCGCTGGCTGTGGGCTGGTACTTCGTCGGGCAGCCCAGCGTGCGGCCGGGGCAAGCGGTGGTCGACGCCAAGCCCGCGCCGATCGTCGACGACAAGTCGATCGCGGTGCTCGCCTTCACCGACCTCAGCCCGAAGCACGACCAGGAATATTTCTCCGACGGCATGTCGGAGGAGATCCTCAACGCGCTCGCGCAGATCCGTGACTTGCGCGTCGCGGGGCGGACGTCGTCGTTCTCGTACAAGGGACGCAACGTGGACCTGCGCACGATCGGCCAGGCGCTGGGTGTCGCGCATGTGCTGGAGGGATCGGTGCGCACGCAGGGCAATCGCGTGCGCATCACCGCGCAACTCGTGCGCAGCAAGGACGGCATGCACCTGTGGTCGAAGCAGTTCGACGGCGACCTGTCGGATGTCTTCAAGTTGCAGGACCAGATCGCGCATGCGATCGCGGACGCACTGCAGGTGACGTTGATCGGGGAGCAGAAGTCGCAGTTGGTGGCCGAATCGACCACCAGCCCCGAGGCCTACCAGCTGTACCTGCGCGCCACCGACGTCATGAACAAGCGTGACTACGCGCATGCGAAGGAGGCGATCGCGTGGCTGGAGCAGGCCATCGCGCTGGATCCGAAATTCGCGCGCGCGCATGCACGGCTGGCGCTGGCGCAGATGACGGTGAACGTCCGTGACCCGGATCGCGGTCGGCAAGCCGAGCAACACGCGCGTGCGGCCATGGCGATGGACCCGACGCTGGCCGAACCGGTGTACGCGCTGGGCCTGGAACTGTGGCGCATGGAACGGCGCTTCACCGAGGCACGCACTTATCTCGATCGCGCGGTGCAGATGCAACCGCAGGACGCGTCGGCGCACATGTACCTGGGGCAATGGTTCATCGTCACCGGTTACACGAAGCAAGGCATCGCGGAGCTGGACCGCGCGATCGCCATCGATCCGATGTTGCCGAATGCGGTCAACTGGCGTGCCTCGCAGTCCATGTATGCGGGCGACCTGGACAAGGCGGAGATGTTGTTCACGCAGTCCGATGCGCTCGGACTGTCGTTCGCCAAGGCCGGCCTGGGGGAAGTCATGCGCGCGCGCGGCGATGTCGCTGCGGCGCGGCAACTGGTGGCGGCGACGTGGAAGCAGAATCCGACGCCGTGCGGCACTGCGGGCCCGGTGGACTTCGACACGCTGCTGGCGGGCACCATCGGCGGCGATGCCAATGCGCAGGCGCGCGCGCTGAAGATCATCGACGACTGCCTGGCGACGAAACCTGACGTCGTGCCTGCGTGGGCCGTCGTCTCGCTGATGCGATTGCACCAGTATTCGCGCGCGCTGGCGTTGTTCGGCGGGCGCGTGTCGCAGGACGATGCCGGCATCGTGTTCCGCATCTGGTCGCCGGAGGATGCCCCGATGCGGCAGCTGCCGGAATTTCCCGAACTCGCGCGCAACATCGGGTGGGTGGATGCCTGGGAGCGGTTTGGGCCGCCGGATGCATGCACGCGGGTTGCAGTTCGTGACTATCGGTGCCGCTGAGTGACGAAGCCTGGTGCGCATTCGCACGATCTGAACGATGCGGGGTCAATGCTGTGGCCGCTTGCACCCCCCGGTGCAGAGGACGACCCATGAGCAACCCCATCGAAAGCCTGCTCCAGCAGATCACCGGCCAGGGCGGCGCACCGTTGCCGCCGGAAGCGCGCGACCAGTTCCAGCAGATCGCGCAGAACGCCTCGCCCGACGAACTCAGCCAGGGCATGAACGCGGCGTTCCAGTCCGACCAGACCCCGCCGTTCGCGCAGATGGTCGCGCAGCTGTTCGGCCACGCGGACAACCAGCAGAAGACCGGGATGCTGAGTACGTTGCTCGGCGCGTTGGGCGGCGGCGCCACGCATCCGGCGCTGACGCAGGCGGGCATTTCCAGCCCGGAACAAGCGACGCAACTGTCCACCGACCAGGTGCAGCAGATCGCGACGCAGGCCGAACAAGCCAACCCCGGCATCGTGCAGCAGATGAGCGACTTCTACGCCAAGCATCCGCAGCTGGTGCAGTCGCTGGGTGCGGCGGCGATGGCGATCGTGTTGGGGCGGATGCGGTCGCGTCACTGACGGCGTTGGCGCTTCGATAGGAGCAGCTCACCCTGACTTCATGTTTCCGACATTGCCCGCGCACATGGCGCGGGCAACCTGGGCGCCCTCTTCCACCTGATGGGCACCATGACGAAAAGACGAACGCATGCTGGCAAGGCGCTGGCGGCCGCACTCGTGATTCCGTGCGCCTCGGAAGCCTGGCTGCTGTGCACGTATGACTATTTCAGTGCCGACGGGACTCCGGATAACGCGCTGATTCACAGCTTGCCGTTCATGGCGATCTTCGCGTCGGTGCTGAGTTGCGTGGCGCTGATTGGGTTCCAGGCATTCGGCAAGTACCTCCTGGGTCAGAGTGCGCCGTCGATCGCGTCGCCCATGGTGTTTGCTGCACTGGCGGCGTTACCGGTCCCGGCGTGGATGTTCTGGGCGATGTCCGGGTGGTCAGACCCGCCGCCCAGCACGGGCGCGACGGCGGGATTCGTTTGGGTGTTTCTGTTCGTCAGCTCGGTGCCGGGCGCGCTCACACAATGGGTGCTGATTGGTCGCGATCGGATTACTTCGGCGGCGGACGGCAGTCCTTCGGCTTGCTGATGTTCCGCGTTTTTTTGGCCCGTCCCGCCGATCGCTGGGAACGCCACCTTGCTTGCGGGACCACACACGGGATGCATAAGCTCGACGCATCCCGCGACTGGTGGTGAACGGATGCCCTGCGCTGCCGACCGTTTCAAGGCGCTGATCGAGGCCAACGCGCAGGAGATTGTCCGGCTGAACGCGCGCATCAAGGACACATTCGCGCATCGCGGCGAGAGCGCGGAGCAGGAAAGCGCGTGGCGGTCCGCGTGTGCTGACTTCCACGCCCGCTATGACGCACTCGCGTTTCCAGGCGGACTCGACGGCGCGTTCGACCGCCTGCTGGCGGGCGATCCGGACACGATGGAAGCAACCGTCTGTTTCCTTGGAAGTGCGGCCGTATTTCTTTCGCTCGGGTTACATGTTCGATGCGTTCTTGCGCACGGCGAAGCGCGCGCCGCTCACCGAGGACCAGCGTGATCGGCTGGCGCTGGTCGCCCGGGCGGCCGCTGCGTGGAAGGCGCGCGATCGGATAGGCTGAGGCCCATGATCTGCATTCGCGCGAATCTCGTCTCTGGCCCGGCGCATGCACGCTTTCCACCCGGCACCAAGGTCGGGGCCCTGCTGTTTGTCCAAGCCGACGATGACGCCACGGCCGAGGACATCGCGGGCAAATCCCTCGCCGCACTCGGCTGGGCCAGCCTGGAGACCGAGCGCCTCAAGACCATCACGGACTACGCGCAGTTCGACGCGCGCGACGACGTTGTCGGGGAAGCCTTTCGTGACGCAAGGTCATCCGGCTTCGGCCACATCCTCTTTCCGGAACCGGGCGCCTGACCCGGGAGGGCTCGCACATGCGCATGGGACTGGCCGGATTCTTGATGCTCGCGATTGGCGCGGCACTCGGCGCGGCCGGCTACTTCTATCTCGAGAATCCACTTTGGCTATGGGTGCCGGGTGGCCTCATGGTGCTGGTCGGATTGGCGCTGTTGAGCGGTGCGCGGGAATCGGCCTTGTCGCGTTTCAGGCATCGCATCTCGGACAGCTATGACCGCACCGGCGATGGCCGCGAAAAATAGAAGACGACGATCGCGACGCACATTGCGTACAGGAACGCGATGGGCAGCCCGATGCCCACGTACAGCGGGTCGAGATAGCCCGACTGCAGCCAGCCCTGGCCGGTGAGCACGACACAGAAGCCCACCACCGCGCCGAGCAGCGACAGCATATGAAAGCCGAACGCGGCCCGGAAGGCGATCGCCATCGCGACGACCGACAGGGTGCCGATGATCGCCACCGTCAAATCGCCGGCACCCATCAGGGGCGTCCAAAGCAGCCCTGCGGATAGCGTTGCAGCGCCGACTGCGAGGCTCCACCGCAGCGCTGGATGGCGAGCAGCGGGCGTCATGTCTCAGTTGCCCCGCGCCGCCGCTTCGATCTTCGCAACATCCAACTTGCACATCGGCAGGAACGCCTGCGTCACACGATCGATCACCGCGCGATCCCCCGATGCCATGATCGCGTTCATCGACGCCGGCACGATCTGCCACGACACGCCGAAGCGATCCTTGCACCAGCCGCACTGCTCGGCCTCCGGCACGCTCGACAGCTGCGCCCAATATCGATCGATCTCCGCCTGGTCGCGGCAGGGAACGACGAACGAAATCGCTTCGTTGAACCCGAACCCGTGCGCGTGCCCGCTGTCCATCGCGGCGAACCAGTTGCGCTCGCCCAGGCGGAAGTCGGAATACATCACCGTGCCCGCGCGGTCCGGGTCCATGCCGGCGGGATACGGGATCAACAGGCCGGCCTGCGAAACGTCGAACACCGAACGATAGAACGCGCCCGCCGCCTCCGCCTGGCCGTACGCAGCGCCGGTGAACAACAGCGACGGCACGATCATCGGCCTGGGCGCCGCGGCCGCATCCACGAGCATCAACTGCCACGACACGCCGAAGCGATCCTGCACCCAGCCGTAGCGCGCGCTGAAGGGATACGCGTCCAGCGCCATCAACGCCTGCCCGCCGTCGACCAGCTGCGCCCACAACGCATCGAGGTGCGCGCGCGCATCGGCATCGCGCGAAGGATCGAAGTGCACGAAGAACGAGATCGACGGATTCAGCGGGAAGAGCGGACCGGCGCTGATGGCCATGAAGGGCTGGCCGGCGAGCGTGAACGAGACGATGTCGCAATCGCCGGACGGCGTGTCATGCAGGGTGGTGACGGAATCGATTGACGCGTCCGGGAAGACGCGGCAGTAGAACTCGGCCGCTTCGCGCGCCTGGGTGTCGAACCACAGGTGGGGGGTGATGGGGTGGGCCAGGGGCATGGGAGGTGCTCCGTGGGGTGGATGCGGGGTTTAGCTTGCAGGTGATTTGTTGGGTGTTGGTGCTGATTTTTGTGGTCGTCACCAAACCAAGCCGGGTCCCGGCCCCAACTACAGCGGCAACTTGCCAATCAGGTGCGAAAAAAACATTGCGCTCGTGTAGGCCGCATATTTCTGCCAGTCGTCAGACTTGCTTGCATCTGCGTAGTCGCAAACTGATTTCAGAACGATTGCGCCGCATTTACAGGATTCCGCTGCCGCCATCACGGCATAAGCTTCCATCTCAATTCCAAGAACATCTCTGTTCTGATCAACGATTCCCTCCACGAGCCCTTCGTGCGCAAGAACGCTCGCCCCCGTTGCCATCGGGCCAGCGTGCACCGAGAACTCACCTGCGGGCATTGCTGCCGTCCAGCCTGCTCGGATCTTCTGCCGAACTTCCAGCTCCTCACCAACATCCCGCGCAATCTCGAGCAACGTTGGGTCGAGAGTGCTTTGAAGTGCCCCTGTCTTGAAGACAACAGATCCGGACTCATCCTGCGTGTGCTTGCCACTTCCCCAATCCCATGTCGAGCTCGCGACAATTACATCACCAAGATTGGTCTTCCCAGGAATTCCTGCGCAAATACCAAGCATCACCAGATATTTCGGTTTTAGCTTAGTTGCGACTTTTGCCGCTACTGCCGCGGAAGCCGACATCCCCTTTCGACTTGCAGCTACAGCGACGACTTTAATGGACCTGCCGTCAGTGGTCGCAACCCCAAAGTGATACGTAGATGGATCGCCCGGGAATCTTTTACGTTGCCACCCATAGTCAAGGGCAAGCACCTCGCTGAGCTCGGGAGTTCTCATTGCGGTAATCACCGCAACGTCAACGTCTGTTGATCCCTCTGACTTCACGTGCCTATACACGAGCCGCGCCCTGGCCGCGAGGAAGGGCCGCCAGATCTCTGACGCTGGATGAACCTCGCAGAGCTCAACTCCTCGCGCATTTGCCTCTGCACGAGATTCTTCCAACTTATCTTCCTTCGCAGTAATAAACAAAATACTGCGTGGGATGTAAATCTGATCATCGATGCTGATCAGGTCATAGAAATCAAAGCCGGCCATCGGCGACGGGCCAGTATCCAGCGCATCTGGCAAGCTCACATCGATCAACACCAGGTCAAACCGTTCGGATTGCAGGAGTCTGCGAGCAGAGGCGGCGTCCGTCCGGCTCTCAATGTGTATTGGAAGGCCCAACTTATTGAGCTCCGTCGAGATGGCAACGACTTTTTCGTGCTCGTCATCGACCACCAATACTCGCAAAGTCGTCATCGTTTGATCTTCCCAATCATCGACCGAAGCGTTGATCTCCAGCCTTCCTTTGCTTGGCTGTATTGCACGAGTCCAACAAAGGTCTTGGAGAAGTCCCTTTGAAGTTGTTTTGCCAAGTCCCCGACCGACATGCGGCCAGCACCTTCGCCAAGAATGTCAAACATGGTGATCACAATCGTTGGCACGGTGATCGCCCTCAACTTCATCTGCGCTAATAGATCTCGGCCCGCAAAATGTTCAGGTGCACCGCCCTCCGGTTCATCTTCGGCCGCGTCAAAAGTCGGCATTGTCATGTCCAACAACATTACGTCGAACGAAGACGACTCCTTACTGGAAATCTGCATCAGTTGAGAGAGTGCCGCATCGAACGACTTAGCAACGATCACCTCTTGCGCCAAGCGCTCCTTAAAAAGGAAATCCTCAAGGCGCCGCGCCTTCTCTGGGTCGTCCTCAACTAACAGGATTCTCATCAGCGTAGTCCTCTAGCTCGAACGCAAAGAAAACTTCAAATCCAGCCCCGGAGAAACCGAAGTCAAGCTCAGGCCTTCTATAGAAAGGCGAATTGATCGTCCGCCACAATTTGTGCATACCGCTTCCCCCTTCGGCCTGAGCTTTGCTTCGGGAGTCCGCCTCACCAAGTACAGCTTTGATTTTCGCGAGCCTTGCAATGTCATTAGGCGCGGGCAGGTCAGCTGCCACATTGTTCGAAACTCGCGCGGCAAATGATGGTCCTTGCAGGCGAATTTCAACTCGAATATTGAGCTCTTCAGGTACTAGCCCAGAATGCGCGAGTGCGTTGCTTAGCAGCCCATAGAAGGCATCAACCATTCCATCAAGCGTTCTTCCCGGCATCACCTGGCCAAAGGATTCACACTGAACGTCGACGTCGGGAACGCCGGCATGCTCGGGTAGAGTCTTCTTCGTGATGTTCGAAGCCACTTCAACGGCGAACGATGGAAAATAGTCCTCTCGGTAGTAAACCGTGCTTCGCTTGAACCACCCGGATACCTCGTGCAACTTCAATTGCGAGGCGGTGTTCGCCCGAAGTATGGCGTTCCTGAGTTCCAGAACCCCCTGAACCTGAGGAACTCCATCCAACGAATGAGAAAGGCGATCGAATGCGTCAGCGAATTGATCCTTGACGGAACTCTCAAGCGTTTGCTGCACGCGAAGGAGGTTCTGATCTGTCTTGGCCCACAGAGTGTCGATGCACACGTCAATGAAGTCATCGATGTTGTCAAGCTGTCTAAGCTGATGCCTTAGAAACATTCGCTCGGTATTTGAAGATCGATAGACCAACAACGCCTCGCTCTTTTCCCCGCGCGCGGTTCCGTGCATAACGCGCACTTGGACGAGGTCGTTTCTTATATGCCCGATGATGCTGTCATATGTACGTGTGAATTGGTCCAGCGCGCCCAGGACAGCCTCGCGCTCAGTCGCATTCAGTCCGTCAAGTTTGTCCTCCCAGTAGCTATTGGGGTAATAGCCCTCTCCGGACTCTTTCTTTGTTGAGACTAAGTGCTCATCTGCGACGGGCTTTCGGAGTGCATTGCTGAGTCTTCCGTGCCGAACGCGCGTACTCAAGTATGCGTTCAGTCCGTGATCTCCCTTCACGAACTCATTGGTGATATCGGTGTAAAGCGAATCAAACTGAGCGTCGACTTCAGCGTTAGATTCGTCACTCATGATGTGAATCGAGGAGAGGAGATCTCCAACCGAGCGCTTCGAACTGAGACTAATTTCTTCTAGTGACTCGCCGAGGTCGGCGATAAATCGATCTGCCGGAGAAGGGCTCGGTCGCTCGAGTGAGCGAAACCGCGCATAGGCGCCACCCAAGCGTGCCCTCAGCGTAGTCTTGATTGCCTCAATATCCACGTACACCTTGGATTGCTCGACGAGGGTTGTCCCCTTTGCAATTTCCTGGCGCTTTACCCGATCCTTGATTTCACCGTTGTAGTCCGCCGCATTCTCGGCATCAATTGACGCCAAGTATCGACAGACTTGGATTCTTGCTTCCTCGATCTGAGCAGAGCTTCTGTAGATCGTGGTCTGTCTCATTACTTCCGGCAGCCATACATGGCGCAGATACGCAATCTCCCGATCCTTTCCGATCGGAGGTTGCAACTCGGAGAGGTCCGAAGCAATTTTGATCGAGTTGTCTTCTTGGAAGTTCTCAAACGCAAATCGCAGGTGCGAGAGCTTCGCGCCCGGATACAAGGTGTTGTGTATTCCGAACAGAATTGGAAGGTCGATTGATTGCGGCCACGTAGACGGTTCTTCGAGCCTGTCAACGAGCTTTCCGACCGGTATGACGGAGGGAACAGAGTCGTTCGCCAAGTACGCATCAACCGCCGCCTTGGTGGCTCGCTCCAGATCGCCAAGTTGCTCTGCCGCTAGCGCTTGTAGCGACGATACCCGAGACTGAATTTCTCTGGACTTGATCGCGACCTGCATCAACGCCGATTCGGCAGAGGTGGCGTCATTTGCCGCCAACGAATGTCTTGCTAAATACGTGAGGCGGCGGTTTGGACTCAATCCGCCTTCCGACGCGACCCCCAACAGGAGAGCGTCCATCGCATTCCCAGTCCACCCATACAGCTCCTTAAATTCGTTTCTGAGTGCGTCGCTTGATTTTCCCCTGGCTCCGATTCGTGCGAGAGGGGAAGGGCGAACATCCATTAGGAAAACGCGCCTCAAGCTTGGAACCGTTACAGTCGCCGTCTCTTCGCGCAGACAGTCCACGGCAATTTGCCTTACCTGCAAGGCCCAGTCGTGGGAATAAAACTGCAGGGACATGGCGATAATGTCCGCAGCACTCGCATATGCCTTCTCGCTGAGCTTGAAGACTTCTATCAGGCTCGCTTTTGCGCGGTCGAGTATCGGATACCCGAGTTCTGTGGAAGTCCCAGCCCTCACATCCGACTTCGCCAGCACCGCCAGCGCAATCATGTCCAACGGATCGGAATTGAGATGACGAACTGCAGCTTCAGAAACGGCCGAATAGTCCGACTTAAAAAACAGCTCTAGAACGCGTGCTCGGCTTTCCGAGCTAACGCTGCTGGCGACAACAACTCCCACAGCGCGAAGCAAGGGAACAATGCGCTGATCGCGTGTCCGCTTATAGAGAACATCCAGGGATTGACGAAGCGCAAATCCTGCCAGCTCAACGAACGAGTCGATCGCACACAGCCACACCAGAGATTTCAGCAACGTCTCATAGTGATCAATGACGCTCGAGTTTGCCTCGAAATTTAAGGTTGGCGCGATTGCGTCATATTCCGGGCTCGGAAGGTCCAGAATCTTGGTGATTAGGTATTTGTCGACGTCGTGGCCACCGACGGGATCTAACAGTCTTGAGAGTTCATCTCTGACCTTGACGGACTCGCCCTTTGCCTTGACCCTGGCCGCGGCGAAATGAAAGATCACTTGAGCGAGAGAGCGCGCCTCGAGCTCATCGTAGATTTGCGCCTCCATCGAGCGGAGTTGTTCAGTCCCCTCTAGGTCCGCAACCAATATCCGATTTTCAAGTAACCACTGGGAGTATCCGAAGTCCTGCTGGATACTTGAGAGCGATGCTTGTGCCGATTCAAAGTCGGAACTTACGACTTGATGCTCGAACTGCAGCCTATTGGCAACGAACCGACTGAGGTCCGCGCCGTAGAATGCGCAACGGTTTATAGCCCAAATTACCTCGGAAACAGTTGAGGTCGCGGGAGCCCGGACTTTTGTTGAAAATATCTGAGCCGGACCAGATGGAAATGCTGGCCCATGGATCGATTCCAAAACTTGGCGCGATCCAAATATCGACTGGAAATTTCTAACTTGCTCTGCCGGCGAGTGAAAGCGCTTGAAATTGTGGACTGCCAGTACGCGACGATCCGGTCCGCTTCTTGCCTCCGCAATGAGCTGATGTACTGAAACCTTCCCCGACGTCCTTTTCGCCATCTCTTGCCCCTGATCCGTTGCTCGAGCCCGTCACGCGTTTACGGGATTTCCTCTATTCACGTCCAACTTATAGAGGTTAATTGCCCGAGCCACATCCTTCCCCGCCATCTTGCCTTCTTGTGCAAGCGCAGCAATCGCAGCGTGGGCGATGTAATACCGGTCGACCTCAAAGTGCCTACGCAAATTGGCACGCGTATCGGACCGGCCGAATCCATCCGTGCCCAGGACCGTGTAATGCCCCGGCACAAACGCACGGATCTGATCCGCAAACGCTCGCACGTAATCCGTCGCAGCAATCGCGGGACCTTGGCGCCCCTGCAGTAGCGAGGTGACATACGGTGTCCGAGAATTTTTCTCGGGGTTCAATCGATTCCACCGCTCGGCATCGAACCCATCCCGACGCAATTCATTGAAGCTCGGGCAACTCCAGATATCACTCGTCACCCCGAAGTCCTTATCCAGCAACTCCGCCGCCGCAATCGCTTCGCGCAAGATCGTGCCGCTGCCCAACAACTGCACCCGCAACTCGCCCTTCTTCGGCTTGCCGGCGTCCTTCAGCAGATACATCCCCTTGATGATCCCTTCAGCGGCTCCCTCGGGCATTTCCGGGTGCGCGTAGTTTTCATTCATCAGGGTGAGATAGAAGTACTCGTCGCGCTGCTCTTCCAGCATGCGCTGCATGCCGTACTGCAGGATCACGGCGACTTCGTAGCCGAACGTGGGGTCGTAGCTGCGGCAATTCGGCACGGCGCCCGCGAGCAAATGCGAGTGGCCATCTTCGTGCTGCAGGCCTTCGCCGTTGAGCGTGGTGCGCCCCGCGGTGGCGCCCAGCAGGAAGCCGCGCGCGCGCATGTCCGCGGCCTGCCACGCGCTGTCGCCGATGCGCTGGAAGCCGAACATCGAGTAGTAGATGTAGAACGGCAGCATCGGCAGATCGTTGGTGCTGTAGCTCGTCGCGGCGGCCATCCAGCTGGAGAACGCGCCGGCTTCCGTGATGCCTTCTTCCAGCACCTGGCCGGCGGAGTCTTCGCGGTAGTACATCAACTGGTCGCGGTCGACGGGCTTGTACTTCTGCCCGTGCGGGGCGTAGATGCCCAGCTGGCGGAACATGCCTTCCATGCCGAAGGTGCGCGCTTCGTCTGCCACGATCGGCACGCAACGCGGGCCCACCTGCTTGTCGCGCAGGATGATCGCCAGGCTCTGCACGAACGCCATCGTGGTGCTGATCTCGCGCTCGCCGCTGCTCTTCAGCAGGCGGTCGAACACTTCCAGCTTCGGAGCAATGAGCGTTTCGGTGCTCTTGCGGCGGCGCTGCGGGAGGTAACCGTGCAGCGCCTTGCGGCGTTCGCGCAGGTATTCCACTTCCGGGCTGTTCGCGCCGGGGTGGAAGAACGGGACGGCGCTGTCCTTCAGCTGTGCGTCGGTGACCGGGATGTTGAAGCGGTCGCGGAAGATGCGGACTTCTTCGTCGTCGAGCTTCTTGGTCTGGTGCGTGGGGTTGAGCGCTTCACCCGCCGCGCCCATGCCGTAGCCCTTCACGGTCTTGGCGAGGATGACGGTGGGCATGCCCGTGGTCTTCATCGCAGCGTCGTAGGCGGCGTACACCTTGTGCGGGTCGTGGCCGCCGCGGTTGAGGCGCCAGATGTCGTCGTCGGAGAGGTTGGCCACCATCGCCGCCGTCTCCGGGTACTTGCCGAAGAAATGTTCGCGCGTGTACGCGCCGCCGAAGGCCTTGCAGTTCTGGTACTCGCCGTCGACGGTTTCCATCATCAGCTTCTTCAGCACGCCATGCGTGTCGCGCGCCAGGAGCGGATCCCAGTAGCTGCCCCAGATCAGCTTGATGACGTTCCAGCCGGCGCCGCGGAAGCTGCCTTCCAGTTCCTGGATGATCTTGCCGTTGCCGCGCACCGGGCCGTCCAGGCGCTGCAGGTTGCAGTTGATGACGAACACCAGGTTGTCGAGGCCTTCACGGCCGGCGACGGAGATCGCGCCCAGCGATTCGGGTTCGTCCGTTTCGCCATCGCCCAGGAAGCACCACACCTTGCGGTCGCTCTTGGGC
The DNA here is from genome assembly GCF_018406605.1 of Noviluteimonas caseinilytica. GTDB lineage: Bacteria > Pseudomonadota > Gammaproteobacteria > Xanthomonadales > Xanthomonadaceae > Noviluteimonas > Noviluteimonas caseinilytica. The sequence continues at coordinate 1,548,746 of NZ_AP024545.1, read as the reverse complement.
ATCAGGCCGCGGCCTTCCAGGTACTTCCAGTAACGCGCCTGGTAGATGGCGGCCAGCGGGCCGAGGCCCATCGACACGGTGGGCGTCTGCCAGTAATCGGGCATCAGCCACGGATGCGGATAGCTGCTGATGCCGCGGCCGTCCACTTCCATGCGGAAGTTGTCGAGCTGCGATTCGGTGATGCGGCCTTCCAGGAACGAACGCGCGTAGATGCCCGGCGAGCTGTGGCCCTGGATGTAGAGCAAGTCACCCGGATGGTCTTCGCTCGGCGCGCGCCAGAAATGGTTGAAGCCCACGTCGTACAACGTGGCGGCCGACGCGAAGGAGGCGATGTGGCCGCCCAGGTCGCCGGGCTTGCGGTTGGCGCGCACGACCATCGCGAGCGCGTTCCAGCGGATGATCGAACGGATGCGCCATTCCATCGCGGCATCGCCCGGGCTCTTGGCCTCGAGCTGCGGCGGGATGGTGTTGATGTATTCGGTGGTGGGCGCGAAGGGCAGGTGCGCGCCGGCGCGGCGCGTCATCTCCACCATGTGGTCCAGCAACTGGTGGGCGCGCTCGGCGCCTTCGTGGTCGATGACCGCCTTGAGCGACTCGACCCATTCGCGGGTCTCGGTGGGGTCGGGGTCGTTCTGCAGCAGGTCGTTCAGCCAGTTCATCGCGTGGGGGCTCCGCCCGGGGCGTGTCGCGCCTCGGTGCTTGGGGGTCGTAAATAGAGCCGGGATTCTAGCAAGCGGGTCCGGGGTGGGCCGCGACGCTTTCCTTCGAAACTAACGGCCGAGCTAGGATGCGGCCGATGGAACCCTTCGACGCCACCGCCGACGCGTCACTGCCCCGGATTTCCGTGGCCTTGTGCACGTACGACGGCGAGCGCCACCTGGCCCAGCTGCTCGACTCGGTGCTGGCGCAGACCGGGGTGGTGCTGGAGGTGGTGGCGCTGGATGACGCGTCGAGCGACGGCACGGTCGCCCTCCTCCAGGACTACGCGGCGCGCGATCCGCGGGTGCGCGTGGTGGTGAACGCGGAGAACCTCGGGCACCTGCGCAGTTTCGAAAAATGCATGGGGCTGTGCGAGTACGAGCTCATCGCGCCGTGCGACCAGGACGATGTGTGGGCGCCGGGCAAGCTGGCGCGGCTCGCGCGCGCGATCGCGATCGCGGACATGGCGTACTGCGATTCGGCGTACATCGATGAAGACGGACGGCCGCTGGGTCGGCGCGTGTCGGACGATCTGCGCGTGATGCATTCGGGGCACGATCCGCTGCGCTTCGCCTTCCAGAACACGGCCAGCGGGCACGCGATGCTGGTGCGCCGCGAGGTGTTCGAACGTGCGCGGCCGTTCCCGGCGCAGCTGTACCACGACTGGTGGCTGGCGTTGATCGCGGCGAGCGGGCGCGGCGTGGCGTATGTCGATGAAGCGCTGGTGCAGTTCCGCCGGCATGCGGACGCGGCGTCGCCGATGGGCAAGGCGCACAAGGGCGACGGGGCGCATCGCAAGGTGAAGCGGTTCCGTTCGCGCAATCGCAAGTGGGTGGAGCAGCGGTTGTATGTGTTCGATGCGCTGGCGCAGCGCGACGAGCCGGTGCAGGAACGCGCGCTCGCCTGGCACCTCGCGTTGCGCGAAGCGATGTCCGGCCGGATGTTGGCGTTGTGGCGGGTGACGTGGCGCACGCGCGCGTCGGTGCCGCCCTGGAGCGGGCCGCGCTGGCTGGCGGCGATCCGCTGTTACCTGCGCTGCGTGCGCAAGGTGTTGGGCGCGCGGCGCGAGAAAGGCTCAGCCGCCATCGGCGGTGTACGGCACTGACCAGCTGACGCGGGGCGGATCGGCGTAGGCCACGCGGTGGTGGTGCCAGCGCAGGTTGGGGTTGCCGGCGTCGGGGGCATCGGGGGCGTCGGACTTGGGTTTCTGGCCGGGATGCGTGCAGGTGACGCTGGGCACCCAGCGGTTGCGGCGCGTGCCGGTGGCCATGCGTAACGTCGTATCGACGATGGCGGTGTCGAAATCATCGCCACCCGACGTGAAGCCGCCGACGCTTTCGAACACGCGCCGCTGGAAGACGACGCACCCGCGGCCCAGGGCTTCGACATCCTGCGAGAGCGCGGCACGCCCGAAGTAACCGCCGGAGCGCGCGCGTCCGCCCTCCCCCCACGGCACCAGGCCGCCGTCGCTGCCGACCATCGCGGTGCCCACGACGTACTTCCCCGACACCACGCGCGGGCCCGCAGCGGCCACGCCGGGTTGCACCGCGTGCGCGATGAGCGGGTGCAGCGCGTTCCAGCTTTCGGGGAGGCAATCGGAATCGAGGAGCACGATCACGTCGGCGCGCAGCGATGCGATCAACGCATTGCATGCGCGCGGACGCACGCCGCCATGGGCGCGGTGCCAGCCGATGTGGGGCCAGCCGTGCGCGCGGGCGCGGGTGGAGATCACGTGGAGGTCGGCGGCGCCGGCGATGCGGCGCAATGCGCGGCGCAAGGTCCAGCGCCCGCCGACATCCAGCAGCACCATCGCGATCGACGGCCAGGGCATCGGCAGGTGGTACAGCACGTGGTAACTGCCATCGCGCAGGAACGCATCACCGCGCGCGTGCGTGCGGTTGAGGTGGTCCTGCAGCGCGCGCACGCCGGCATCCGGCGCGTACGGTTTGGCGGCGACATCGCTTGCGGTGCTTTGCGCATGCACGCGCCAGTGATAGAGCACGTGCGGGATGTGGACGATGCGCGCTGGCGTGCTGCGTTCGGTGCAGCGCAACGCGAGGTCGTAATCCTGCGAGCCTTCGAAGCCTGCGCGGAAGCCGCCGACTTCACGCACGAGCTGCGTGCGGTACACGCCCAGGTGCGAGATGTAGTTCTGGCCGCGCAGCAGTTCCGCGTTCCAGTTGCGCTTGAAATACGGGCCATGGCGGCGGCCGCGCGCGTCGATCTTGTCTTCGTCGGAATACAGCACGTCGGCGTCGGGCGTGCGCAGGATGGCTTCGGCGACGCAGAGCAGGGCGTGTTCGGGCAGGACGTCGTCGTGGTCCAGCAGCGCGATGTACGGTCCGGTCGCGAGGGCGAGCGCGGCATTCGACGACGCGCAGATGTGGCCGTTGCGCGCGCGCCAGTGCACGCGGATGCGCGCGTCCTGCGTCGCCGCTTGCGCGAGGATGTCGCGCACGCGCGGATCGGTAGACGCATCGTCCGCGATGCACAGTTCCCAGTTGACGTAGAGCTGCGCGCGCACCGAGTCGATGGCTTCCGCGAGCCACGCGGGGTTCGGGTCGAACACCGGCATCAGGATCGAAATGCGCGGCCCGTGCGTGATGCGCCGTGCGCGCTGCAGCAATCCCACGCGCGCGGCCTCGGTGATGGTGTCGTGCTTGCGCACCCATTGCGCGTATTCGGCATCGGTGCCCGCCGAGCGTTGGCCGCGGCGGGCATCGATGCGCGCGCGGTTCCACTCGCGCAATCGTTGGAGCATTCGGGTGTGGCCTTGCGGCCCTCAGAGGATCACGAAACCCAAGATGCCGATGGTGCGTTTGCCCTCGCAATTGGTATCGAGGGTATCGAAGTGGTTCTGCATCCTGCCGCCGTCATCGAAGCACCGGAACAACGGGGCAGTCCCCGCGACATGCACGGTGCTGATGTAGCCGATGAAGTGCGGGTTGTCGGCGGCGAAGCCTTCGCAACCCGGGTCGGTGGAGGTGAAGCGGTCCTCTGCAGTGTTCGAGGAGTAGTACTTGTAGACACGACCGCAGCTGTAGAGCGGGCGCGAATTCGGGAACGGGCCGTGCGCCACCTTGCCGAGTGGGCCTTCGTTGACGAAGTCGTAGTAGTGCGGCCCCGGCCCGGTGCGATGGTCGAGGGGTTCCTTGTGCCTGGCCCAACGGCGCAGCTCGAACACCTGGTTGCCGGTCGGCAACGCATACGTCCCCGGCACCGGGTCTTCGGCCGCCCGCACCGGCGCAGCGTTCGTGAGGGAAAAGGCCAGTGCCGCGATCGCGGCGAGGATGGTCAGTCGGGTCATGCGAATCCTTTCGGGGCGGCCCAGTGCCGCCCGTGCACGCTAGGAATCCCGCGCTGGACGCGATAGCCGCGCTGTCCCGATCAGGCGTGGAATTTTCCAGCAAGGCGCGTGCCAACCTCTTTGGTGCCGAAATTAAATTTCCGGCATTTCCTGAACGGCGGTCACGTCCGCTGCACCAGTGGGCACCGACAGTGAGAAACGTCCGCTAGCATTTAGCGAACTTTCGCCATTGACGGCAGGTTTCGCATGCAGCTTGGAAGCGCCTCGTTTGCGCCTGGGGTGTCGGTCCCCCCGCCGCGTGCGTCCATCGCGACGCCCGTGGTGGTGTTGCCGCGCGTCTCCGTCGCCTTGTGCGTCTACAACGGCGAACATTTCCTGCGCGAACAGCTCGACTCATTGCTGGCGCAGGAAGACGTCGATCTCGAAGTGGTGGCCGTCGACGATTGTTCGACCGACGGCTCGCTCGCGTTGCTGCGCGAGTACGCAGCGCGCGATGCACGCATTCGCGTGGTCGCGAACGAGCGCAACCTCGGGCACCTCGACAGCTTCGCCAAATGCATGGGCCTGTGTTCGCACGCGCTCATCGCGCCGTGCGACCAGGACGACGTGTGGCATCCGCGCAAGCTCGCCACGCTGGCGGCCGCGATCGGCGATGCGGACATGGCGTATTGCAACTCCGCTTACATCGATGGCGCGGGCGTGCCGATGGGGCGCAGCATCTCCGACGACCTGAAGACGATGCATTCGGGCCGCGACCCGTTCAAATACCTGTTCCAGAACACCGTGTCGGGGCATGCGCTGCTGGTGCGGCGCGAAGTATTCGACGAAGCGCTGCCCTTCCCCGAGTTGCTGTACCACGACTGGTGGATGGCGATCCGCGCGGCGGCGGGCAAGGGCGTGGTGTACGTCGACGAACCGCTCGTGCAGTTCCGCCGGCACGTGAGCGCGTTTTCGCCGTTGGGCAAGAAGAAGCTGCAGACGCGCAAGGAACGCAAGGCCGAGCGCAAGCAGAAGGCCGCCGAGTCCAAGGTGGTCAACAAGGTCGACTACTGGCCGGGCTCGCCGGACCGGAAGTGGACGGAAGAGCGCTTGTACCTGTTCCATGCCCTGGGTGCGACCGACTGGCGCGGCAGTGCACAGGCGCGTGCGTGGGAACGTGCGCTGCTTGCGTCGATCGATGGCGAGTACAAGGGGTTGTTCCGCGTCGCGTGGCACGAGCGTCGTTCGCTGCCGCCGTTCAAGGGCATGGCGTGGTTCAACGCGCTGCAGTTCTACAAGCGCGCGCGACGCAAGTTGCGGCGGGCGATGCACCAGGAGCCCGTGCCGGGCAGGCTCTTCCGCGCGTAACTAGCCCGTCCTGCCGAACACGCTGCGCGGCAACACCAGCTTGAACGCACGCTCCAGGCTCTTGCGACGCAGGCCCGGATGCTTCAGTCCGCGCCACAACGGTTCGAGCCATTCGCGGCGCGGCTTGTCGAGCACGGCTTCGCGCATGTCGGCTTCGATCGCGTACATGTCGGCGAGGTGCGCGCCCATGCGGCGCTTGTCTTCCGGAAGATCCGGGCGTGCGGCCAGGCACTTGCGCTGGTCCGCGGCGATCTCGCGATACATCGCCAGCACGCGCCGGTTGCGGCGTTCGTACGCGGCGTAATCCTTCCCGCTGCGATCGAACACCCAGTCGCCCAGGTTGCTGTCGTGCCGGCGATAGCCCAGCAGCGGTGCCTGCACGCAGAAGCAGCGGCCCGCGAGCACGGCGCGCAACGTCAGCATGTTGTCTTCGACGCGGCCTTCGAGCGGCGGGAAGTCGGTGAGCAGCGTGCGCCGGATCGCCATCGACGCCCCCAGCACCGCCGCGAGCTTCCCGCGACGCAACAGCCAGCGCTGGTCGATTTCGTACGGCGTGCCGCGTGCGTTGGGATCGATGACGTTGTTGGTCGCATCGATGTCGTCGACCTGCGAGCCGACGATCTGCGCGTCCGGGTGTTGCGCGAATTCCTGCAGCAACCGCTCGGTGCGGCGTGCGTACGCCACGTCGTCGCCGCCGATGCAGACGAGGATGTCGCCGGTGGCGAGCGACGCAAGCTCGGTGAGATGCGGGCACAGGCCGAGGTTGCGCGGCGTCTGCCGCACCGTGACGCGATGCGGGCCGGTATAGCCTTCGACGGCCTTCTGCGCTTCGACGAACGTGTTGTCCGGCGAACAGTCGTCGCTGACGATAATCTCGCACGGCACCGTCTGCGCCAGCGCCGATCGCACGGCGTCGCCGATCATCGACTCCATCTTGTAGGCGATGACCAGGACGGTGGCGGTGGGCGTTGCTCCCATCACTCGCTCAGCTGCTGCTCCATCTCGCGCACGCCCGACTGCTTCAGGCCTGCGCGGATCTGCGCTTCCACCGCCACGATCGCGGTCATGTTCACCACGCGGCGCGGCGTGCTGGCCGGCGTGAGCACGTGCGCGGGCTGGTCCACGCCCATCAGGATCGGGCCGATCGCCACGCCGTCCGTCATCATCCGCACCATGTTGTAGGTGATGCTGGCGGCGTCGAGGTTCGGCATCACGTAGAGGTTGGCGCGGCCCTTCAACGTGGTGTTGGGCATGATGCGCAGGCGCAGGTCTTCGTCCCACGCGGTGTCGGCCATCATTTCGCCGTCCACTTCCAGGCGCGGCACGCGGGCCTTCAGGATCTCGCGCACCTGGCGCATCTTGCGCGCGCTGGCGTCGTCGTGGCTGCCGAAGTTGGAATGCGACAGCAGGGCTACCTTCGGCTCGATGCCGAACAGCTTCAGGCGATACGTGGCCTGCAGCGTGCTCTCGGCGATCTGCTCGGCGGTGGGGTCCAGCTGCACGTGTGTATCGAGGAAGAACCACACGCCCTGCTCGTTGATCACGCCCGTCATCGCCGACGTGCTGGTCACGCCGGGATCCAGGCCGAACACGCTGCGGATGTACCCGAGCTTCTTGTGGAAGCGGCCGACAAGGCCGCTGATCATCGCGTCGGCTTCGCCGCGTTCCACCATCAGCGCGGCGATCAGCGTGGGGCGCGAACGCAGCAGGTTCTTCGCCGCCGCCGGCGTGACGCCGCGACGTTCGGTCAGCGCGTGGTACTGCTGCCAGTACTCGTTGAAGCGCGGATCGTCGTTGATATTGGTCAGTTCGAAATCCACGCCCGGGCGCATGCGCAGCCCGAGGCGCTTGATGCGCGTGTCGATGACGTCCGGGCGGCCGATCAGGATCGGCGAGGCCAGGCCTTCGTCGATCACCGTCTGCACGGCGCGCAGCACGGTCTCTTCTTCGCCTTCGGCGTACACCACGCGCTTCACGTCGGCGCGCGCGCGGTCGTACACCGGCTTCATCACCAGGCCGGTGCGATAGATGAACTGGCCGAGCTTTTCTTCGTACGCGGCGAAGTCCGCGATCGGGCGCGTCGCCATGCCCGATTCCATCGCGGCCTTCGCGACCGCGGGCGCCAGCATCACCAGCAAGCGCGGATCGAACGGACGCGGGATCAGGTATTCCGGGCCGAACGACGGAATCTCGCCGCCGTACGCCGCCGCAAGATCCGAGGCTTCACGGCGCGCGAGCGCAGCAATCGCGCGCACGCAGGCCAGCTTCATCGCTTCGTTGATTTCCGTCGCGCCCACGTCGAGCGCACCGCGGAAGATGTAGGGGAAGCACAACGCGTTGTTGACCTGGTTCGGATAGTCCGAGCGGCCCGTCGCGATGATGCAATCCGGCCGCACGCGCCTGGCGTCTTCCGGCAGGATCTCGGGATTGGGGTTGGCGAGGGCGAGGATGATCGGGCGATCGGCCATCGTCGCCACCATCTCGGGCTTGAGCACGCCGCCGGCGGACAGGCCCAGGAAGATGTCGGCGCCGTTGCAGATGTCGGCCAGCGTGCGCTTGTCGGTGTCGCGCGCGTAGCGCAGCTTGTCCGGGTCCATGTGGCCGCGGCCGGTGTACAGCACGCCTTCGCGGTCGAACGCCAGGATGTTTTCCGGCTTCATCCCCAGCGCCACCAGCATGTCGAGGCACGCGATGCCCGCCGCGCCCGCGCCGGACGTCGCCAGCTTCACGTCTTCGATCTTCTTGCCGACGATTTCCAGCGCGTTGTACACGGCGGCGCCGACGATGATCGCGGTGCCGTGCTGGTCGTCGTGGAAGACCGGGATGTTCATCCGCTCGCGCAGCTTGCGCTCGACGATGAAGCACTCCGGCGCCTTGATGTCTTCCAGGTTGATGCCGCCGAAGGTGGGTTCGAGCGAGGCGATGATCTCGACCAGCTTGTCGGGGTCGCGCTCGTCGATCTCGATGTCGAACACGTCGATGCCCGCGAACTTCTGGAACAGCACGCCCTTGCCTTCCATCACCGGCTTGCCCGCCAGCGGGCCGATGTCGCCCAGGCCGAGCACGGCGGTGCCGTTGGTGATCACGGCGACGAGGTTGCCGCGCGCGGTCATTTCGCTGGCGGCGTTCGGGTCGGCGACGATCGCTTCGCACGCGTAGGCCACGCCCGGCGAATAGGCCAGCGACAGGTCGCGCTGGGTCACCATCGGCTTGGTGGGGACGACCTTGATCTTGCCGCGCGGTTCGACGCGGTGGTAATCGAGCGCGGATTGCTTGAGGTCGTCGGTCATCGTGGGCGGTATCGCGGGCGGGGCCGTCGATTCTACCTACTAGAATCGACGGCATGCCCTCGCCTTCACCCCCTCGCGCCCTGCCCGCCCCCGGCCCGTGGGCCCTCGTGCTGCTGGCGCTGCTGGTGTCGCTCCCGCTGGCCCTGGCGCCCGGGTACTTCAGCCACGACGAACTGCAATGGGCCGCGCGCGCCGAATCGCTGCGGCACGTGCCGTGGTGGCCGGCGGCCGATCAGTTCCAGTTCCGTCCCCTCACTTTCAACCTGTGGATGGCCTTGTCGCGGGCCTTGTTCGCGCAGCCGCAGGCCTTCCACGCGGTGCTGGTGGCGTGGGGCGCGTTGAATGCGGGGCTGGTGTGCGCGGTCGGGCGGCGGTTCGGGATGACAGCGTGGGGCGCGGCGATCGGCGCGTTGCTGTTCGTGCTCAGTCCGTACGCGGTGTACGTGCATGGATGGGTGGGGACGATCGCGGACCTGATCTGGGTGTCCGCGGCGCTCGTGGTGGCGTGGTGCGCGTTGCGGATGACGGTGGCGTGGCAGATCGGCGTGCTGGCGTTCGTCGTGACGGCGATTGCGTTGCTCGGGAAGGAAGCGGCGGTGTCGATTCCGTTGCTTGCGTGCGTCGGCGTCGTGTTCGATCGCGCGCGGCGCGTGCGCTGGGGCGCGGTGGTCATCGGATCGGGCCTCGCCGCGACGGCCTTCGTCCTGTGGCGCTTGCCGGCGTTGCTGCATGCGCCGCGCGACGGCGTTGCGTACGTGCCCAGCCTGGCGAACGTGCCGATGCGCTGGATCGAATACCAACTGTTCACGCCGATCATCGGCCGCATGGAAGCGAGCACGGTGTTCCTCGATGGCGTGCTGCGGTGGCCGGTGCTGGTCGCGATCGTGGTGTGCATCGCGGTGTTCGCCGCGCTGTGGCGTGCGCGGCCCGTGCTGGCGTGGGTGTGGCTGGCGGCGGGCGTTGCGTCGCTGGCGCCGGTGTTGCTGCTGGGCCAGGCGTGGAATCACTACGCGTATGCGTACGCGATCGTGACGGCGCTGTGCCTCGCGACGGCGTGGCCGATGACGTCAGGCTGGCGGCGCTGTGCGCTGCTGGCGTTCGGCGTGCTGTCGGTGTTGCACGGCGGGTTCGTGATGTACCGCATGGTGTACGTCGCGAAGGTGCAGGCGGTGTTTTCGCCGGCGCTGGTGCGCGCGGTGGACGGGCACACGGCGGTGGATCCGTTGCGCCTGCGCGTGGGCGATGGCGCGAAGCCGTGGATCTTCGAGCGATTGACGCACGAAATCCCGGGCATCGGGACGCGCGTGGTGCTGGTCGAGACGGCGCCGGACTACGTGATCCAGCCCGACGGCACGCTCACTGCAGCTCGAACAAGCCTTCCGACGCAATGACCTGATCCAGGCGGATGCGGTTGGCGAACAACGAGAACGCCAGCATCCCCGCCAGGCCATTCGCGCGCGACACCCAGTGCGGCAGGTACTTCGGCGGCACCAGTGCGCCGCAATCGAACATCGGTTCGAAGCGCTGCACGTCCGCCAGCGTCATCTTCCCGGCGAACAACATCCGGCACAGCCGCAACTTGCGCTGGCGCAACGCCCAGCGGAAGAACGTGTGCACGCCGATCAGGCCGCGCACGTACACGGTGTCCTTCGTGAACGCGCAGCCGCCGTTGGTCGGCACGCCGCGAAACACGCGCTGCGCCGAGACGAAGCTTTCGTTCGGCGGCTGCCCCGCGTCCAGGAAGTAGCGGAACACCTCGACGAAGTCCGCGCCTTCCATCGCCTTCGCCACCGCTTCGATGCGCAGGCTGATGCGCTTCATGCGCTCGATGTCGATGCTGCCGGTGATCTGTTCGGCGAAGGTGGCCAGGCCTTCCTGCGTGGCGGTGGTGCGCGGCGACGACAGCGACAGGCTCTGCAGCTGCGGCTGCTCCTTGCCGTTGAGCGCCGTGAGCGAATGCACCATCGCTTCGTGTTCGATCAGCTGGTGCCTGTCGTAGTCGCTGAAGGCCGCGCCCGTGCGCAGGCGGATGCGATGCGCGCCGGCGGCGGCCTTCGCGATCAGCTCCGGATCCAGCACCACTTCGATCTCGCGCTTGTCGAAGAAATCATCCAGCGACGCCTGCAACTGCAACTGCAGCGCGGTGGCGGAAATCTGCACCTGTTCCGATGGCGCCAGCAGTTCCTTGTCGAGTTCGTTGGCGATCTCGATGAAGTGGTGCGCGGCTTCGCGCGTGGTCGGGCCACCGCCCGGCAGCGGCTCGTCCGGCCGGCCGAACAGGCGGATCGAATGCTTCATCACGTCGGGCGTGCCGAGCGACTCCAGCAACTCGCACGCGATCGCCCAGCTGCGTGCCGAATCGCACACGTAGTGGCCGAGCGGATGGTCGGCGTCGGCTTCCTTCTCCACCGCGGCCAGCTCGCGGCGCGCTTCGGTGAAGTCGTACTTCGGGTACTGGTGGTTGGGCAGCGTGTAGTCGCCCTTGGCGTAGCCGGCGAGGAAGTTCTGCTGCTCGCTCGCCGCCCAGCTGATCATGTTGAGCAGCTTGATGCTGCGCGCCACGCGCACCATGCGGGCATCGAGGGCCGCGTGATGGAGGATGTCGTCCGCGAGTTCGACCATGGCCTTCAGTGCTTCCCGTATTTCTCGTCGATCCGCTTGTAGAGCGCCTTGCCCTGCACGCGATCGTTGGCTTTCTGCGCCATCCGCGTGGCGAGCTGGTTGGCGGCGCCGGCGACTTCATCGCGCAGCTTCATGTAGTTGGCGAAGCGATGCGCGTCCAGCGTGCCCGCTTCGATGGCGGCGCGCACGGCGCAGCCGGGTTCCTTCGCATGCTTGCAGTCGCGGAAGCGGCACTGCTCCGCGATCGCTTCGATGTCGCTGAAATTCTCCGCCACGTCCTCTTCGCCCGTGGGCTTGAGTTCGCGCATGCCGGGCGTATCGATGAGGCATGCGCCGGTCGGCAGCGGGATCAGCGCCCGGTGCGTCGTGGTGTGGCGGCCGCGCGAATCGCTTTCGCGCACTTCGTTGGTCTTCATCTTCTCGATGCCGAGCAACGTGTTGGTGAGCGTGGACTTCCCGGCGCCGGACGAACCGACGAGCACGGCGCTCTGCCCTTCCTGCAACCACGCATGCAAGCCGGCGACGCTGTCGCGGTCCTTCGCGTTCACCGCGACCACGGGGACGTCCTGGCCGAGGTCGATGAGCGCGGAGCGCGCGGCTTCCACCGCGTTCGCATCGGCTTCGAGCGCCTTGTCCGCCTTGGTCAGCACGACCACCGGCGCCACGCCGCTGCCGCTGACGAGCACGAGGTAGCGTTCGATGCGGCGCGGATTGAAGTCCGCGTCCAGGCCGCACACCACGAACACCGTGTCGATGTTGGCCGCGATCAATTGCTGCTTGTAGTGCTCGCCCGCCGCACCGCGCTTGATGGCCGAGTAGCGCGGCAGCAGTGCGACGATCTTCTTCCCGTCCAGCAGCACCCAGTCGCCCACGGCCGCGCGGTCTTCGGGCGCGATGCCGCCCTTGCGATAGCTGGAGGCGCGCTGCCACTCGGGCGGGGACTCGGCGGCGAAGCCTTCGCCCGGGCCCTCGGCCACGATGTAGCCGGAGCGGTGCTGTTCGATCACGCGGCCGGGCCGGGTGCCGGGATGGGATGAAATCGTTTCCCGCCATGCGGGTGCATCGACCTCGCCGGCGAAAGGCCAGCCGATGGCGCGCAGGGGGGTCACTGGGTAGGGGCGATCGTCATTGCGACCGATTCTAGCCCTCTCCTTTCTCTTGTAGGCTTGCGTGCCCCCGTCGCTTGCAAGATTTCCGATGTCGATCCCCAGCCTCAAGACCCGTGAACGCCTGTCCGAAGTCCGCTACGAGATCCGCGGCGAACTCGCCCGCCGGGCCCGCGAACTGGAAGGCCAGGGCCGGTCGCTGATCAAGTTGAACATCGGTAACCCGGGCGCCTTCGGCTTCCGCGCGCCGGAACACCTGCAGCGCGCCATCGCCGACCACATCGCCAGCACCGATCCCTACACGCACCAGCAGGGCCTGCCCGCCGCGCGCGAGGCCATCGCCGAGTTCCATCGGAAACGCGGCACGCCCAATGCGTCGCCCGAACGGGTGTTCGTGGGCAACGGCGTGAGCGAACTCATCGACCTCAGCCTGCGCGCGCTGCTCAACCCGGGCGACGAAGTGCTGCTGCCCTCGCCCGACTACCCGCTGTGGTCGGCGGCCACCATCCTCAACGACGGGCGGCCGGTGTATTACCGCTGCCTGCCGGAAAACGGGTTCCTGCCCGATCCGGACGAGATCGCCTCGCTCGTGTCCCCGCGCACGCGCGCGATCGTGCTGATCAATCCGAACAACCCGACGGGCGCGACGTACCCGCGCGAATTGCTCGAACGCATCGTCGCCATCGCCGCCAAGCATCACCTGCTGCTGATGTCGGACGAGATCTACGATGAAATCCTCTACGACGACGCGCGCTTCGAACCGCTCGCGCCCATCGCCGGCGACCTGCCCTGCCTGTCGTTCGGCGGCCTGTCGAAGGTGCATCGCGCGTGTGGCTGGCGCGTGGGCTGGGCAGTGCTGAGCGGCGATCCGCTGGCCAGCGGCGATTTCCACCACGCGATGGATTTGCTGGGTGCGTTGCGCCTGTGCGCGAACGTGCCGGGGCAATTCGCGATCCACCAGGCGCTGCACGGCGAAGACACGATCCGGCCGCTCACGGCGCCGGGCGGCCGCTTGTACGAAACGCGGCGTGCGCTGATCGAAGCATGCGAAGCGAGCGAGAACCTGCAACTCGTCGAACCGAAGGGCGCGTTGTACGGCTTCCCGGCAGTGGTCGGCGATGCGGCGGTCGGGTTCGACGATCACGCTTTCGCCCTCGAGATGCTCGAACACGAAGACGTGCTGATCGTGCCGGGCTCGAGCTTCAACGTGCCGTTCCGCAATCATTTCCGCGTGACGTTGCTGCCGGAGGCGCCGGTGTTGCGCGAAGTGTTCGCGCGCATCGAGCGCGTCCTGTCGCGGCGGGCCGACGCGGCCTCCGCGCGCGAGACCGCGGTCGCATGAGCAAGAAGACGCCCGCGAAGACGCTTCCGCCGGGCTTGCGTTACCTCGCGCTCGGCGACAGCTACACCATCGGCGAAGGCGTGCCCGCCGCGGAACGCTGGCCGGTGCAACTGGCGACGACCTTGCGCGCGGAAGGCATCGCGCTGAAGGACCCGCGCATCATCGCGACGACCGGCTGGACGACGGACGAACTCGCGTCCGCGATCGACGCCGCCGAACCGCTCGGCCAGTGGGACCTCGTCTCGCTGCTGATCGGCGTGAACAACCAGTATCGCGGGCGCACGGTGGTCGGCTTCCGCAGCGAGTTCGGCGAATTGCTGGATCGCGCGATCGCCTTCGCGCGCGGCCGCGCCGATCGCGTGCTGGTGTTGAGCATCCCGGACTGGGGCGTCACGCCGTTCGCCATCCACGAAGCCGGCAACCGCGGCAACATCGCGGCGGAGATCGATGCGTTCAACCAGGCCAAGCGCGAGGTGTGCGAAGCGCGCGGCGTGGCGTTCGTCGACATCACGCAGGCCAGCCGCACGCGCGGCGGCGAGGCGGACCAGGTCGCGGAGGACGGGCTGCATCCGTCGGGCGCGATGTACACCACGTGGACGCAGCTCGCGTTGCCGGTCGCCCGCACGTTGATGGCGAAGTGACCGACGCCACCCTGCCGCCGGCCGACGCACTGCGCATCGCGCGGGCGTTCCTGCCGCCGCGCTGGTACGGCAATCGCTACCACTACTACTACAGCCGCGCGAAGTTGCGCAGCGATCCGCTGTATCCCGGCGTCGTGGAGGCGCTGCGTGGGTCGCGCGCGGCGGTGCTGGACCTCGGGTGCGGCATCGGGTTGCTGGCGCATGCGTTGCGCGCGGCGGGCGTCGAGGTCGCGTATCGCGGCGTGGACAACGACGCGCCGAAGATCGCGCAGGCGCGGCAGGCGGCGGCGCGTGCGGGGTTGCGCGACGTGGCGTTCGAAGTCATCGACCTGGCGGACGCCATGCCCGCGCATTCGGGCAGCGTCACGGTGCTCGACGTGTTGCAGTTCGTGCCGCCCGAGGCGCAGGACGCGATCCTCGATGCCGCGATCGCGCGCATCGCCGACGACGGCATCCTCGTGATCCGCACGGGCCTGGACGACGGCAGCACGCGCGCGCGCACCACGCGGCGCATCGATGCGTTCTCGCGCGTGATGGGGTGGATGAACACCGGGCCGAAGCGCTATCCGGATGCGGACGCGTTGCGCGCGCGTTTCGAAGCCGCGGGCCTGCGTTCGACGTTCACGCCGCTCTACGGCAACACGCCCTTCAACAACTGGCGCATCGTCGCCGCGCGCTAGCCGGGCAACACCGTGCGATAGCCGCGCGCCTGCAGGCGTTCGAGCACGGCGCGGAGCGATTCCACGTTGCGGCCGTGCTTCGCGCCTTCGTGCAGCAGGATGATCGCGCCGGGCGAGAGCTGGCGTTCGATGCGCGCCGCCACCACCGACGGATCCGACGCGAACGCGTCGAACGCGCGCGCACTCCACGCCACGCGCGTGAGGTGGTGGCGCTTCAATACCGGCGCGACGAACGGGTTCGCCATCCCCACCACCGCGCGGAACCACGTGGGCGCGATGCCGGTGAGTTCGTGCAGCGTGGCTTGCGTGCGTTCGATTTCGTCGCGCATGCGGTGCGGCGGCAGCGCCCAGAACCAGGCCTGCGGATGCGTGGCGCTGTGGTTGCCGAAGCCGTGGCCGCGGCGCGCGATCTCGTGCACCAGCTCGGGCCGCGCGCGGGCGCGGTCGCCGACCAGGAAGAAGGTGGCCTTCGCGTCGTGCGCGTCGAGCAGGTCGAGGATCGCCCGCGTGTCGTCGGACGGGCCGTCGTCGATCGTGAGCCAGGCGACCTGCGCCTCGACCGGCAGGCGCCGCAGCACGGGGCTGAACAGCGCGGAGTCCGGCACAAGGGTGGCCCACCAGAAGGGCGCGTGCGACAGGAAAATCGCGGGCAGGCCGACCTGCCAGCCGAACCGCACCCAGAGCGCGACCACCAGCGCCTGCGAGAGCAGGAAGAACCCGATCCAGGCGTTGGGGTGGCGCGGGACGCGGTGGATCGCTTCGGGATGCATGCGGCGATGATCCTTCATTCGTTGCATTTTTGCGGGACCGGGGACCGGGGACCAGAGACCAGGGGAAAGCAAACGCTTCAGGCTCTTCCCTGGTCCCCGGTCCCTGGTCCCCTGTCCCGCCCCGACGACAGGACTAGAATTGCGCCCTCCCCGCCTCCCCCGGCCACCTGCCATGTCCCTCGACCCCACCCTCCGCACCCGCATCGACACCCTGTTGTCGGACAACCGCGTCGTCCTGTTCATGAAGGGCCACCCGGGCGCGCCGCAATGCGGCTTCTCCGCGAAGGCCGCGGGCGCGCTGAATTCGCTCGGCGTGCACTACGCGCACGTCGACGTGCTGGCCGATCCGGAAATCCGCGAAGGCATCAAGGCCTACGGCGACTGGCCGACGATCCCCCAGCTGTACATCGGCGGCGAACTGGTTGGCGGCAGCGACATCATCGAGCAGATGGCGAACTCCGGCGAACTGCACGGCGCGCTCGGCCTGCCGCCGCCGGACCGCACGCCGCCGGCCATCGAAATCACCCCGGCCGCCGTGCAGATGCTGCGCAAGGCCGTGACCGATGCGGGCGGCGACGTCGTCGTGCGCGTCGACATCGATCCGCAGTTCCGCACGCGCCTGCACCTCGCGCAGCCGGATGCGAATGCCGTGACGGCGGAAGCGGAAGGCATCCGCGTGCAGTTCGACCTCGCCGGCGCGCGTCGCGCCGAAGGCCTGCGCATCGACTGGGCCGACGACACGCGCGGCCGCGGCCTGGTCATCGAGAATCCGAATGCACCGCAACCGGTGAAGGGCATGACGCCGGCGGAAGCGATCGAACGCCTGAAGGCCGGCACGTTGAAGCTGGTGGACGTGCGTCCCGCCGAAGAACGCGCGATTGCCTCCGTGCCGCAGCAGGTGCTGACGTTCGACAACGGCCTGGAAGCGATCGAAGCGTTGCCGAAGGACACCGCGCTCGCGTTCCTGTGCCACCACGGCGGCCGCAGCACGCAGGCCGCGGAACATTTCCGCCAGCTCGGTTTCCGGCAGGTCTACAACGTCACCGGCGGCATCGACGCGTGGGCCAACGTGGACAGCGCCATCGCGCGGTACTGATCGCTTCGGAGGCCCCATGTGCCGGAACATCAAGACCCTCTACAACTTCGACCCGCCCGCCACGCACGATGAGATCCGTGCGTCGGCGTTGCAGTTCGTCCGCAAGTTGAGCGGCTTCAACACGCCGTCGAAGGCCAACGAGGCCGCGTTCGAACTGGCGGTGCAACAAGTGAGCGACGCCGCGCGCACGCTCATCGATTCGCTCACCACCATCAGCCCGCCGAAGAATCGCGAAACCGAACGCAGCAAGGCCGCCCTCGTGTCGGCGAAGCGCTTCGGTCGGCCGGCTTGATCCCGGCGCGTCGCGCTTGCAGCGCTGGTGAAAAAAACGCCACCGAGAAATTTTCCCGGTCACGCGGCGTTCGTCCGATCCCCCACGCAATCTATATTCCGGTCGCCGCCTGAAACCTCAGCCGGCGTGATCCCAAGGGGGGAGTTGAATGAAGATTTTCAGCCGGCTGATGCTGGCAGTTGTCCTGTGCGCGGCGTTTGGCCTGACCGGTTGCGCGACGGTCACGCGCGGATCCACGCAAGCCTTCACCGTCGACAGCGTGCCGCTGGGCGCGACGGTGTCGATGTCCAATGGCGAACGCTGCACGACGCCGTGCACGCTGAAGCTCAAGCGCAAGCATCCGGTGTCGGTGGAAGTGTGCAAGGCAGGCTTCTCCGCGGTGAACACCACCGTGCAGAGCCAGATGTCGGGCGCCGGTGGCACGGCCCTGGCCGGCAACGTGCTCATCGGCGGCCTGATCGGCGCCGGCGTCGATGCCGCCACCGGCGCCACCAAGGACCTGCGTCCGAATCCGCTGATGCTGACGCTCGTGGCGGATGCGCCGGGATGCATCGCACCCAGCTTCCCGGCGGTGCCCGAAGGCGGCCAGACGCCCGAGGAATACGCGAAGGGCAGGAAGGGCAAGAAGGCTGTCGCGGTGCCTGCCGCCGTCGCCGGAACCTGATGGCATCGTGCCGCCGCACTCGCCTGCGGCGGCACGCTACTTCCTGAGTTGTCGATCCGATGCACGCACGAGATCGACGAGGCAGATCACGACACCCTTGAACGCGCCCACCCAGTACACCCACGGCGCATCGAACGCGACCGACAACCCTTTCGCCACCGCGATGAGCCCGAGGCCCAGCACCAGGGCGGGCCGGATGCGCAGCTTCACTTCGTGAACGTGACTTCGAAGGACACGTGGAAGGGCGCGCGCGGCGGGACGTAGAACACCTGGCGCGACAGCTTGTCTTCCATGCATTGCGCGAGCTTGGTGTCCGCGTCGCGCCAATGGTTGACGGGCTTGCCCTTGGCGTCGAGTTCGACGACGACGGTGAAACCCTTGATCGGTTCGTCGGTCTTGCAGGCCTGCGTGGCGCGTTCGAGCACGCCCGATTGCGCGGTGCGCAGCGTGTCCAGGCCGAGCTTCGGGAGGGAGGCTTCGTCCTGGTCGGCCATCGCCTTGGCGGTGGCGTAGTCGGCTTGCGGTGCGGCGGGAACGGGGACGGTGGTGGCCGTGGCGGCGAGGAACAGGAGCGTGGTGAGCATGGTGTTTTCCAGGAAAGGTCAGAAACCGCCGCCGTCGTCCAGGTACTTCAGCTCCGCCGCCGTGCTCGACCGCCCCAGCGCATGGTTCCGGTGCGGGAAGCGCCCGAAGCGGCGGATCACTTCGTAATGCTTCTTCGCCCACATGTCGCCATTGGGGGCGGGCAGCGCGCCGTGCAGCTGCAGCGAGTACTCCTGGTCGTCCAGGTCTTCGCTGTGTTCGAACGGCAGGTAGAAGAACAGGCGCATGTCGGCGTCCGTCTGCATGTCGTAGCCGGCGTGGATCGCCTGGCGCGCGAAGTCGCGCGCCAGCGGATCGGTGGCATAGCAATGCGCGGTGCCGCGGAAGATGTTGCGCGGCACCTGGTCGAGCAGGATCTGCAGCGCGAGCGCGCCTTCGGCGTTGTCCATCCACGAATCCAGCGCGCGCAACGCGGCGGCGAAATGCGCGTCGTACATCTTCGCTTCGCACTCGCGGTCGAACGCGGCGCCGCCGCCGAACCATTTCTTCGGGCCGGCATCGCGCCAGAAGTCGACGATGTCGTGTGCACCAAGCATGGGCGTGTCTACTCGTCGAAGCGGAGGTGGCGCACGGACTTGCCGTGGCGGCGGATGAGGCGCAACGCTTCGATGCCGATCTGGATGTGGCGTTCGACGAACTCGCCGCTCACCTTCGCATCCGACGCTTCGGTCTTCACGCCTTCCGGGATCATCGGCTGGTCGCTCACCAGCAGCAACGCGCCCACGGGAATGCGGTTGGCGAAGCCGGCGGCGAACACCGTGGCGGTTTCCATGTCGATCGCCATGCAGCGCATCGCGCGCAGGCGTTCCTTGAAGGCTTCGTCGTGCTCCCAGACGCGGCGGTTGGTGGTGTAGACCGTGCCGGTCCAGTAGTCGTGGCCGAGGTCGCGGATCATCGTGGACACCGCGCGCTGCAGGGCGAACGCGGGCAACGCCGGGACTTCGGGCAGCAGGTAATCGTTGGACGTACCCTCGCCGCGGATCGCCGCGATCGGCAACACGAGATCGCCGAGCTGGTTCTTGCGCTTGAGCCCGCCGCACTTGCCGAGGAAGAGCACCGACTTCGGCATGATCGCCGACAGCAGGTCCATCATCGTCGCGGCGTTGGGGCTGCCCATGCCGAAGTTGATCATCGTGATGCCGTCGGCCGTGGCGCTGGGCATCGGGCGGTCCAGGCCGACGATCTGCGCACCCGTCAGGCGCGCGAAATGGCCGAGGTAGCCACCGAAGTTGGTGAGCAGCACGTGGTCGCCGAAGCCGTCCAGCGGCACGCCCGTGTAGCGCGGCAGCCAGTTGTCGACGATCTGGGTCTTTTCCTTCATGCGCCGCATTCTGCCACCGCATGCGACCGCACCGGATGACCAATGGCAGGTTGGACAACCCGGGTCACCGGGGCTAGCGTTCGACGGTCCACCGGGGAGCCACCATGACCAAGCCACTGACCGCAGTCATTGCGGCCGCCGTACTGCTCGCCGGCTGCGCCGCGCCGGGCAACGTGAAGGAGGCGGGTCCGTCCGCGTCCGCGTCGACCAAGCCGAGCTGGCTCGACGATCCCTATCCCAGCACCTACCAGCGCGTGGCCTCGCCGCCCGTGCTGATCACCGGCGCCACCGTGCTCACCGGCACCGGCACGCGCATCGAGAATGCCGACGTGCTGATGCAGGACGGGCGCATCGTCGCGGTGGGCACCGGCCTGCAGGCGCCCGCCGGCGCGACGCACGTGGATGGCAAGGGCAAGTGGGTCACGCCCGGCATCATCGACATCCACTCGCACCTGGGCGTGTATGCCAGCCCCGGCGTCAACGCGACCAGCGACGGCAACGAAGCCACCGGCCCGGTCACGCCCAACGTGTGGGCCGAGCATTCGATCTGGCCGCAGGACCCGGGCTTCGACACCGCGCGCGCGGGCGGCATCACCAGCCTGCAGATCCTGCCGGGCTCGGCCAACCTCATCGGTGGCCGCGGCGTCACGCTGAAGAACGTGCCGTCCACCACCTACCAGGGCATGAAATTCCCGGGCGCGCCGTGGGGCCTGAAGATGGCCTGCGGCGAAAACCCCAAGCGCGTGTACGGCCAGAAAGGCGGGCCCGCGACGCGCATGGCGAACGTCGCCGGTTACCGCGCCGCGTTCATCGAAGCCGCCGAATACATGAAGAAGCACAAGCCGAAGGACGGCAAGGACGGCAAGAAGGACGACGACGAGAAGCGCGATCTCAAGAACGACACCCTCGCCGGCGCGATCAACGGCGACATCCGCGTGCACATCCACTGCTACCGCGCGGACGAGATGGCCACGATGCTGGATCTGGCGAAGGAATTCGGCTTCCACATCAGCGCGTTCCACCACGCGGTGGAGGCCTACAAGATCGCCGACAAGCTCGGCGCGGCCGGCACGTGCGGCGCGATGTGGGCCGACTGGTGGGGCTTCAAGATGGAAGCCTTCGACGGCATCCAGGAAAACATCGCGCTGGTGGACCGCGCGCCGGGCGGCTGCGCGATCGTGCATTCGGATTCGGAGGAAGGCATCCAGCGCCTCAACCAGGAAGCGGCGAAGGTGATGGCGCACGCCGCGCAGGTCGGCATCGTGATCACGCCGGAGCATGCGATGCAGTGGCTCTCGCAGAATCCCGCGAAGGCGATGGGCATCCTCGACCAGACCGGCACGCTGGAGGCCGGCAAGATGGGCGACGTGGTGGTGTGGAACGGCAATCCCTTCAGCGTGTACGCGAAGGCCGAGCAGGTGTACGTGGACGGTGCGCGCGTGTACGACCGCAACGATCCGATGCGCCAGCCGAAGTCGGACTTCATGCTCGGGCAGGACCAGGTGCGCGGAGGTGTGCGATGAGCCGTTCGATCCTCAAGGGACTCGTCGTCGCCTGCGCGCTGGCGTTGTCGGGCCACGCCCTCGCGCAGGACCTGCTGATCCGCAACGCCACCGTGCACACCGCAACCGCGAAGGGCACGTTGAAGGGCACCGATGTGCTCGTGCGCAACGGGCGCATCAGTGCGGTCGGGTCAAACCTCGCCGCGGGCAACGCCACCGTCGTCGAAGCGAATGGCCGCGAACTCACGCCGGCGTTGTTCGGCGGCATCACCGACATCGGGCTGGAAGAAGTCTCGGGCGAAGAGTCGACCGTCGACAGCCAGCAATCGCTGGGCGAAGGCGCGCACGACATGGCGGTGCGCCCGGAGTTCGATGTGACGCTGGCCTACAACCCCGCGTCGGTGCTGATCCCGGTCGCGCGCGTCGAAGGCATCGGCTGGACCACGCTGGCCGCCAACTCGGGCAGCGGCGGTTCGATCATCGGCGGCCAGGGCGGCGTGGTGCGACTGGACGGCAGCATCGATCCCGTCGGCCCGCGCGTGTTGTTCGTCTCGCTCGGTTCCGGTGCGGCGGGCCTGACCGGCAAGTCGCGCGCGGCGCAGTGGATGATCCTCGACCAGCTGGTGTCCGAGGCGCGCGGGCGCATGGCGTCGGATTCGAAGTTCGCGCTGCTCACGCCGATGGGTCGCACCGCGCTGGCGAAGTTCCTCGATCGCCGCGGCTTGATGGTGGTCGGCGTGCATCGCGCGTCCGACATCCACCAGCTGCTGAAGTGGGCGAAGCGCAACAACGTGCGCATCGCGGTGTCGGGTGGTGCGGAAGCGTGGAAGGTGGCGGACGAACTGGCGGCGGCGAAGGTGCCGGTGTTCCTCGACAGCCTCGCGGACCTCCCGGCCGACTTCGACCAGATCGGTTCGACGCTCGAGAACGCCGCGCGCCTGCGTGCGGCCGGCGTGGACGTCGCGATCCAGAGCGCGGGCTCGCACCACGCGCGCAAGGTGCGGCAGATGGCCGGCATCGCGGTCGCCAACGGCTTGCCGTGGGAAGACGGGCTGGCGGCGCTGACGCGCGTGCCGGCGGAGACCTTCGGCGTCGCCAACGACTTCGGCACCATCGCGGTCGGCAAGCGGGCGGACCTCGTGTTGTGGAGCGGCGATCCGCTGGAGGTCAGCACGGTGGCCGAACAGGTGTGGCTGGGCGGCGCGATGATCCCCATGCGTTCGCGCCAGACCGACCTGCGCGATCGCTACCTGCATCCGGACAACGGCCTGCCGCGTTCGTATCCCGTCGGCGCGCAGTGACCGCGCCCGCCATCGCGGAGTAGCATCGGACGGCCCGCACATCGCGGGCCGTTCGCTTTCCCGGGGAGGGAACATGGCTGCATTGAACTGGCTTGCGATCTTCGCCGCGGCCGTGTCCGCGTTCGTGCTCGGTGGCCTGTGGTACGGCCCGTTGTTCAAGAACGCCTGGTGCCGCGAAGCCGGCGTGGATCCGACGGCGCCGCGCAAGCGCCATCCGGCGAGCGTGTTCGGCATCGCCTTCCTTGCCTCGCTGGTCGCCGCGACCGGGTTCGCGTTCTACGTCGGCCCCGATCCGGAACCCGTCAACGCCGTGCACGCGGGCCTGATGATCGGCTTCTTCTGGGTGGCGATGAGTTTCGGCATCAACTATTCCTTCGCCGGGCGCAGCCTGAAGCTGTGGCTGATCGATTCGGGCTACCACCTGCTGCAGTTCGCGCTCTACGGCGTGATCCTGGGGCTGTTCGCCTGATGGACGCGCGCACGCCGCTGCGCTGGTACTTCGATTTCCTGTCGCCGTTCTCGTACCTGCACTGGCAGAAGGTCAAGGCGCTGCGCGCGACGCACGCGATCGAACCGGTGCCCGTGCTGTTCGGCGTGATCCTGGACGCGCACGGGCAGAAGGGCCCGGCGGAGATCCCGGGCAAGCGCGAGTTCACCTACCGGCACGTGCTGTGGCAGGCGCGCCAGGAAGGGGTGCCGCTGGTGTTCCCGCCGCGGCATCCGTTCAACCCGCTCGGTGCGTTGCGCGCGTGCATCGCAGCGGGCAGCACGTTCGAAGCGGTCGACGCGATCTTCGACTGGATCTGGCGCGACGGCCGCGCGGTGGATTCCCCCGAGGCGATCGCGCCCTTGCTCGCACGCCTGGGCGTGGACGCCGACGCGCTGGGCAGTGCGCCGGTCAAGGAAGCCCTGCGCGCAAACACCGAGGCCGCGGTGGCCGCCGGCGTGTTCGGCGTGCCGACCTTGCAGGTGGGCGGGCAGTTGTTCTGGGGCAACGACGCGCACCCGTTCGCGCTTGCTGCACTGCAAGATGCCGGCGTGCTCGACGACCCGGAAATGCAGCGCGTCTCCGCCCTGCCGGTCGGCATTTCACGCCGGCCCTGAAGTTGCGGTAGGGTCGCGTTCCGCGCGGATCTCCGCGACGACGATCACGGACACGGGGTGAGCATGCGTATCGGACTGGTGGTGGATTCGGCCTGCGACCTGCCCGGCGACTACCTGCGCCGCAACGGGTTCACGATCCTGCCCATCTCGGTGCGCATCGGCGACGAGGTTCGCGAGGACCAGCGCGACGACAAGGTCACGCTCGACTTCCTGCATTCGCACGTCACCGAGCGCGGCGCCGAAGCGGAGACCATGCCCTTCACCGTCGAGCAGATCACCGAGTTGTTCCTGCGCAAGCTGGTGATCGACTACGACTACGTGTTCTGCATGACGATCACGCGCACGCGCAGCCCGATCTACGACAACGCGCTGCAGGCCAGCTACGCGATCCTCAACGAATACCGCCCCATCCGCGCCGCGGCCGGCCACGACACGCCGTTCGCGCTGCGCGTGATCGATACGCAGACGTTGTTCGCCGCGCAGGGCATCACCGCGGTGGAAGCGGTGCGCCTGATCGAAGCGGGCGAAGGCGCGCCGAAGATCCGCGCGCGCCTGGAAAACCTCGCGCTGCACACCTACGGCTACATGATCCCGCGCGACCTGCATTACCTCCGCGCGCGCGCCCGCACCAAGGGCGACCGCAGCGTGTCGATCGTCAGCGCGGTGCTCGGCACGGCGCTCGACATCAAGCCCGTGCTGCGCGGCTATCGCGGCGAGACGGCGCCGATCGGCAAGGTCAAGGGCTTCGAGAACGGGGCGCAGCGCCTGTTCGCCCACACCGCCGATCGCGTGCGCAAGGGCCTGATGACGCCCACCGTTTGCCTGAGCTACGGCGGCGACCTGGACGAAATGCGCGCCCTGCCCGGCTACGACGACCTGCGCGTGACCTGCCAGAGCTACAACGTCGAACTGTTCGAAAGCGTCATGAGCCTCACGGGCATGGTCAACGTGGGCAAGGGCGCGCTGGTGGTGGGCTTCGCCTCCGAGCCGCATTCCTTCGCCGGCTGACGCCGCGTTGACACGGCGCTTGCACGCGCCGGGCGAGGATGTGCACCGCATTCACCTGGAGTCCTCGCCCATGGCGACGCGTTACTACCTGAGCCTTCCCGATCCGCAGGCCGCCCGGGGCGGCGAACTCGGATTCACCGCGCACGGGCCGGACGAATTCGCCGCGCAGCTGCAGGACGCCTTGCGCACGCGCAGCCTGTTCGAACGCTGGCGCGCGACGCAGGAAGACCCGGAGGACCTCGACGACGCGATGGCCGAGACCGACCCGCAGGCCACCGTGACGGCCGGCCAGCGCAATATGGGCATCGACCTGGTGGCCACGACGACGTTGTCGGGCAACATCCTGAAGCACCGGTTGCGGTTGCTGGCAGGCAATGGGTGGGAGTTGCGGGACGTGACGGCGGGCTGAGCCCGCGCTCAATGCTTCTCGTCGCCCAGGTGCGCGGCGAGCAACGCCATCCGCCCATGCACCCCTTCGCGTTCGAACACGTGGTGCAGGTGCGTCTTCACCGTTTCCGGGCTGATGCCGAGTTGCCGCGCGATCTGCTTGTTGCTCATGCCGCGCGCGGCCCAGCCCACGATCTCGCGCTGGCGCACCGTCAGCGTGGACCAGTCGCCGGGCAACGATCCCGCTGATCCGTGCAGCGGCGGCTCCGGCAGCGCGGCCGGCGCCGGCACGTCGGTGCCGTCGTGCAGCGCTTCCAGCAACAACGCGGGCGCGACCACGAACAAACCCGACTCCGCGGCCTGGATCGCACGCAGCACCGTGTCGGGCGAATCGTGCTTGTCCAGGCACGCGTGCGCCTGCGTCTCGATGCAGTGGTGCAAGGCCGCGATGTTGGGGCTGCGATAGAAGTACAGGCGCCGCGGCGCGGGCAGTTGCGGCTTGCGGCGCGCCCGATCCACCTGCGGATCGTCGCCATCGAGCAACAGCAACGCGGCCTGCTCGCGACGTGTCGCGCGCGGTTCGGCGGGCGCGTAGGCGCCCAGCCAATCCAGTTCGTTCCGCATCGCGAGCAAGCGTTGCATGCGCTGGCGCCAGGCGGCGTCCAGACCGATCACGAGCACGGGCATCGCAGCCATCGAGAATGGGCTCCATTCGGAAGATGGGCGGCGTCCCTGATCGCCGACGTCCCGGGCCAACGCGCTGGGCCCCGGAAAGCGGACAAACGCCCCGTCCCCCGGACGCGCGATTCCGCCGTGGCGTGGTTGCGCGGATGCTCGGTCCACCGCCGGAACGGCGGACTCTCCCGTTGCGTGTCCCCCCTTCATGCAACGCACCTGGGCGACGGTCCACGACCGCCGCCCCTTTTTTGCCGGCGACGGCACAATGCATGCATGAAAACGCCGACCCTGCTGTCCTGGAGCGGTGGCAAGGATGCTGCATGGACCCTCGCCACCTTGCGCAACGATCCCGCGCGCGAGGTCGTCGGCCTCGTCACCACGGTCACCTCCGGCTACGAGCGCGTCGCGATGCACGGCATCCGGCGCGCGTTGCTGCACGCGCAGGCCGACGCCGCGGGCCTGCCGGTGATCGAGGCCACGATCCCGCCGCAATGCGACAACGCGACGTACGAGGCCGCATTCGCGGCGGCGCTGGACGACGCGCGCCTGCGCTGGCCCGGCATCACCGACATCGCATTCGGCGATCTGTTCCTCGAAGACGTGAAGGCGTGGCGTGAGGCGCTGTGCGCGAAATTGGGCTGGAAACCCGTGTTTCCCCTGTTCGGGGGAGACACCGCCACGTTGGCGCAGCAGATGCTCGATGGCGGATTGCAGGCCGTGCTGTGTTGCGTGGACACGCAACAACTGGATGCATCCTTCAGCGGACGCGCCTTCGACGCGGCGCTGTTGCGCGATCTGCCGGCCAGCTGCGATCCCTGCGGCGAGCGCGGCGAATTCCACACGCTCGTGCATGCCGGCCCGATGTTCGCGCGGCCCCTCACGATCGAACGCGGGGAAGCGGTGCTGCGCGACGAACGGTTCGCCTACGTCGACTTCCACGAACGCGACGCACGCGAGCCTCGCTGAAAGCAACGCCTCCGCACCGATCGTCCGGACACCTCCGGCATCACCCGGTTGCGCGATTCCGCACTGTCCAGTGCAAGCAGATGCTGCCGCGGCTGCAACGGCCGGGGGGTCGGGGACCGTTGCCGCATCCCCACACCTTGCTCAAGGACTACGGACATGGCGACCCACAAGCACTCCGGCTGGATTCGTCCGGCCTGGATGACCGCGACGCTGGCCTGTTCGATCGGCGCCGTGATTGCCGCGGCGGCGCTCTTCGCGCCGCAACCGGCACAAGCCATCCATGACGATGCCAACACGCCGTTCGCGCTGGACGGCGATCCCACGGACACCAGCGCATTGCTCGACGACTGGGACAGCGTGTTTGCACTGGGCAGTCCGCCCTATGCCACGCCGCGCCTGCTGCCCACCGTGGCCGCGGGCGACACGTTCGTGGTCGATTCGCAGGACCCCGACGTCACGGCGTTCACCTCGAGCAACAAGGACATCGACCAGGTCAACACGTGGAACTGGGGCACAAAGGGATTGAGCCCGCCGAAGGACGACATCACCAACGCGTACGCGAAGGCGTACCACGTGGCCGGCTTCCCGGCGAACGACATCCCGGGCCATCCCAACGTGCCGCACGAACACCTCGTGGTGTATTTCGGCGCGGACCGTTTCGCCGACGATGGCGATGCGGCGATGGGATTCTGGTTTTTCCGCAACGACGTCGGCCTGGGCGGCAACGGCAAGTTCACCGGCACGCATGCGGTGGGCGACGTGCTGATCCAGATCGACTACCGCGGCGCGGGCAGCAACGAGATCGAAGTGTTCAAGTGGGTCGGCACCGGTGGCAACGCCGGCGGCGGCAAGCTGCAACGCCTCGCGATCGGCACGTCCAACAACCCGGCCGATACGATCTGCACCGCGTCCAACGGTGCGCAGAACATCCCGGCGGATTCGGCGTGCATCACGACCAACATCGTGCAGCGCTCCTCGCCGTGGGCGTATACGCCGAAGGGCTCCGACAGCGTGGGCCCGAACACCTTCCCGCCGCGCGTCTTCATGGAAGGCGGATTCGACGTGACGTCATTGGTGGGCAACGTGTGCTTCTCGGACTTCATGGCCGAGACGCGCTCGTCGCACTCCGAGACGGCCTCGCTGAAGGATTTCGCGCTGGGTGCGTTCGACCTGTGCTCGATCAACGTGGAGAAGATCTGCGTTGCCGATTCGCAGACGGTCGATCCCGCGACCGCGAAGTTCACCACCACGCACACCGTCACCATCACCAATGATGGCTTCGGCGGCTCGCTGCGCGATGTTGAAATCGCCGATCCGCTGGCGGTGTCCGGCAACACGTGCGAGATCAAGTCGCTGGCGGTCAACCCCGCGGTGCCGGGAGGCGCCACGTTGAACGGGTCTGCCGTCGGGTTCAAGTTCGATTCCGCGGGCGACTCGGTCGAGGTGGCCGATGTGCTCGGCGGCGAGATCTCGGTCGAACTGGAATGCGTCAGCGGTGAGAACCCGTTCCGCAACTCCGTCGACGTGAAGGCGCGCGCCGCAGTGGGCGCTCCGCAGGACATCACCGACACGGATCTCGAGACCACGGTGGAAGCCGGCGTGTGCGAACTCGCGCTCGACTCGGGCCTTGCCCTCAAGAAGTGGTGCCAGGGCGACGATGGCCAGGCGGTCGGACACCCGATGGGACCGAACCCGTACTACGGCGTGCCCGACAGTGAAAACCCGCTGGAGCTCGGTGTCTTCCTGAAGCCGCCGAATTACATCCCGCAGGTGTGCGTGGACATCCAGCTGTCGAACACGAGCAGCAACCAGTCGATGGTCGTCGATACCTTCAGCGACAGCGACCTGGGCAACCTCGTCCCGGCCGGCGGCATCACGCTGGGGCCGTTGAACAGTGCCACCGACAGCTACGTCGTCAGTCGTTGCTACACGCCGAGTGCCCCGGATGGCGCCGTCGGCGATCCGATCGATCCGAGTACGGCGACGTACTCCGACACGGTCAGTGCAACGGGCCACGGCAAGATCGACAACGCGACGGCCAACGCAGGCCCGGTGACGGCCACCTGCGAACTGTGCCCGCCGCACGCGCACTGAGCGGTCAACCCTCCGCTGCACGCTCCCCGCATGCAGCGCACCTGGGCGACGGTGGCAACACCGTCGCCCTTTTCGTTGCGTGTTACTTGCGACCCTTCGGCGGCTTGGTGCTGCCACCGGTGGTGCCGCCCGTGGTGTCGGTCGGCGGCGGTTGCGTCGGCGGCGGCGCCGCGGCGGGCACGGTGACGTCGATCGTCGCACCAGTCGTGTCGGCGGCAACGACGGTGAAGGCGATGCCCTTCGCGTCGTCGCGATACGTGCGGCCCACGGCGAGCGCGCTGTCGTTGATGTCGTCGAACTGCGCGGCCGCGCTGCCGGGCGTGGCGTCGAGCAGCACGCTGTACTGGTTCACGCCGCCCAGGTGCAGCAGCACGCCCTTCGTGAGGTTGCCGGTGGTGCCGAGCACCGCGTCGAAGCCGACGGGCTGGCGGTATTCCAGCGTGTAGTACGTCATCTCGCCGGTGAGCGCATCGAGGCCGCGCGCGACCTTCAAGGCCTTCGTGCCCGTGCCGTCTTCGAGGCGTTCGATGCGATAGCGGCCCGACGCGGCGACGGTGGTCACCGGCGGCGCGCCCGTCGCGCCCAGCCAGCCGAGCTGCAACTTCTGCAATGCGTTGAAGTGCGGCGTGCTACCGCTGCCCATCGTGTCGGCGGCGTCGCCGTAGCTCTTGATCGTGCAGGTGTCGCCGTACGCCACGTTGCCGCATTCCAGCGCCTGCGAATGCGACAGGCCGAAGTTGTGGCCCATCTCGTGCGCGACCAGGCGTGCGGTCATCGCGTCGGCGAAGATCCACGTGCGCGTGGGCAACGCCATGCCGGCGTTGTAGCCCGTGCCGGTGCACGCGTTCTTCGGCGCGAGGTACACGCGATGCGCGTACTTCGACAGGTCGATGCCCGCGGCGGCCGCGGCCTTGTCGGCTTCCTGCGCGACCAGCGCGGTGTCGCACGAGGCCTTCGACACGGGCACGGTGAACCAGCCGAACGTGTCGCCGGACAGGAACATGCGGTGGTACGAGGCTTCCCAGTAGAAGTCGCTCGCCTGGCCGAAGACCAGCGAATGCGCGGTGGTCTTCGTATAGGGCTGCGTGGGGCTGTCGCTGTAGTTCACCAGCAGGACGACGGTGGACTGTTCGCCGGTGGTCGTGGTGTTGGCGGCGTGCGCGGTGTGCGCGCCGGCCAGCAGGAGCAGCGGCGCGATGAAGCGGAACGGATGTCGCATCGGCGGGGGGACCTTTTCGCGGACAAGGCCCCGCATGCTCCGGATGAGCTTCCTGCCGCTGTGCGGACCAATGCACGTTCCGGGCCAACCTCACGTGAGGTTGGTGAGGATCGTGATGCGAAGCGACGGTGCGCTTACGCCTTCAACGCACTCGCGTGATACGCGACGTGGTCGCCGATGAAGGAGGCGACGAAGTAGAACCCGTGGTCGTAACCGGGGCGCAGGTGCAGGTCGAGCGTGTGGCCGCCGGCGGTGCAGGCTTTCTGCAACAGGTCCGGTTGCAGGCGTTCGGCGAGGAATGGATCGGCGTCGCCCTGGTCGACGAGCAGCGAGAGCCGGTCGTGCGATCCGCGCAACAGATCGCAGGCATCCCATTCGCGCCACGCGTCCGGGTCGTCGCCGAGATACGCGGGGAACGCCTTGCGCCCCCAGCCGCGCGACGCCGAACAGATCGGCGCGAGCGCGGAGACGCTGCGATAGCGGCCGGGATGACGCAGCGCGCAGATCAACGCGCCGTGGCCGCCCATCGAATGGCCCGCGATGCTGCGCGCATCGGTGACGGGGAAGTGCTGTTCGACCAGCGCGGGCAGTTCCTGCACCACGTACGCGTGCATGCGGTATTGCGCGGACCACGGCGCCTGCGTGGCATCAACGTAGAAGCTTGCGCTCAGGCCGATGTCATCGCCTTCGGCATCGGGCACGCCGTCGCCGCGCGGGCTGGTGTCCGGCGAGACGATCACGAGGCCGTGCTCCGCTGCGTAACGCTGCACGCCGGACTTCTGGATGAAGTTCTGCTCGGTGCACGTCAGGCCCGAGAGGAAATACAGCACGGGGCACGGACCGGCCTGCACCTGCGGCGGCAAGTACACGCCGAAGCGCATCTCGCACGCCGTCGACGTCGCATCGTGCGCCCACACTTCCTGCGTGCCGCCGAAGCACGCGTGCGATTCCAGGCGCCGCATCAGAATTCGATCACTGTGCGGATGGACTTGCCTTCGTGCATCAAATCGAACGCTTCGTTGATGCGCTCCAGCGGCAACACGTGCGTGATGAAGGGATCGAGCTGGATCTCGCCGCGCATCGCCTGTTGCACCATGCCGGGCAATTGCGTGCGGCCCTTGACGCCGCCGAACGCCGAGCCGCGCCACACGCGCCCGGTGACCAGCTGGAATGGCCGCGTGCGGATTTCCTGCCCCGCGCCCGCCACGCCGATGATGATGCTTTCGCCCCAGCCCTTGTGGCAGCACTCCAGCGCGCTGCGCATGACATCGACGTTGCCGATGCATTCGAAGCTGAACTCCACGCCGCCGTCGGTCATCTCCACGATCACGTCCTGGATCGGGCGATCGAAGTCCTTCGGGTTGATGCAATCGGTGGCGCCCATCGATTGCGCGAGCGCGAACTTCGACGGATTGGTGTCGATGCCGATGATCCGCGCCGCGCCCGCCTGGCGCGCGCCCTGGATCACCGCCAGGCCGATGCCGCCGAGGCCGAACACCGCGACGTTGTCGCCGCGCTGCACCTTCGCGGTGTTGTGCACGGCGCCGAGGCCCGTGGTGACGCCGCAGCCGAGCAGGCACACCTGCTCCAGCGGCGCGGCGGGATCGATCTTCGCCAGCGACACTTCGGCGACCACGGTGTATTCGCTGAAGGTGCTCGTGCCCATGTAGTGGTGGATCGGCTTGCCTTCGTAGCTGAAACGCGACGTGCCGTCGGGCATCACGCCCTTGCCTTGCGTGGCGCGCACGGCCTGGCAGAGGTTGGTCTTGCCGGACAAACAGAATTTGCACTTCCGGCATTCCGCCGTGTACAGCGGGATGACGTGGTCGCCGGGCGCCACGCTGGTCACGCCTTCGCCCACTTCCACGACGATGCCGCCGCCTTCATGGCCGAGCACCGCGGGGAACAGGCCTTCGGGATCGTCGCCGCTCAGCGTGAACGCATCGGTGTGGCACACGCCGGTATGCGTGATGCGCACGAGCACTTCGCCCGCGCGCGGCGGTGCGACGTCGATTTCGACGACCTGCAAGGGCTTGCCGGGGGCGAAGGCGACGGCGGCGCGGGATTTCATCGAGGGCAGGTTCCGGGACGGGGATGGGGAAGGCTAAACGACTGCGGCCGGGGATGGCGTCGAGACCCGTTCTCCTGTGGGTTCCCGTGATCCCCGCCGGAGTTCAACGATGCGCCTGTCGCCTGCCCTGCTCGCCGCCGCCACCGTCCTGCTTGCCGCCTGCGAAGCGCCCGCCCCGCGCGCCACGGCAGAGATTCCCGCGCCGCCGCTGTTCGAAACCTTCGGCGCGCTCCACCGCGACATCGGCAGCAGCGTCCCCGGCGCACAGCGGTACTTCGACCAGGGCCTGCGGCTGACCTACGGGTTCAACCACGAGACCGCGGGCAATGCGTTCGCCGAAGCGGCGCGCCTGGATCCGGCGTGCGCGATCTGCGTGTGGGGCCAGGCGCTGGTGCTGGGCCCGAACATCAACCTGCCGATGGATCCGGCCAATGCAGCGAAGGCGACGGCCCTGGCGAAGAAGGCGCAGTCGCTCGCGGGCAATGCGAAGCCGGTGGATCGCGCGCTGATCGATGCGCTGGTCGCGCGTTACGCCGATCCGGCGCCGGCCGATCGCGCGGCGCTCGACAAGGCGTACGCCGACGCGATGGCCAAAGTCGTTGCGCAATTCCCGGAAGACGACGACGCGCAGGCGATGTACGCCGAAGCGTTGATGGACCTCACGCCGTGGAATTACTGGTCGCCCGCGGGCAAGCCGAACGCGGACACGCCGAAGATCGTGGGCGCGATCGAAACGGTGCTCAAGCGCAATCCGCAGCACATCGGCGCGATCCATTACTACATCCACGCGGTGGAGGCCTCCGATGATCCGGCGCGCGCGGAGAAACTGGCCGACACGCTGGGCAACCTCGCGCCGGGCTCGGGCCACCTCGTGCACATGCCCGCGCACATCTACATCCGCACCGGGCGCTACAACGACGCAACCCTCGTGAACTTCCGCGCGTCCACCGCCGACAAGGAGTTCCTGGCGGTGTGCAAGGGCAGCAACGGGATGTATCCGCTCGGCTACGTGCCGCACAACTGGCATTTCGCGACGCTGAGCGCGGGCCTGATGGGCGCGCACACGCTGGCCGAGCAGGCCTCGCAGCAGACGTCGCAGCGCGCGGACCTGGCGAAGCTGGACGCGCTGAACTTCATGCAGAACTTCGTGATCGTGCCGATGTATACCGAGGTGCGATTCGGGCGTTGGGACGAGATCCTGGCACGCACGCAGCCGCCGGCGACGCAGCCGTATCCGACGGGGATGTGGCACTTCGCGCGCGGGATGGCGCAGTTGCGCAAGGGCAACGCGGTCGAGGCGCAGAAGGAACTGGCGGCGCTGGACACGATCGCGAAGTCGCCGGAGATGGGCGCGTTGCTGATCGGCAACACCAATTACGCGGGGCAGTTGCTCACGGTGTCGAGCGGCGTGCTGCGCGGCGAGATCCTGTCATCGCAAGGGAAGCACGACCAGGCGATTGCCTCGTTGCGCGCGGCGGCGGCGATCGAGGACAAGCTCACCTACAACGAACCCGCGGACTGGCCGTTGCCGGTGAGCAACTATCTCGGCAATGCCCTGTTGAAGGCGAAGCGGCCGAAGGAAGCGGCGGCGGCGTTCAACGAAGACCTGAAGATGTTCCCGAAGAACGGATGGGGCTTGTACGGGCTCGCGCAGGCGCAGGACGCGATGGGCGACAAGGCGGCGGCCGCGGACACGTGGAAGCAGCAGAAGGCGGCGTGGCAGTGGGCGGATACGCAGCTCACTGCGGCGGTGTTCTGACAGCTACGCAGCGATCGGGCCGTCCCCTCCCGGCCTCCCCGCGAGCGGGGAGGAGCACGGCATTCAGTACGCGAACTCGGCGAAGACGCGGTTGATGTCGCCGGCCCACGGGCCTTCGAACAGCGCGATCTTGCGTTCGGCCGGCGTCTGGTTCGCTTCGGCGGATTCGATCAGCGGATCGAGGAACACGCTTTCGTCGTGGCCGCTGCGATTGCGACGCGCGCGGCGCTGCAGGCCGGCGGCGGAAATCTTCAGCGCTTCGATCGACAACTCGCGCAGCGTGGCCTGCGTGCCGCCGACGCGCGCCGGCAGCTTGAACGCGTGCTTCGGCACGCCGTCGCGCAAGGCGTGGCGTTCTTCGCGCGAGAAATCCTTCACCAGGTCCCAGGCCGCATCGAGCGACGCATCGTCGTACAACAGGCCGACCCAGAACGCGGGCAGCGCGCAGATGCGATTCCACGGACCGGAATCGGCGCCGCGCATTTCCAGGTATTTCTTCAGGCGCACTTCGGGGAACGCGGTGGTCATGTGGTCCGACCAGTCGCGCAGCGTGGGCAGGCCGCCGGGCACGACGTCGAGCTTGCCTTCCATGAACTTGCGGAACGACTTGCCCGACGCATCCAGGTATTCGCCGTTGCGGTAGGCGAAGTACATCGGCACGTCGAGCAGGTAATCGGTGTAGCGCTCGAAGCCGAAGCCGTCCTCGAACACGAAGTCGAGCATGCCGGTGCGATCGGGATCCGTGTCGGTCCAGATATGCGAGCGGTACGACATGAAGCCGTTGAGCTTGCCTTCGGTGAACGGCGAATCGGCGAACAACGCAGTGGCCACCGGCTGCAACGCCAGCGACACGCGGAACTTCTTCACCATGTCGGCTTCGCTGGCGAAGTCGAGGTTGACCTGCACGGTGCAGGTGCGCGTCATCATGTCCAGGCCGAGGTCGCCGCGCTTGGGCATGTACTCGCGCATGATCTTGTAGCGGCCCTTGGGCATCCACGGCATTTCGTCGCGGCGCCACTTCGGCTGGAAGCCCATGCCGAGGAAGCCGAGGCCGAGTTCGTTGCCGACCGTCTTGACTTCCGCCAGGTGGCCGTTGGTTTCGCGGCACGTGTCGTGCACGGATTCGAGCGGGGCACCGGAGAGTTCGAACTGGCCCGCCGGTTCCAGCGTGACCGACGCACCGTCGCGGGTGAGCGCGATCGTGCGTCCGTGTTCCTGCACCGGCACCCAGCCGAAGCGCACCAGGCCGTTGAGCATCGCTTCGATGCCGCGGTCGCCGTCGAAGGTGGGCGCGCGGAAGTCGTCGTTGCGGAAACCGAACTTCTCGTGCTCGGTGCCGATGCGCCAGTCTTCGCGCGGCTTGCTGCCCGACGCGAGGTACTCGACCAGTTCGCGCCGGTCGGTGATGGGAAGTTCTGCGACGTTGCTGAGGCTCGACATCCGACGACTCGTTGCGATGGGGGGCGGCGAGTGGGACACGGCCCGGACTGTCGCTGGCCGGGGACTATAGTCCCGGCAAGGCGGCCGAATCGTCACGCAATCAGGACACTGGCGTTCCGCGGCTGGGGTTGTGTTCCAGCGACGCGATGATGTTCAGGTCCGTTGCTTCCCCCTGCCCCAAGGCAAACGGGAAGCCGTCGGCATGCAGGCCGCTAGATCTGCAGCCAGAACGAAACCACCTTGCGCAGTTCGTCGACGCCCTGCTTGGATTCGGCGGAAAAGGTCTGCACCGACACCGTGTCGGCCCACAGGCGTTGCAACTCCATCCGCACCGCTTGCAGCGTGTTGGCCGCGGCACCGCGCGAGAGCTTGTCGGCCTTGGTCAGCACCGCGTGCGCGGGCAGGCCGCGGCTGGCGGCGTAGCCGAGCATCTGGCGGTCGTAGTCCTTCAGCGGGTGGCGGATGTCCATGATGACCACCAGCCCCTGCAGCGCATCGCGCGTGGAGAAGTAGCCATCGAGGAACTGCTGCCAGTGCGCCTGCAGGTCCTGCGGCACCTTGGCGTAGCCGTAGCCGGGCAGGTCGACGAGGTGCTTCTGCGGTGCGACGTCGAAGAAGACGAGCTGCTGCGTGCGGCCCGGCGTCTTGGAGACGCGGGCCAGGGCGTTCTGCTGCACGAGCGCGTTGAGGCAGCTGGACTTGCCGGCGTTGGAGCGGCCGGCGAAGGCCACCTCGGCGCCGGCATCGGGCGGCAGCTGGCGGAAGTTGTGCGCCGAGAGGGCGTACTTGGCGCGGGCAAAGGGGTTCGACATGGCGCAAGGATCGCACGCCGGCCCCGCCGGGGCCCCTGATGATCCGAATCCCATCCGTTGTCCGGTTTGACCCGATCAGGCGCGGCCGACGATAATCCCGCGCCTCTGCGGGCCTTTCCCGGCGCCGCATTCCCAGCACTCCCGGAGCTTTGCATGCGCCACGCACGCGTCCTCGGCTACGCCGGCATCGCCGCTTTTGCGGTCGCCGCCGTGGCTTTCGCCCAGACCACCGTGCAGCCGGTGCCCGCCGATGCGGCCGCGAAGACCGCGCCGCTGGTCGAGGCCAAGGCCACCTGGGGCGACGTGAAGCGCGGCGCCGCCAAGGCCGGCACCTGTGCGGCCTGCCACGGCCTGGACGGCAACCCGTCCGATCCGCAGTACCCGCGCCTGGCCGGCATGCCGGAGCGCTACGTGGCCCACCAGATCACGCTCATCAAGAGCGGCGAGCGCAACTCGGGCATGGCCGCGGTGATGAAGCCCTACGCCGATGCGCTGAGCGCGCAGGACATGCGCGACCTCGGTGCGTACTTCGCGACGCAGAAGGCCGGTGCGGGCGTGGCCGACGACACCGTGATCGCGGACGGCCCGAACAAGGGCATGAAGTTCTACCAGGTCGGCGAACGCCTGTTCCACCAGGGCGACGCGGCGCGCGGCATCCCGGCATGCATGGCGTGCCACGGCCCCGCCGGCGCCGGCAACCCGGGCCCGGCGTATCCCGCCATCGCCGGCCAGCAGAGCGCGTATGCGCAGCGTCGCCTCGAGGAATACCGCGCGGGCACGACCACGCAGGCCGATCCGCACCTGTTCAATGTGATGGCCTCGGTGGCCAAGCCGCTGACGGACGAAGAGATCCAGTCGCTCGCCAGCTACCTGCAGGGCCTGCACGCGCGCGGCGACGAAGCCGTCGCGGCGGACTGACGGCACGCGGAACTTCGCCGCGTGCTGCGTGTCGGAGCAAGCGTTCACAACCTTGATCGGTGCGCCGGCCCCACACTGAGGCCGGCTTTTTTTTGTCCGCGTCCCGTCACGGGCCGCGCAACGGAAGGATGGGCATGGTTCGGTCGCTGATGGTGTTGCTGCTCGCGTTGCTGTTGCCCGCCGTCGCGCTCGCGGCCGACGCGCCCGTGGAAGGCGTGGATTACCAGCGCATTGAAGACGGCGCGCCGTTCCGTCCGTTGAAGCCGGGCCAGGTCGAAGTCGTCGAGATCTTCGCCTACACCTGCATCCACTGCGCGCACTTCGCGCCGGCCGTGGAAACGTGGAGGGCCACGCTGCCGAAGAACGTGCGCTTCAACTACGTGCCCGCCGCGTACGAGGTGGACGATTCGCTGGGCCGCGCGTTCTTCGCGGCCGAATCGATGAACCTGTTGCCGCGCACGCACGCGATGACGTTCCGCGCGATCCACAACGACAGCCTGCTGGCGATGAACCCCACCGACGGCGAGATCGCGAGCTACTACCAGACGCTCGGCGTGAACCCGACCAAGTTCCTCGCCGCGATGGCCAGCCCCGCGGTCGCCGTGCGCATGCAGGCCGCGCACGATTTCTCGCTGCGCAGCAAGATCGAAGGCACGCCCACCCTGATCGTCAACGGGCAGTATCGCGTCGCGGGCAATTCCGCCGAAGCGCAGCTGGCCAATGCACGCCGGATCGTCGACATGCTGCTGTCGGCGAAGCCCTGACCCTTTTGCACGACCTCCACACGAATCCCAGAGGACCGACCATGAAGCTCCGCGCCCTCCTTCCGTTGCTGCTCGTTGCGCTGGCCGCGTGCAGCGCCCCGACGCCGCCCGCCACCAACACCCCTGCGCCGGCGTCCACCGCCGAAACGCCGGCCAGCGCCGACGAACCGGCCGGCACCACCCCCGCGCCCGCCAGCACCACCGCCGCCGCGCCCAGCGCGTCGGCCGACGCCGCCGCCGACAAGGCGCTCGCCGCCAACCCGAACGGCCTGCAGGTCGGTCGCGACTACGTCGAGATCAAGGATCCGCAGCCGTGGATGCCGCTCAACGGCAAGATCGAAGTCGTCGAAGTGTTCGGCTACGTCTGCCCGGCGTGCGCCGCGTTCAATCCGCTGGTCGAAGCGTGGAAGGCCAAGCTGCCGGCGGACGTGCGCTTCAGCTACGTGCCCGCGCCGTTCGGCCCGGAATGGAATCCCTACGCGAAGGCGTTCTACGTCGCCGACTCGATGGGCCTGGTGAACCGTTCGCACGACGCGCTGATCCGCGCGATCCACGTCGAGCAGACGATGCCCGGCGAAGGCGACCCGGTGGACGAACAGGCCATCGCCAACTTCTACGGCAAGTACGGCGCCAACCCGAAGGAATTCCTCAGCACGATGAACAGCTTCACCGTCGCGGCGCAGGTCAACCGCGGCAAGCAGTTCATGCAGCGCACGAACGCCAACAGCACGCCCACGCTGATCGTCAACGGCAAGTACAAGGTCACCGGCACCAGCTTCGAGGACATGCTGCGCATCGCCAGCGCCTTGATCGCGCAGGAACGCGCCGCAGGCGCCGCGCCCGCCGCCCCCGCCACCACCGCAGCGCAGGGCTGATCACCGACGCGATGGCGAAACGCCGGCTCAAGCTGCTCAGCGCGAACATCCAGGCCGGGTCGAGCACCCGGCGCTTCAGCGATTACGCCACGCGCAGCTGGTCGCACGTGCTGCCCGCCGGCAACAAGCGCGGGATGCTGGACCAGATCGCGCACCTGGCCGGGCAGCACGACATCGTCGGATTGCAGGAAAGCGACCCCGGCAGCTTGCGGTCGGGGTTCACCAACCAGACGCACTACCTCGCGCAACGCGGGGGCTTCGCGTACTGGAGCCACCAGCCCAACCGTCGCGTCGGCGGGCTGGCGTCCAGCGCCAACGGCTTGTTGTCGAAGCTGGAACCCACCGACGTGCACGACCACCCCCTGCCCGGCCGCGTGCGCGGGCGGGGCGTGTTGCTGGCGCATTTCGGCGAAGGGCGCGACGGACTGGCGGTGGCGATCGCGCACTTGTCGCTCGGTGCGAGTTCACGCGAATCGCAGCTGTCCTTCATCGCCGAACTCCTGCACGACCATCCGCACGCGATCCTGATGGGCGACTTCAACTGCGATCCGGACCGGCCTGAGATGCAGCAGTTGTACAAGCGCACGCAACTGCAGCCGCCGGCGTCGTGCGTGCCCACGTTCCCCAGCTGGCGACCGCAGCGCGCGATCGACCACATCCTCACCACCGGCGACCTGCAGGTGGCGAACATGGCCGCGTTCGCGGCCGCTTTCTCGGACCATCTCGCGCTCGCGGCGGAAATCGACGTGCCCGAACGGGCGTTGCGCTGACCGTAAACACGACAGCAAGCGTGGCTCTGCTATCGTCCGTGGCATGTCGCTGCGCCCCCTGATTCCAGCGTTCTTCGTCGTCGCCTGCTGTGGTTCCGCGCAGGTGCCCGCCCAGCAACGCGCGCCCACGCCGGCCCCCGCCGCCTCGGTGTCGCCCGCGCCCGTGCAATTGCGCAGCGATCCGCGCCGCGAAGACGTACGCGCCGCGCTCGATGCCGCCGAACGCGGGCAGCTGACCGGCGCGCAGCGTGATTCGCTCGCCACGCATCCCCTCGCCGGCTGGATCGAATTCGCCGAGCTCAAGCGCAGCATGGACCTCGTGCCGAATGCACGTGCGCAGGCGTTCCTCGCGAAGTACCGCGGCCAGGCGGTGGGTGCCGCGTTCCGCGACCTGTGGCTCGCGTCCACCGCGCGCCGCGAAGACTGGCCTGCATTCCGCGCCGCGTGGAATGCGGACAACAAGAGCGTCGACCTGCGCTGCGCCGAACTCAACGAACGCCAGGCGCTCGGCACCACCGATGCACAATGGGTCAGCGACGCGCAGGCGATCTGGCGCATCAACGGCAAGCCGTTGCCGTCCAGCTGCGATGCACCGATGGCGATCCTCGCGGCGAAGGGCGGCCTGCCCCCGGCGCTGCGCTGGGAACGCATCGACAAGGCCGCGGCGGAATGGGATCCGGCGACGATGCGCAACGCCGCCCGCGGATTGCCCGCGGACGACCTGGCGCTGGCCAACGATTACGCCGCGTTCTTCGATGCGGTGCACGACCGCGCGCTCACGTGGCCGAAGACCGCGCGCAGCCGGATGATGGCGTCGCAGGGCCTCGCGCGCCTGGCGAAGTCGGTGCCGATGACGGTCGACACGCAGTTGCCGAAGTACGGCGATGCGTTGCAGTTCACCGAAGCCGATCGCGCACGCGTGCTGTACCAGGCCGCGCTGTGGACGGTGGCCTCGTACGAACCGGATTCGGCGAAGCGGCTCAACGCCGTGCCGGCGTCCGCGTACGACGAGCGCCTGCACGAATGGCGCGTGCGCGAAGCGATGTCGCGCAGCGACTGGCCGGCGGCGCTGGCGGCGATCAACAAGATGGGCGAGAAGCAGCGCAGCGATTCGCGCTGGTTGTACTTCGCCGCGCGCTTGAACGAGATCGCCGGCGACAAGGCCGCCGCACCTGCGCTGTACCGGCAGGCCGCGATGAAGCCGGAATTCCACGGCTTCCTCGCCGCGGACAAGCTCAACCTGCCCTACGCGTTGTGCCCGATCGAGTTGTCCGCCAATTCGCCGGTGGAAGCGACGATCGCGCGCGATCCGGCGCTCGTGCGCGCGCTGGCGCTGCACCAGCTCGATCGCGACGGCTGGGCGCAGCGCGAGTGGGACGACGCGCTGTCGCGTTTCAGCGACGAGCAGCGGCGCTATGCGGTGAAGGTGGCCCAGCAATACGGGTGGTTCGACCGCGCGGTGTTTTCGCTCGGCAAGCAGCCGGAGGAAACGCGGCTGTACACCTTGCGCTTCCCGCTGCACCACGACGCGACGATCCGCCGCGAGGCCGCGAAGAACGGGCTCGATCCTGCATGGGTGGCCGCGGAGATCCGCGCGGAGAGCGTGTTCGATACGAACGCACGCTCGGGCGCGAACGCGATGGGCCTGATGCAGGTGGTGCCGGCGACGGGCCTGGCGGTCGCGCGCCGCATCGGCGTGCCGTGGAATGGCGTGGCCACGCTGTACGACCCCGACGCCAACATCGCGATCGGTACCGCGTACCTGC
The DNA here is from genome assembly GCF_018406605.1 of Noviluteimonas caseinilytica. Classification (GTDB taxonomy): domain Bacteria; phylum Pseudomonadota; class Gammaproteobacteria; order Xanthomonadales; family Xanthomonadaceae; genus Noviluteimonas; species Noviluteimonas caseinilytica. Next base: position 1,507,532 of record NZ_AP024545.1, on the reverse strand, counting down.
GACAGCTCTACGACCGTTACGGCCCGCCGTACATGGTGCTGGCCGGCTACAACGCGGGGCCGGCGCCGCTGGCGCGCTGGCAGGCGCAGCGGCCAGGGATGGATCCGGAATTCTGGATCGAGACCATCAGCTACAAGGAAACGCGCGAGTACGTGGCGCGCGTGCTGGCCTTCAGCGTGTTGTACGACTGGCGCCTCAATGGCGATGCGGCACCGGTGAGCAACCGGATGCGCGGGCAGGCCGGCGGGGCGCGGAAGAAATTCACGTGCCCGGTGGCGACCCCGGCACCGACCGTCACCAAGTCCTGAGCCTGCTTCCGCGGCGTGCCGGAAAACCGGCATGATCCCGCGCATGCAAACCTTCCTCGTCGGCGGCGCCGTGCGCGATGCCCTCCTCGGCCTGCCGGCCGGGGATCGCGACTACGTGGTCGTGGGCGAAACACAGGAAGCAATGCTCTCGCGCGGGTTCAAGCCGGTGGGCCGCGACTTCCCGGTGTTCCTGCATCCGAAGACCGGCGAGGAATACGCGCTCGCGCGCACCGAGCGCAAATCCGGGCGCGGGTATCGTGGGTTCGTCGTCGATGCCGATCCGTCGGTGACGCTCGACGAAGACCTGCAGCGGCGCGACTTCACCATCAACGCGATTGCGCAGGCGGCGGACGGCACGCTCGTCGATCCGTGGGGTGGCGCGCGCGATCTGGAAGCACGCGTGCTGCGGCACGTCGGACCGGCGTTCGTGGAGGATCCGTTGCGCGTGTTGCGCGCGGCGCGGTTCATGGCGCGGTTTGCGCCACTCGGGTTCGAAGTCGCGCCGGAAACGATGGCGCTGATGCGCGAGATGGTGGCGGGCGGCGAACTCTCCGACCTGGTGCCGGAACGCGTGTGGCAGGAGTTGTCGCGGGCGTTGGCCTCGGCGGCGCCGGCCGCGTTCCTGCGGACGTTGCGTGCGTGCGGTGCGCTCGCGGTGGTGTTGCCGGAAGTGGATGCGCTCTACGGCGTACCGCAGCGCGCGGAGTACCACCCGGAAGTCGACACGGGCGTGCACATCGAACTCGTCTGCGACATGGCCGCGCAACTCGCGCCCGGCGATGCAGTGGTGGGCTTTGCAGCGCTCGCGCATGACCTCGGCAAGGCGCTCACGCCCGAAGACGTGCTGCCGAAACACATCGGACACGAACACGCAGGCCTCGCCCCGTTGCGCGTGCTGTGCGAGCGGATGAAGGTGCCGGCGCAACATCGCGACCTCGCGAAGCTGGCCTGCCGCGAACACCTCAACGTGCATCGCCTGTTCGAATTGCGCGATCGCACGGTGCACGAACTGCTGGCGCGCTGCGATGCCTTCCGCCAGCCGGCGCGCATCGCGCAGCTGGCACTCGTGTGCGAAGCGGACAAGCGCGGCCGCGCGGGATTGCAGGACGAGGCCTATCCGCAGGGCGCCGAGCTGCTGCGTTTGCTCGACGCCACCCTGCAGGTGAAGTCTGCGGACGTGATGCGCGAAGGCCTCGAAGGCCCGGCGCTCGGTGAAGCGCTGGCGCAGGCGCGGATCCGCGCGATCGGTGCGGCGCGCGCGTCAGGCGCGTCGGTCGACGCCTAGCAGCCAGTCGCGCATCGGCGTCAGCAGCGTCGACAGGCCCAGGCACACGCCCAGCGTGTTGGCGATCGCGTCGTGGACATCCATCGAACGCGTCGTGGTCAACGTGCCCTGCGCGATTTCGATCGCCACGCCCAGTGCGACGAGGAACAGGCCAGCGCGCAATATCGACACACGCGTCGCGAACAGCTGCACCGCGGTCGCCGCCAGCGTGGCGTAACCGAGCAAGTGTTCGAGCTTGTCGCTGCCCGGCGGCAGGTCCGGCAACAACAACGCGGGCAGCAACGAACCGACGATGACCGCCGTGATCATCACCCACCACGCGCCGAGCCAGCGTTGCGGTCGTGCGAACGGTTTGAGCGCGCCCGTCCCCGGCCAGCGGATCACAGGCGCCAGCTCAGGTCGCCGGTGAGGAAGGCGACGTCGAAGCCCACGTCGCGCTGGAAGCCCATCGCCTGGAAGCGTTCGCCCATTTCGCCCGGGAGCGTGAGGCGCTTGGCTTCCTGGCGCAGCTTGTAGCGTGCGGCTTCGTCGTGCGCGCGCGCTTCGGCGGCGGCAAGGTTGCCTTCGAGGCCATTGCCGATGAGGAAGCTCGCCTGCGAGCAATAGCCCGCGAGATCGAAGCCCGCACCCGTGCCTGCTTCCGCGAGCGCGGTGAAATCCACCGACGCGGTGATGTCCTGCAGGCCGGGCAACGCGTACACGTCGTTGGTCATGCGATGGCGATGGAACGCGCGCAAGGTGCCGTCGTTGCGCTGCGCCGAGTAGTACTCGTGGCGCGGATAGCCGTAGTCCACGAACAACATCGCACCGCTGCGCAGGCCGCCGATCACCGCCTGGATCCAGTACGGCAATTGCGGCAGCAACTCGGAGCGATAGCCGTCCGGGAAGGGTTCCTCGCGCTGGCGTTCGACATGCCGCACCGCGGCGGCGAGCAGCGCGTCGGCGGGACGGTCCGCGCGCACGAAGCGACCATCGCCGTCGAGCGCGACGTGCTCTTCGAACACTTCGCCATCGCGCAGCGTGAAGCGCGGCGTCGGCAAGGCATCGATCACTTCGTTCGCGAACAGCACGCCGTCCCACGGTTGCTGCGGCGGCGCGTCGAGCCAGTCGACCAGGTCGTACAGCAACGGGTTGAGGCGTTCGCGCAGGCGCTCCTGCTGGCGGGCGCGCAGGTCGGCGCTGGGTTCGAGGATCGCGTAACGCGCGGGGAGCGCGTCGTGCGCGAGGAGTTTCTTGAGCGCGACTTCGGCGAACACGCCGCTGCCGCCGCCGAGCTCGACGATGTCGGCCGCCGGCCCCAGCTGCCGCAGCACCGGCGCCAGGCTGTCGGCGACGCAGGCGGCGAACAAGGGGCCGAGCTCCGGCGCGGTCGTGAAGTCCCCCGCCGCGCCGAACTTGGTCGCGCCCGCGCTGTAGTAGCCCAGGCCCGGTGCGTAAAGGCAGAGCTCCATGAACCGCGAGAACGGAAGTGCGCCCCCGGACGCGAGGATCTGCTCCTGCAGGCGGACGCGGAGGCGTTCGCTGTGGGCCAGGGCGTCGGGGTCGATCGGGGGAAGGGACTGCGGTGCGGACATGGACAGGGAATGCGGCAACAATGCGGCGCAGGATAGCCGGACTCTCGGAAAGCGCCCATGACGAACGCCCGCCCCGTCGCCTTCATCACCGGCAGCGCCCGACGCCTGGGCGCCGCGATCGCACGTCGCCTGCACGCCGCGGGTTACGACGTCGCGATGCATTGCGGACGCTCGCGCATCGAATGCAACGCGATGGCGGCCTCGCTCGAAGCGCAGCGCGCGAACAGCACGCACGTGTTGCAGGCGGACCTTTCGGAGTTCGATCGCTTGCCGGAATTGCTCGCGCACACGATCGGGCGCTTCGGGCGCCTCGATGCGCTGGTCAACAACGCCTCGGCGTTCTTCCCGACGCCGATCGGCGAAGCGACGCCGGCGCAGTGGGACACCTTGTTCGCCGCGAACGTGCGCGCACCGTTCTTCCTCTCGCAGGCCGCCGCACCGCACCTGCGCGCCACGCGCGGCGCGATCGTCAGCCTCACCGACATCCACGCCGAACGCCCGCTGCGCGCGCACGCGCTGTACGGCATGAGCAAGGCGGCGCTGGCGTACATGACGCGCGCGTTGGCGCTGGAGTTGTCGCCCGAAGTCCGCGTCAACGCGATCGCACCGGGCGCGATCCTGTGGCCGGAATCCGGCAAGGACGATGCGATGAAGCAGGCGATGCTCGAACGCACGCCGCTCGGGCGCACCGGCACGCCGGAAGAAGTGGCCGAAGCCGTGCGCTGGTTGCTGCAGGATGCGACGTACACGACCGGCCAGGTGCTGCGCCTCGACGGCGGCCGGTTGCTCGAAGGCTAGAGCGCGACGATGTCCAGGTGCGCGCCGTGCTCGGCGTGCGCGGACCACAGGTCGGATAACGTTACCTGCCGCACGGGATCGACGAACGCCGGCGCGATGTCCGCCAGCGGACGCAGCACGAAGGCATGCCGCAATTCGGGGCGCGGCAGTTGCAGCTCGGGCGTTTCGAGCACGAGGTCGCCGAAATACACGAGGTCGACGTCCAGCGTGCGGTCGCTGAATTTCACGTGCCCGCGGATGCGCCCGTTGTCGCGTTCCAGGTCCTGCAGCCAGCGCACGAGCGCGAAGGGATCCAGGTCGCTGTCGATGATCGCGGCGGCGTTGAGGAAATCCGGCCCGTCGAAGCCGACCGCGGGCACGCGATACACCGGCGAGACCACGACGTCGCCGAAGCGCGCGCGCAATGCGTCGATGGCCGCGCGTATATGGCGCTCGGGCTCGACGTTGCTGCCGAGGCTGAGGTAGGCGCGCGTCGTGCTCACGCGCGCGAGCGTTCGATGATCACACCCACGGCGGTCGCGCCGCGCACGGCGCCGGGCTTGCTGAGTTTCAAACGCACGTGGGACACGTTGAATTCGTCGAGGATCAGCTTCGCGCACTGTTCGGCCAGCTTCTCGACCAGTCCGAAATCCGACGCGGACACGAACGCGATCAGGCGCTTGCTCACCGCCTTGTAGTCCAGCGTGTCTTCGATCGCGTCGCTCGCGGCGGGCACGCGGTTGTCGAAGGCCATCTCGATGTCGAAGCGCAGCGGCTGGCGGATGCGCCGCTCCCAGTCGTAGATGCCGATCAGGGTGTCGATCTGCAGGCCTTCGATGAAAACCTTGTCGCTCATGCGTTCGCGGTGTCCGGCACGGCGGGCAACGATGCCATATCCCAGCGCGGCTGCACCGACACGGCGGTGTCCGAATGCTGGCCGGCTTGCAGGCGCAGCGCGCCGGCGAAGGCGATCATCGCGCCGTTGTCGGTGCACAGCGCCGGGCGCGGGAAGCGCACGCGGCCGCCGCGCTTCGTGGCGATGGCATCGAGCTTGGCGCGCAGGCGCTTGTTGGCGCCCACGCCGCCGGCGACCACCAGGGTGTCGCAGCCGGCCGCATCCAGCGCGCGTTCGCACTTGATGGCCAGCGTGTCGACCACGGCGTCCTCGAAGCCGCGCGCGATGTCGGCACGGGTGGTTTCGGACTGGTCGCTGTCGCGCCAGGCCAGCAGCACTTGGGTCTTCAGGCCGCTGAAGCTGAAATCCAGGCCGGGGCGATCGGTCATCGGCCGGGAAAACTTGTAGGCGCCGGGCCGGCCCTGCTCCGCCAGCGCGGCCAGCTGCGGCCCGCCCGGGTACGGCAGGCCCATCAGCTTGGCGGTCTTGTCGAAGGCCTCGCCCGCGGCGTCGTCGAGGGTTTCGCCCAGCAGGCGATAGCGCCCGATGGCGTCGACTTCGATCAGCTGGGTGTGGCCGCCGGACACCAGCAGGGCCACGAACGGGGGCTTGAGGTCCGGATCCTCGAGCAGGGGCGCCAGCAGGTGCCCCTCCATGTGATGGACCGCGATGGCCGGGACATCCAGCGCCCAGGCCAGCGAACGGGCCACGCCGGCCCCCACGAGGAGCGCGCCGACCAGGCCCGGACCGGCCGTATAGGCCACGCCATCGATGTCCCGCATGGCGATGCCGGCCTCGGCCAGGGTCTGTCGGACGAGCGGCAGGAGCTTGCGCACGTGGTCGCGGCTGGCGAGTTCAGGCACCACGCCGCCGTACTCGGCGTGCAGGGCGATCTGGCTGTAGACCGCGTGGGCGCGCAGTCCATCGGGGCCGGGGCGGTCCGTGTCGTACACGGCCACGCCGGTTTCGTCGCAGGAGGTTTCGATGCCTAGGACGCGCATGGGGGTTCGGATCTGCAGTCGGCGGGGCATTTGAGGTTGCGCCCCGGAAAACCGTGCGGCTATCATACGCGGCTCGCCGGGCGTGACCCGGCCGATCCCCGAACAGAGAAACCGTATGCCGAGCGTCAAAGTCCGCGAAAACGAGCCTTTCGAGTTTGCCCTGCGCCGCTTCAAGCGCACTTGCGAGAAGGCCGGCGTCCTCGCCGAGACCCGCAAGCGCGAGTTCTACGAGAAGCCCACGCAGGAACGCAAGCGCAAGGCCGCCGCCGCGGTGAAGCGCCAGTCCCGTCGCACCTCGCGCGACGTGACCAAGCGCCAGCGCCTGTATTGATCGACCGGCGTCCGGCCCCCGTGCCGGACTCCATTGATCCCGCGAAGCCGGCCGCGCGCAAGCGCGCCGGCTTTTCGCATTTGTGCCAATCGATCGCCAAGGATCCCGCATGAGCCTCAAGACCCAGCTCACCGACGACATGAAGACCGCGATGAAGGCCGGCGAGAAGGAACGCCTCGGCGTCATCCGCCTCATCAACGCGGCCATCAAGCAGAAGGAAGTCGACGAGCGCATCGAGCTGGACGACGCCCAGGTGCTGGCCGTGCTCGAGAAGATGGTCAAGCAGCGCCGCGACTCGGTGTCGCAGTACGACGCCGCCAACCGCGAAGACCTGGCCGGCATCGAGCGCGCGGAGATCGCGGTGATCGAGCACTACCTCCCGGCCAAGCTGTCCGAGGCCGAGATCGAGGACATCGTCGACGGCGCGATCCGCGACAGCGGCGCCGCGGGCGCGGCCGACATGGGCAAGCTGATGGGCGTGCTCAAGCCGCGCCTGGCCGGCAAGGCCGACATGGGCGACGTCTCGAAGATCGTGAAGCGCCGCCTCGCCGGCGGTTGATCGCGCGCGCCTTCCGCCGCGCCGTCGGCGTGGCATCCTGAGCTTCTGATGGCCCGCATCCCCGACGCTTTCATCGACGACCTGCTCGCGCGCACCGACATCGTCGAGGTGATCGCCTCGCGCGTGCCGTTGAAACGCCAGGGCAAGGAATTCGCGGCGCGCTGCCCCTTCCACGACGAACGCTCGGCCAGCTTCACCGTCTCGCCCACCAAGCAGTTCTATCACTGCTTCGGCTGCCAGGCGCACGGCACCGCGATTTCGTTCCTGATGAACTACGACCGCCTCGAGTTCCTCGACGCGGTGGACGAACTCGCCAAGCGCGTCGGCATGGAAGTGCCGCGCGACACGCGCCAGCGCAACGAAGACGGCGACACGCACGAGTTGTTCGCGGCGCTCGATGCCGCGGCCAAGTTTTTCCGCAAGCACCTTTCCGGCAGCGACAAGGCGCAGGCCTACGTCGAACGCCGCGGCATCGCGCCCGAGATCGCCGAACGCTACGCGATCGGTTACGCGCCCGATGGCTTCAACGCACTGCGCGATGCGCTCGGCACCGACCAGCGCCGCATGCAATTGCTCGAGCGCGCGGGCCTGTTCTCGAAGAACGACAAGGGCAACATCTACGACAAGTTCCGCGACCGGTTGATGTTCCCGATCGCCGACCGGCGCGGGCGCACCATCGCCTTCGGCGGGCGCGTGCTGGATGCCGAGGATTCGCCGAAGTACCTCAACTCGCCCGAGACCGCCCTCTTCCACAAGGGCCGCGAGTTGTATGGGCTGTGGCAGGCGCGGCAGGTCAACAGCAAGCTCGAACGGCTGATCGTGGTCGAGGGCTACATGGATGTCGTGGCGCTCGCGCAGTACGGCGTGTCGCAGGCGGTGGCCACGCTGGGCACCGCGACCACGTCCGACCACGCGGAGTTGCTGTTCCGCAACGCGGCGGATGTGTATTTCTGTTTCGACGGCGATCGCGCGGGCCGCAGCGCGGCGTGGAAGGCGCTCGAATCCGTGCTGCCGCGCATGAAGGACGGCCGTCAGGCGTTCTTCCTGTTCCTGCCCGATGGCGAGGATCCCGACACGATCGTGCGCAAGGAAGGCGCCGACGGCTTCGACGTGCGCCTGAAGCAGGCGATGCCGTTGTCGGAGTTCTTCTATTCGCACATGGCTACCGACGTGAACCTGTCCAACCTGGACGGCAAGGCGCGGCTGGCCGAACGCTGCAAGCCGTTGCTGGCGCAGATTCCCGATGGTGCGTTCGGCGACCTGATGAAGCAGCGCCTGGTGGAACTCACCGGCGTGGGGGCGCGGGCCAGCACGCCGGACACGCACGTGCCGGTGCAGCGCGCGCGCTCGGCGCCGATCACGCCGCCGGCGAAGAAGAGCCTGGTGCGCGGTGCGATCGCGTTGCTGCTGCAGCAACCGGCGCTGGCGTTGTCGTTGTCGCCGCCCTATCGGTTCGCGGCCTTGCAGTTGCCGGGCGTGGATCTGCTGGTCGACATGATCGCCGCGGCGAAGGAGCGCCCCGCCATCACCACGGGCGGGCTGCTCGAACACTTTTCCGAACGCGATGAGTCCGCCGCGCTGCAGAAGCTCGCGATGGAATCCAACCTGTACGAGCACGGCGAGGCCGAGCCGGAATTCCGCGGCATCCTGCGCATGCTGGAGCTGCAGTACCTGGAGCAGCGCATCGCGGAGTTGAACCGCGAGATCAACGAGCGCGGGCTGTCGGCGCTCAGCGATGCGGAGAAGCTGGAGCTGCGCGAACTCCCCGTGCAGATCGGCGCGCTGAAGCGCGAGCTGGCGCCCGCGCAGTAACCCCGGTTACGCCGGCGCGCTGGCCAACGCCCACATCACGGCCCCGCACAGGGCGAAGAACAGCAGCACGCGCGCCCCGCGCTCGCTGCGATCGGACTGGTCGACTCGGTTCATGGTGCGTCCCCCCTCTGGGAGACCGATGAAACGCCGATCGGCGTCATCGCTCTGCGAAACGCATCACAGCCCCGCAGGCCTGTAACAAGCGCGCCCTGTTACAGCGCCGAACTGCGGAACAGGCCGCGGTTTGCGGGGCCTCAGGTGGCCTGCAGCTGCATCGCGGGCGCCGCCTGCAGCCACGGCATCAGCCAGTGGTCGAGCAGCAGGAAGGCGAACAGCGCCATCAGGTACACGATCGAGTACTGGAACGTGCGCATGGCGAAGAACTCGTCCGGCGGATCCAGCAGGCGCCAGGCGTACCAGAGGAACACCACGCCCAGCACCAGCGCCCCGCCCAGGTAGAACAGGCCGCTCATGCCGGTGGCCCACGGCAGGATCGTCGCCAGCACCAGCAGCACCGTGTAGAGCAGGATCTGCCAGCGCGTGTAGGTGACGCCGTGGGTGACGGGCAGCATCGGGATCATGGCGCGCGCGTAATCCTCGCGGCGGAAGATCGCCAGCGCCCAGAAGTGCGGCGGCGTCCAGACGAAGATGATCAGCACCAGCAGCAGCGCATGCGGATCCAGCGTGCCGGTGATCGCGCTCCAGCCGAGCGCCGGCGGTGCGGCGCCGGCGATGCCGCCGATCACGATGTTCTGCGGCGTCGCGCGCTTGAGCCAGCCGGTGTAGACGATCGCGTAACCGATCAGCGACGCGAAGGTGAGCACCGCGCACAGCGGATTGACGAGGAACACCAGGATCGCCATCGAGGCGACGCCCAGCGTGATCGCGAAGACAACGGCCTGCGTGGTGCGCAGGCCACCGGTGGGCAACGGACGATCGTGCGTGCGTGCCATCACTGCGTCGATGCGCTGGTCGAGCACGTGGTTGATCGCCGCGGCGGACGCGGCCGCGAGCCAGATGCCCAGCAGGCCGAGCACCGTTTCCTTCAGCGGCGGCAGGCCGGGCACGGCGAGGAACATGCCCACCAGCGCGGTGAACACGATCAGCGCCACCACGCGCGGCTTGGTGAGCGTCCAGTACTGGGCGGCCGTGGAGCGCATGGGGCGTCAGGCCTCCGGCCGGCGCACGCGCGCGATCAGCGAGACCAGCACGAACAGCAGCAGCGCCGCGCCGGCGTTGTGCGCCACCGCGATCTGCAGCGGCAGGCCGAGCTTCACGTTCGCGATGCCCAGTGCGACCTGCGCGCACACCAGCACCGCCAGCGTCACGCCCCACGCGAGCATGCCCGGCGTGCGGATCAGTCGGTAACCGAGGCCGAGCAGGTACACGAACACGACGCCCGCCACGATGCGGTGCGCCATCTGGATCGCGATGCGCGAGGCGCCGTCGAGCACGCCGCCTTCGTAGTCCACGCCGATGCCGCGCCAGAGCACGAAGCCTTCGCGGAAATTCGTCGGCGGCCACCACTGGCCCACGCACTTCGGGAAATCGTTGGCGCACGCGAGCGCGGCATAGTTGGCGCTGGTCCAGCCGCCGAGCGCAATCTGCAGCGTGAGCAGCGCCAGCCCGATGCCGAGCAGCAGGCGCACGCGCTTCGCATCGGCGAGGCGGATCGGGATGTCGGTGGCTTTCCACGCCATCCACGTGAGCAGCGAGAACGTGAGCAGGCCGCCGAGCAAATGCCCCATCACCACGATGGGTTTGAGCAGCCACGTGACCGTCCACATGCCCAGCAACGCCTGGAACACGATGACGGCGAGCGTGAGTGCAGCGGCGCGCGCAAGGTCCAGGTTCGACCAGCGCAAGGCGGCGAAAAGCAGCAGTCCTTCCCCGAGGATCGCGAACACCGAGGCCGCCGCGTGCTGGCCGTGCATGTAGAGCGGAATGCCGATGCCCACCAGCACCGCGGCGCCGATCACCTGCACGAGGCCATGGCGACGCTTGCGCGCGGCGAGCAACGCGAGCGACAACACGAGCACGCCGAGCGAACCGGCCAGCATGCGATGCAGCTGTTCGCGCCAGGCCTTGTGCGGTTCGACCGCGCGGATCGCGGTGGCGGCGTGGTCGGCGGCGTCGTTGGCGTGCGTCGGCCATGCGGCGCGGCCGTAGCACGTGGGCCAATCGGGGCAGCTCAGGCCCGCGTTCGACAAGCGCACGAACGCACCGAACACGATCACGCCGAAGGCCAGCGCGACGGCGAGCCACGCGAGGCGGTGGAAGTGGCGGTACGGCACCACCGGCGTCGGGCGCATCGTCATCTCAGTTCACCTTGAGCAGGCGGGACAGGTCGGTGCGCAGGTCGCCGGGGTCGAAGCCCGGAGCGTAGCGCAGAACCACGAACCCGTTCGGATCGAGGATGTAGACGACGACCGGACCGCGTGCATCGGACGAACGCGGCAGGCCGTCGCGCAACGCGTCGCTGGCGCGCACGGCGCGCAGCGTGCCCGGGCGCGTGCCATTCGCGGGGACGGCGCCGACCCACAGCACGTCGACGCGATCGGCGTCGCGGCCCATCAGCTGCCACACGGTGTCGAGCTGCGAGAGCACGTCGGCGCAGGCGGCGGCGTTGGTGGTGTCGCAATCGCGCGCCATCGCGGCGATGCGCCACGTGCGCGTGGCCGGGTTCCATGCGTACTGCGTGCCATCGGCGAGCACCGGCGCCACGCGGCGCAGGTCCGCGGGCGGCTGCAGCAGTTCGCCGCGCGCCTTCAGGCCCGCGGGGCGCCAGCCGGAGAAACGCAGGAAACCCGCCACGGCGAGCGCACCGAAGAACAGCAACGCGATCGCGACCAGCGTCATCCGGTTGCGGTTGCGCGTGGCCTGCGCGGGGTCGACGGGACGATTCATGCACGGACCTTCTTTTTCTTGCGGAACGTCAGGAGCAACGCGGTGACGAACACCGTGATGGCCATGGCCCACCACTGCACGGCGTAACCCAGGTGCCGTTCGGGCGGGAGCGTGTTGGGGAGGATGTCGAGGTCGCGCACGTAGCCGATGGGCAGCGCGGGATCCAGGCGCACCACGTGCGAGGCGAGGCGCGCATGCAGCGCGGTATCGATCGCGCCGAAATCCACGCGCATCATCAGCCAGCGCGACGGGCCGACCTGCTGCATCGCCGCGCCGATCGGGAAGCCGCTCGACGGCGGCGGCGCCGACAGGCCGCGCACGTGCAGCGGCCCCTGCGCGCAGCTGGCATCGGGCAGCTTGCGATCGCCCGCCACGGGCAGCCAGCCGAAATCGACGAGGCGCGCCGCGCCGGTGGCGGGCTGCAGCACGCAGTACAGGCGCACGCCGGCTTGGCCTTCGCGCAGCTGGTTGTCGAGCAGCAGCGTGGGCGCGAGGACGTGGCCGTCGCCTTCGACCCAGCGCACGTCGAGGCCCTGGTCGGGCTGTGCGTCGGCGGCATCGAGCGGGTGCGGCTTGCGGTCGTGCAGCGCCTGCGCCGCGCGCTCCAGCATCGCCTGCTTCTCGTGCATCCGCCCGTACTGCCAGAAGCCCAGGCGCGCGAAGCCCGCCATCGCCAGCAGCGCCAGCGTCCAGCCGAACACGAGCGTCCCGCGACGGGTCACGCGATGCCCCGCGCGCGGCGCGATAATGCCGGCAACAACGCGCCGGGAGACGCCGCCATGAGCGATTCGCTGAAGACCCTGTTGATCGTCGGCTTCCTGATACTCATCCTCTGGAACCTCGGCGCCGGGCTGTACTACATGCTGGTCGACAAGGGGACCACCAACCGGACGGTCAATGCGCTCACCAAGCGCATCGCGCTGTCGGTGGTGCTCATCCTGATCGTGGCGCTCAGCATCAAGATGGGCTGGATCGTGCCGCACGGCATCGGCCGCGCGCCCTGATTCCATCGAGTATGTCGCCGGAGACGACGCGGGCCGGCAACGCCGGCCCGTGTCGGGTCACGCAGTCACTCTGGGTCGCGTAACGCCCTTACAGGACGTACACGAACAGGAACAGGCCCAGCCACACCACGTCGACGAAGTGCCAGTACCAGGCCACCGCTTCGAACGCGAAGTGGTTGTCGCGATCGAAATGGCCGGCGAAGCAGCGCATCCAGATGATCGCCAGCATGATCGTGCCCAGCGTGACGTGCGCGCCGTGGAAACCGGTGAGCATGAAGAACGTGGAGCCGTAGATGCCCGAACCCAGCGTCAGGTTGAGCTCCTTGTAGGCGTGCATGTATTCCTCGGCCTGGAAGGTGAGGAACAGCGCGCCCAGCAACACCGTCATGCCGAGGAACAACAACAGCTGCTTGCGGTGGCCGGCCTTCAGCGCGTGGTGCGCGATGGTGACCGTGACGCCCGAGGTCAGCAGGATCAGCGTGTTGAGCAGCGGCAGGCCCCACGGCGGGATCGTCTGGTACGTACCGCCGATCGCGCCCGGGCCGTTGCTCGGCCAGCCACCGGTGAAGTCCGACCACAGCACCGCGTGCGTGGCGAGCTTGTGGCCTTCGCCCTGCAGCCACGGCAACGCGAACTGGCGCGCGTAGAACAGCGCACCGAAGAACGCGGCGAAGAACATCACCTCGGAGAAGATGAACCACACCATCCCCATGCGGAAGGAGGTGTCGACCTGCTTGTTGTAGAAGCCGCGCAGCGATTCGCGGATGACGTCCGTGAACCACTTGAACAGGATCGCGGCGAGGAACGCGATGCCGAGGAAGAACACGGTCTTGCCCCAGCTGACGTCGTTGAGCCAGTTGGCGAAGCCCAGCATCGTGGTGAACAGCGCGACCGACGCGACCACCGGCCAGCGGCTGCCATGCGGCACGTAATAGGCGTTCGTGTCGTGCGTCTCGTGGGCGTGGGCGTCTGCCATGGTCGTTTCCGGTGGTTCGTTGGGCTCAGGGTGCCGCGTGCGGCTGGGACGACACACCCGTCGGCGCGTCGATCTGCGACGTCAGGGCATCGTTCTTGAAGAAGGTATAGGACAGCGTGATCGTGGTGACGTCGTCCGGCAACGCCGGGTCGACGATGAAGCGCACCGGCATCGCGCGGCCTTCGCCGGCGGCCAGGGTCTGCGCGGTGAAGCAGAAGCATTCGGTCTTGCTGAAGTACCCCGAGGCGCGCGCCGGTGCGACCGACGGCACCGCGTTGCCCACGATCGCGCGCGTGCTTTCGTTGCGCGCGAAGTAGCTGGCTTCGTACTGCTGGCCCGGATGCACCTGCATCGTGGCCTGCTCCGGCTTGAACGCCCACGGCAACTTGGAATTGACGCCGCCATCGAACAGCACGGTGACCGTGCGCTCGGTGTTGGCCTTCCTGCCCGTCGGCGCGGTGACGGCCTGGCGCTCCAGGCGCACGCCGAACACCTTCTCGCACGCGATGCGATACAGCGGCACCAGCGCGAAGGTGAAGGCGAACGCGGCCAGCGCGACGAGCACCATCTTGCCGATGCCGAAGCGGCGCTGTGCCGGGGTGGTGGCCTGCGGATCGTTCACTTCGCCAGGACCCCGGACAACACGAACGCGACGTAGATCGCCAGCGCGACCAGGCCGATCGCCCACGCCGTGCGCCGCACGCCCTTGCGGCGCGCGGCAAGCTGGTCGGCAGTCATCGGCGTGTCTTGCTCGTTCATGGCGTCAGTGACCGGCAATGCCGATCAGTCGAAATCCATGTGCGCGAAGTCGCCGTGCGCGAGGTCGCCATCCTTGATGACCGGCGGCGTGGCGAAGGTGTGGTGCGGGGCCGGCGACGGCACCGTCCACTCCAGGCCGCGCGCGGTTTCCCACGAACGGGCTTCGGCCTTGGCGCCGTTGCGCAGCGAGGCGTACAGCACGGCGAACATGATGAACGGCGTGGCGAACATGCCGAACGCGCCGATGGAGCTGACGAAGTTCCAGTCCGCGAACACGACGTTGTAGTCCGGGATGCGGCGCGGCATGCCGGCCAGGCCCAGGAAGTGCTGCGGGAAGAACAGCACGTTGACGAAGATCACCGACCACCAGAAGTGGAACTTGGCGGCGGTCTGGTTGTACATGCGGCCCGTCCACTTCGGCCACCAGTAGTACACGGCGGCGATGATCGCGAACACCGCGCCGGTCACCAGCACGTAGTGGAAGTGCGCCACGACGAAATACGTGTCGTGGTACTGGAAGTCCGCCGGCACGATCGCGAGCATCAGGCCCGAGAAGCCGCCGATGGTGAACAGGATGACGAACGCGACGGCCCACAGCATGGGCGCTTCGAAGGAGATCGACCCCTTCCACATCGTCGTGACCCAGTTGAACACCTTCACGCCGGTAGGCACCGCGATCAGCATCGTCGCGAACATGAAGTACAGCTCGCCACCGAGCGGCATGCCGACGGTGAACATGTGGTGCGCCCACACGATGAACGACAGGAACGCGATCGACGCGGTGGCGTACACCATCGCCTGGTAGCCGAACAGCGGCTTGCGCGAGAAGGTGGGGATGATCTCCGAGGCGATGCCGAACGCCGGGAGGATCATGATGTAGACCTCCGGGTGCCCGAAGAACCAGAAGATGTGCTGGAACATCACCGGGTCGCCGCCGCCGGCGGCGGAGAAGAAGCTGGTGGCGAAGAACTTGTCGGTGAGCAGCATGGTCACCGCGCCCGCCAGCACCGGCATGACCGCGATCAGCAGGAACGCCGTGATCAGCCAGGTCCAGCAGAAGATCGGCATCTTCAGCAGGTCGACGCCCGGGGCGCGCATGTTGAGGATGGTGGCGATGATGTTGATCGCGCCCATGATCGAGCTGATGCCCATCATGTGGATGGCGAAGATCGCGAAGGCGACGTTGCTGCCGCCCTGGATCGACAGCGGCGGGTACAGCGTCCAGCCGCCGGCGGGTGCGCCGCCGTCGAGGAACAGCGTGACCAGCAGCATCGTGAAGGCGAACGGCATGATCCAGAAGGACCAGTTGTTCATGCGCGGCAGCGCCATGTCGGGCGCGCCGATCTGCAGCGGCACCATCCAGTTGGCCAGGCCCACGAAGGCCGGCATCACGCCGCCGAAGATCATGACCAGCGCATGCACCGTGGTCATCTGGTTGAAGAACTCGGGCTTCATGTGCTGCAGGCCCGGGGTCATCAGCTCCCACCGGATGATCACCGACATCGCGGCGCCGATGATGAACATGATGAAGGAGAACACCAGGTACAGCGTGCCGATGTCCTTGTGGTTGGTCGAGAAGAACCAACGCTCAAGGAAGGACTGCTTGTGCCCGTGGTCGTCGTGATAACCGGCGGCGTCTTGCGTGGCCATGGCCTACCTCAGGTAATGCTTGTTCGGATGGAGTAAGCGCAACGCAGGTCAGTGCGTGATCGGCTCGGCGGGTTCGGGCGTGGGCGTGTTGCTGGCGTCCGGCGCGGCCGGCTGGGCCGGGCCGATGCCCGCGGGCGTGGCGTTGATGGCTTCGGCCGCGGTCGCGGCGGCGGCGGCCGGCTTGGCGGGGGCGTTCTTCGCCTTCTGCGCGGCCAGCCACTGCTTGAATTCTTCCTTCGAGACGGCCTTCACCACGATCGGCATGAAGCCGTGGTCCTTGCCGCACAGCTCCGCGCACTGGCCGCGGTAGATGCCCGGCGTGGAGATGTCGGTCCAGGCTTCGTTGACGATGCCCGGGATGGCGTCCTGCTTCCAGCCCAGCGCCGGCACCCACCAGGCGTGGATGACGTCGTCGGCGGTGATCACGAAGCGGATCTTGGTGTCGACCGGCACGACCAGCATGTTGTCCACTTCCAGCAGGTAGTGGCGCTGGTCGGGGTTGTCGTACTTCGGGATGACGTGCGACTGGCGGATCTGGTCGCTGTTCTTCGCCAGGCGGCTGGTGAATTCCACGCCCTCGCCCAGGTACTCGTACTTCCACATCCACTGGTAGCCGGTGATCTTGACGGTCATCGCGGCGTTGCGGGTGTCGTACATCGCGATGAGCTTGGCGGTGGCCGGCCACGCCATGCCGACGAGCAGGATGACCGGGACCAGCGTCCAGACGATCTCGAGCTTGGTGCTGTGCGTGAAGTTGACCGCGGGCACCGCGCCCTTGGAATGGCGGAACTTGAACATCGCGTAGGCCATCGCGCCGAACACGATGATGCCGATGACCACGCAGACCCACAGCGCGACCATGTGCGCTTCCCACGCCATCTGCGAGGAGTGGGTGACGCCCTTGCCCATGTTGAGCTGCCAGGGATGCGGGGCGGCCGGTTCGGCGGTGGCCGGCGCGGCGAACGCACTGACCGAGGCGGCCAGCGACATCGCGCCGAAGAGGCCCGCGGCAAGCGTGCGCCGAGCGATCGTGTTGAAGCCTGCTTTCATCAGTTCGAGCCCCGCGGGTGAATGCAATTGTTGCTTGTCAGTGGATGGGCGGCGACCGGCTTGCCTCCAGCAGCGCGCGAATGCGCTGCGCCAGTTGCCGTCTTTCGGCCGGGCCGAGGAAAGCACCGATTTCGCAGTGCCTGCCGCTGCTCGACAGCACGATCCGCTCCCCGTCGCCGTCGACGTCCAGCCGCACCCAGGCAGGGTGCGCGCGGAACGACGGCGCCAGTTGGGCCGACCGCCAGACCTCGACCGCTTCCGGCCCGATCGAAATGACTTCGCGACGCTCGCCGAGCCGCCACAGCCACCGCAGCGCCGCCGCCACCATCGCACTGTCGAGCAGTGCGAACGCTGGCGCGAAGACGTTGCCTCCCCACCAACCGAGCAGGGCCACCAGCCACATCGCGGCGGCCAGCGTGGCGAACAGGGCGACGAACTGGCGGGCCGTCAGCGCCCGCGGGGGACGCAACCGGAGTTGCGCGCCCGACCCGGGACCCGATGACACCATTTCGATCATGCCGGACCGTCCCCGGCGTGACGCAAACCGGGTGCGGAAAACCGCGAAATGGTAGCCCCCGGTGCCGTGTTGCGGCAAGCCGCGCGGGGTTTGGTCACCACACCGCGACGGCTACACTACGCAGCTCGACACGGTTCGACACGGCCCGATGACCCTCCAAACGCCCCACGCGTCAGGCGCAGCGCCCATGCTGTCGCCGGAACTGCCGCCTGCGCCCGGCCCGCTCCGCGCGGCGATCACCGCCGCGTGGGTGCGCGACGAAACCGACCATGTGCGCGAGCTGCTCGCCCAGGCCCGCCAGCCCGACGCCGATCGCGCCGCGATCCAGGCCACCGCGGCGGACCTGGTCCGGCGCGTGCGCGCCCGTGCGAAGGACCAGGGCGCCATCGAAGCCTTCATGCGCCAGTACGACCTCGGCAGCGAGGAAGGCGTGCTGCTGATGTGCGTGGCCGAGGCGCTGCTGCGCATCCCGGACCAGGACACGGCCGACAAGCTCATCCGCGACAAGCTGGGCGAGGCGGACTGGAAGAAGCACATGGGCCAGTCCGATTCGGTGCTGGTGAATGCGTCCACGTGGGGCCTGATGCTCACCGGGCACCTGGTGGACCTGGCCGACGACACCAAGCGCGACGTGCACAACGCCTTCAAGCGGCTGGTCGGGCGCGTGGGCGAGCCGGTCGTGCGCCTGGCCGTGCGCCAGGCGATGCGGATCATGGGGCACCAGTTCGTCATGGGCCGCACGATCGGCGAGGCGCTGGCGCGTTCGCGCAAGGGCGCCAACGCGGCGTACCGCTATTCATTCGACATGCTGGGCGAAGGCGCGCTGACCACCAAGGATGCGCTGCGCTACCTGCAGGCGTACCGCGATGCGATCGAAGCGATCGGCCGCAGCGGGTCGTTCAAGGGCACGGATGTGTTCGCGGCGCCGTCGATCTCGGTGAAGCTGTCCGCGCTGCATCCGCGCTACGAGCACGCCAAGCGCGCGCGCGTGATGGCCGAACTCGTGCCGCGCGTGCTGGAGCTCGCCCGCCTCGCCAAGTCGCACGGCATCGGCTTCACGATCGATGCGGAGGAAGCCGATCGCCTGGAGCTGTCGCTCGACGTCATCGCCGGTGCGTATTCCGACGCCTCGCTGGATGGCTGGGAAGGCTACGGCCTCGCCGTGCAGGCGTACCAGAAGCGCGCGCCGTACGTGATCGACTTCCTCGCCGACCTGGCACGCCGCACCGGCCGCCGCATTCCCGTGCGCCTGGTCAAGGGCGCGTACTGGGACAGCGAAGTGAAGCGCGCGCAGGTGGATGGCCAGGCGGGCTACCCGGTGTTCACGCGCAAGCCGAACACCGACGTGAGCTACCTCGCCAACGCGCGGCGCATGCTGGACGCATCGGATGCGATCTATCCGATGTTCGCCACGCACAACGCGCACACGATCGCGGCGATCCATCGCCTCGCGCGCGGTGGTGCGGAGAAGAAGCAGTTCGAATTCCAGAAGCTGCACGGCATGGGCGACGACCTGTACGCCGAAGTCGTGCCGGCCGACCGCCTCGACGTGGCCTGCCGCGTGTACGCGCCGGTGGGGTCGCACGAAGACCTGCTGCCGTACCTGGTGCGCCGCCTGCTCGAGAACGGCGCCAACTCCAGCTTCGTCAACCGCATCACGGACGAATCGGTGGCGATCGAGGACCTGGTGCGCGATCCGGTGGACACCGTCGACGGGTTCGCCGAAATCCCGCATCCGCGCATCCCGCTGCCGCGCGATGTTTACCGCAGCCAGGCGACCAGCGTCGCCGACGAACGAGACAACTCCATGGGCATCAACCTCGCCAACGACGCGCAGCTGCGCGCCCTCGCCGAACAGGTCAACGCCGCGAAGGTCGGCGACTGGCGCGCCACGCCGCTCGTGCCGGGCGTGACCGCCAACGGTGCGGACATCGCGGTCACCAATCCGGCCGATCGTCGCGAACAGGTCGGCACCTGGCGCGCGGCCGATGCGGCCACCGTCGAGCAGGCGCTGCGCAATGCCGTCGCCGCGCAGCCCGCGTGGGATGCGATGCCGGCCGCCTCGCGCGCGACCATCCTCGAACACGCCGCCACGCTGCTCGAACAGCGCATGCCGCAGTACATCGCGCTGTGCACGAAGGAAGCGGGCAAGACGATCCCCGACGGCGTCGCCGAAGTGCGCGAATGCGTCGATTTCCTGCGCTACTACGCGGGCCAGGCGCGCAAGTTGTTCGCGCATCCGGAAAAACTGCCGGGCCCGACCGGCGAATCCAACGAACTGCGCATGCAGGGCCGCGGCGTGTTCGTGTGCATCTCGCCGTGGAATTTCCCGCTCGCGATCTTCGGCGGGCAGATCGCCGCGGCGCTGGCCGCGGGCAACAGCGTGATCGCCAAGCCTGCGGAACAGACCAACCTCATCGGCTACGCGGCCGTGAAGCTGCTGCACGAAGCCGGCGTGCCGGAAGCGGTGCTGCAGTTCGTGCCGGGCGACGGCGCGACCGTCGGCGCGGCGCTGACGTCGGATCCGCGCGTGGCGGGCGTGGCGTTCACCGGCTCCACCGACACCGCGCGCGCGATCAACCGCGCGATGGCGGCGCGCGATGCGGCGATCGGCGTGCTCATCGCCGAGACCGGCGGACAGAACGCGCTGATCGGCGATTCGTCGGCGCTGCCGGAACAATTGATCAAGGATGCGTTGTCGTCGGCGTTCACCTCGGCGGGCCAGCGGTGTTCGGCGGCGCGCGTGCTGTTCGTGCAGGACGACATCGCCGACAAGACGATCGCGATGCTCGCCGGTGCGATGGCGGAACTGCAGGTCGGCGATCCGGGCCTGCTGTCGACCGACGTCGGCCCGGTGATCGACCACGACGCACTCGCGATGCTGGAAGCGCACGCCAAGCGCATGCAGGGCGAAGCCAAGCCGATCGCGCAGGCGACGATGGGCGAATCCACCGCGCACGGCAGCTTCTTCGCGCCGCGCGCGTGGGAAATCGACTCGATCGACCGCCTGCACAAGGAAGTCTTCGGCCCCGCGCTGCACGTGGTGCGCTGGAAGGGCAACGAACTGGACAAGGTGATCGATGCGATCAACGCGACGGGTTACGGCCTGACGCTCGGCATCCATTCGCGCATCGACGAGACCATCGAACACATCGTGTCGCGGGTGAAGGTGGGCAACGCCTACGTCAACCGCAACCAGATCGGCGCGGTGGTCGGCGTGCAGCCGTTCGGTGGCCAGGGGCTCAGCGGCACGGGACCGAAGGCCGGCGGCCCGCATTACGTGCCGCGCTTTGCGACGGAGAAGACGGTCACCGTCAATACGACGGCAGCCGGCGGCAATGCCTCGCTTTTGACGTTGGGCGAGTAATAGATCGAAGTTGCGCTGGCACTAGCCCCCAAGTTGGGGGCGGTTTCCGCCGAAGGCGGAAAAGTGCGGGGATGGCCTGCAACCGCCAGCCAGAAGTTTTCGAAGAAAACTTCGGAATCGAAGCGAAAAAAAGCCCCGCTTTCGCGGGGCTTTTTCGGTCAGATCACCGCGTCAACAATCAGAAGCGGTACTGCGCCGAAATGCCCCACAGGTTCACGTTGGCGTCGTACTTGCCCTGGAGCGTGCTGCCGCTGGTGGCCAGCGACGGCTGCAGGTTGATGGACGGATCGTCCGTGTTGATGCGCGTGTAGCCACCGCTGACTTCCCACGTTTCGCTCGGCGACCAGGTCAGGCCGACCGACCACCAGGTGCGGTCCGCGTCAGGCAGGCGCGGGGTACGCGTGGTGTTGTTGGTCGGCGACTGGTCCTGCGCATAACCGCCGCGCAGCGTGAACTGGTCGTTGAACTTCCACTCGGCGCCGATCGCGCTGAAGGTGGTGTCCTTCCACGAGAAGTCTTCCGTGGCCGGGTTCGGCTGCTGGCGCGGGTTGCCGAAGTTGATCGCCACTTCCTGCAGCGAGCTCCAGTCGGTCTGCGAGACTTCGCCCATCAGGGTGAAGTTTTCGGTGATGCCGTAGGTGACGCTGATGGTGGTGACGGCCGGCGTGGTGAGCGCGGCGCCGCCGGTGGTGTCGACGAACTGGCCCGGGGCACCGATGGCGAGCAGCGGCGAGACGTTGGCGGGCACGGTGAAGTCGGCGGTGCCGGCGATGTCGTGCGCGATCTCGGAGCGGTGCACGAAGCCCAGCGCGACCTTGTCGGACGGATGGATGTGCATGCCGACGATCCAGCCGATGCCGGTGTCGTCGCCTTCGACCTTCACTTCACCGTCGTTCTTCTGCGGGCCGAACGGTGCGGCGACCGGGTTCGGCGTGACGCAGAGGGCGACGTTGATCTGGCAGATGCGCGAACCGAAGTCGATCGACTTCGACAGCGTGGCTTCGGCGCGCTCGTAGACCAGGCCGAGGCCGAACGAGACCTTGTTGCCGAAATCGAACGCGGCGGAGAGCGTCATGTCGACGGTCTTCACTTCCGATTCCAGCGCGGTGTAACGGCCGATCCAGCCGGGTTCGTACTCGGTCTTCAGGCCGAACGGCGCCGAGACCATCGCACCGATGGTCACGCCGGAGTCGCCCATCGGGAAGATGGCGGACAGCGCCGGGACGGCGGTCTGGTCGCCGGCATCGCCACCCTGGCTGCCGCGCAGCGGCTGCTGCAGCGGGGTGCCGGCAGCGGCGAAGCCGGAGCCGTTGAAGTTGGCGGACAGGTCGATCAGGGTGACGTCGGCCTGCAGCGTGGTCTTCTTGAAGGTCGACATCGCGGCCGGGTTGTTGACCACGACGGACGCGTCGCCGGTCGCCGTGGCGCTGCCCGCGAACGCGCGGCCCATCGCCTTGACGCTGTTTTCCTTGAGCTGGAAGCCCGACGCATGTGCCTGGCCGACCGCGAGCACGCCGGCGATGCCGAGCGCGAGGGCGGAATAACGGGTGATGCTGCTGACGTGATGCATTGCGTGTTGTCTCCGGTGACGAAATTGGATGCGTGCGGGCGGCTTGCGAGGCCTGCGCCAGCGCGTGCCGGAACCCCTCCCGACCTACTGCGCCGTACGGAATATACGCGAGCATTTAACCCGTTGCTAACGTAGTCATCCCAAGGGGTTAACGGCCGCTGGAACGGCCGGCCCCGTTAGGATGGTCCGCATGTTCGTGTCCCTCCCCACCCGTTCGAAGCCGGGCCTGCGCTGGGCCACGCCGCTGCTCGCGGCGCTGCTGTTCGCCGCCTTCGTGGTGGCGAACATGGGCTCGGGCCCGGACCAGCGGGCTCTGATCGTGAGCTGGGGCGCGCTGTCCGGCGGCCTGCTCGCCCCGGATGCGTGGCTGGCCGCGTTGCAGGACGGGCGGGCGCTGCGCCTGGTCACGGCCCTGTTCCTGCACGCCGACTGGGCCCACCTGATGGGCAACCTGGTGTTCCTGCTGATCTTCGGGCTGCCGGCCGAACGGGCGATGGGGCCGTGGCGGTTCCTCGGGCTGTTCCTCTTCGGGGGCGCGGTGGCCAACCTCGCGGCGGCCCTGAGCATCGGTGCGCCGGACCGGATCATCATCGGGTCGAGCGGCGCGGTGTCGGCGGTGATCGGGGCGTACCTGGCCCTGTTCCCCCGCGCGAAGCTGGGCGTGGTGGTGCCGCTGGGGCTGTTCCTGGAATTCGTGCGCGCGCCGGCATCGTTGCTGATCGGGATCTGGGCCCTGCTGCAGCTCGCGTTCGCGTACATCGGGCCGACGCTGGGCGCGGTGGCGTGGTGGGCGCACCTGGCGGGGTTCGCGTTCGGGATCGTGTTCGCGGTGCTGGTGCGCGCGGCGATCGCGCGGCGCATGCGGCGGCAGCGCGGGTTCTGACCCGCTGACGCGGCGCGTGCAGGGCCCGCGCCTATACTCCGCGCCCATGGCGAAGACGCTCTACAAAGTCACCTTCCTCAACGCGGGGCGCATCTACGAGCTGTATGCGCAGCGCGTGGCGTCCAGTGCGCTGTGGGGATTCACCGAAGTGGCCGAGCTGGTGTTCGACGTGCACACGGGCGTCGTCGTGGATCCGACCGAGGAACGCCTGCGCGACGAGTTCGGCGGCACGCGCGTGCTGCACCTGCCGATGCAGAGCATCGTGCGCATCGAGGAAGTGGAGAAGAAGGGGCAGTCGGCGATCCGGGATGCGGCGACGGGGGAGGCGGTGGTGACGCCGTTTCCGATGCCGGCGAAGCCTCGATAGGGCGCCCCTCCCCGGCCCTCCCCAGCGTTGCCGGGGAGGGAGCAAAGCACATCAGCCCTTGGGTGCTGCGGGCTTCGCGACTGCGACGGGCTTCTTGAGTTCGGCCAGTGCGGCCGTGATCGGCGCTTCGCCGTCCAGGACTTCGCCGGCGTTTTCGCCCGCCATGCCTTCTTCGTCGCCGTGCAGGTGGCCCGGCAGCGTGGCTTCGCTGTAGTCGGGCTTGCCGCCGTTGGCGGCGTCCTTCGGCGCGTGCAGCACGACGTCCGGCTCGATGCCGCGCGCCTGGATCGACTTGCCGCTCGGCGTGAAATAACGGGCGGTGGTGAGCTTCACCGAATCGCCGTTGTCGAGCGGCAACAACGTCTGCACCGAGCCCTTGCCGAACGTGCGGCTGCCGACGACGCGCGCACGCTTGTTGTCGTGCAACGCGCCGGCGAGGACTTCCGAGGCGCTCGCCGAACCCGCGTCGACCAGCACCACCACCGGCGCACCCGACAGGCGATCGCCCGGCGTTGCGCTGAATTCCGCATCGCTGATCGCGACGCGGCCGCGCGTGCTGACGATCTTCCCCTTGTCGAGCAGTTCGTCGGCGATCTGCACGGCAGCGGTGAGCAGGCCGCCCGGGTTGCTGCGCAGGTCGAGCACCAGGCCGCGCAACTTGCCGTTGGCCTGGAGCTTGTCGAGCGCGCGCGAGAAGTCCGCGGCGGTGTCGGCCTGGAACGTGGCGACGCGCACGTAGCCGTAACCCGGTTCGAGCATGCGCGAACGCACGCTGGCGACGCGGATGCGCTCGCGCACGAGGGTGACGTCGAACGGCTTGTCCTTGCCTTCGCGCACGATGGTGAGCACGACCTTCGAGCCGGCCGCGCCGCGCAACGGGCCGGAGCCCGCGTCGTCGCCGTCTTCGCCGGCGTCGCTGATCGGCTTGCCGTCGATCGCGATCACCAGGTCGCCGGCCTTGATGCCGGCACGCGCGGCGGGCGTGTCGTCGATCGGCGAGACCACTTTCAAGGTGCGGTCGGGCATCGACATGAGTTCGACGCCGACGCCGATGTAGGCGCCCTGCGTCTGTTCGTCGAATTCGCGCGCGTCGCGGCGTTCGAGGTAGGCGCTGTGCGGATCGAGGTCGAGCAGCAGGCCGCGCACGGCCGACTGCATCAGCTTCTTGTCGTCGACGGGATCGACGTAGGCTTCCTTGACCGCGTTGTAGACCGACACGTAACGGCGGATCTCTTCGAGCGGGACTTTCGACGTCGTGCTTTCGGCGGCATCCGGATCGTCGCTGGAGGCGACCGCGCGATCTTCGTCCGTGCCGGCCTGCGGCGCCTGCGCGGGCTTGGCTTCGGGCTGCGGCGGCGATTGCGGCGCGGGGGCCTGCTGCGCGAACGCGGCGCCGGCGGTCAGCAACAGCAAGGAGAGTGCGGCGGGCTTGCGCATGGGGGGCGGGATCCTGGTGCGTCGGACGCGGGAGGTGCAGCGATTATGCAAGCGTGCCGCGCGGCTGCGTTAACGCAGCGTGGGCTCGGTCAGCGTCGCTGCAGCCACGTGCCCGGATCCACCGGCTGGCCGTCGCGGCGCAGTTCGAAATACAGGCCGGCCCGGTCCTGGCCACCGGACTTGCCGACGCTGGCGAGCGCGTCGCCGCGCTTGACCGCATCGCCGGCGTCCCGCAGCAGCGCGTCGTTGTGCGCGTACAGGCTCATGTAGCCGTTGCCGTGGTCGACGATCAGGATCAGGCCGTAACCATTCATCCAGTCGGAGAACACGACGCGTCCATCGGCGACGGCCCGCACGGTGGTGCCGGGCGCGGCGGCGATCAGCACGCCGGTGCTGCGGCGGCCATCGGGCAGCGTGCCGCCGTAGCTGGCGACCAGCGTGCCGGCGACGGGCCAGCTCAATCCGCCGACCTGCAGGGCCGGGCCGGTGGGCACGGGCTTCTTCGGTTTCTCGACCACGGCGGTGCCGGTGGCCTTCGCCTTCCTGGCGCGCGCGGCGGCGGCGCGGTCGGCGGCGGCTTTTTCGGCGGCGGCCTGCGCGGCGGCGGCGCGCAACTTCGCGAGCAACTGTTGCAACGACTTCGCGTCTTCGCCGAGCGCGCGTTCGCGCACCGCGCGGTCCTGGTAACGGCGATCGAGCTGGCTGACGAGGTCGGCGCGATCGCGGCGCGCGGCTTCGAGCGCGGCGAGTTGCTGGCGCTGCGTGCGGCGCGAATCGTCGAGCGCGGTGCGGCGCTGGGTGATCTGTTGTTCGAGGGTGTCGAGTTCGGTCAGCTGCGCGGTGAGCTCGCGGATGCGCGCGGCGCGGTCGCGCTGGAGGTAACGGTGGTAGGCGAGCGTGCGTTGCGCTTCGTCCAGGCGATCCTGCGAGAGGAAGGCCTTCAACGGCGCGTCGCCACCGACGGTGTACGCGGCGCGCAGCAGCATGCGCAGTTCGTCGCGCTTGCCGGCGAGCGTGGCGTTGAGTGCGTCGCGACGGGACTGGAGGTCGGCGAGCGCGACGGTTTCGCTCGCCAATGCACGCTCGGTGTCCTGCACGTTGCGGCCGACCTTGCCGACCTGTTCGTCGGCCGCGCGGAGTTGTTTCGATGCGTCGCCACGCTTGCCTTCGAGTTCGCGGCGTTCGGCGGCGACGTGCTTGAGTTCGTTGCGGATGCGCTGCAGGCGCTGTTCGGCCTCGCGGCTGTTCTGCGCGGTCGACGTCCCCGTCGTCAGCGACAGCAGGCAGCCCAGTGCGAGCGCGACGAACCTCAAGCGGGCGCGAACAGGCTGCGGCCGGTCATTTCGGCGGGCTGCGGGACGCCGAGCAGGTCGAGCATCGTCGGTGCGACGTCGCGCAACGCGCCGCCTGCGCGCAATGCGGCAGGACGTGCGCCGACATAGACGAACGGCACCGGGCCCACGGTATGGGCGGTGTGCGGCTGGCCGGTTTCGGGATCGCGCATCTGCTCGAGGTTGCCGTGGTCTGCGGTGATCAGCAAGGCACCGCCGACGCGGCGCACGGCGGCTTCGATCTGGCCGACGGCGTCGTCGACGACTTCCGCCGCGCGGATCGCCGCGGCGAGGTTGCCGGTGTGGCCGACCATGTCGGGGTTGGCGATGTTGCACACGACGACGTCGAATCGTTGGGCGTCGATCGCTTCGACGAGTTTCGCGGTGACTTCCGGGCAGCTCATTTCCGGCTGCAGGTCGTACGTGGCCACCTTGGGGCTCGGCACGAGGATGCGGGTTTCGCCGGCATAGGGATCTTCGCGGCCGCCGCTGAAGAAGAACGTCACGTGCGCGTACTTCTCGGTTTCGGCGATGCGCAGTTGGGTCATGCCCTGCTCGGCCAGCAATTCGCCGAGCGTGTGGCGCAGGTCGTCGGGCGCGAAGGCGACGGGTGCGGGCAGCTTGGCGTCGTATTCGGTGAGGCAGGTGAAGCGCGACAGCGCAGGACGGCGCGTGGCGAAGCCATCGAAGTTCGGCGCGACGAACGCGGCGGTGAGCTGGCGGGCGCGGTCGGCGCGGAAGTTCATGAAGACCACCGCGTCGCCGTCGTGCATCGGCGCGGCGCCGGCGAGCACGGTGGGCGCGACGAATTCGTCGGTTTCGCCGCGCTCGTACGCGGCGGACAACGCGGCCAGGGCATTCGGCGCGCGATGGTCGGATTGCGCTTCGACGATGGCATCCCACGCGCGTCGCACGCGGTCCCAGCGGTGGTCACGGTCCATCGCGAAGTAGCGGCCGCCGACGGTGGCGATGCGCGCGTTGCCGAGCTGGTCGCAGTGCGATTGCAAGGCGTGGAGGCTGGCTTCGGCGGATTGCGGGGCGGTGTCGCGGCCGTCGAGGAAGGCGTGCACGCGGACGCGTTCGACGCCGGCGCGCTTCGCCAGGTCCAGCATCGCGAAGATGTGCGATTCGTGACTGTGCACGCCGCCCGGCGAGAGCAGGCCCATGACGTGCAGCGTGCCGTTGGCGGCGCGCGCGGCGTCGCAGGCGGCGAGCAGTTCGTGGTTGGCGAAGAACGTGCCGTCTTCGATCGCCGCGTCGATGCGGGTGAGGTCCTGGAACACGATGCGGCCCGCGCCGAGGTTCATGTGGCCGACTTCGGAATTGCCCATCTGCCCGTCCGGCAGGCCGACGTGGCGGCCTTCGGTGTGGATCAGCGTGTGCGGTTCGCTCCGCCACAGCCGCTGCCAGTTCGGCAGGCGGGCCTGCGCGAGGGCGTTGTCGGCGGGATCGTCGCGATGGCCCCAACCGTCGAGGATCAGCAGGACGACGGGCTTCGGGCGGCGATCGGATGCGGGCACTGGGGGCGGCCATGACCAGGGACAGGGGCGGATTGTAGCGAAGGGGGTTAAACCGGACGGGCACTCGACGCATCCATCCACGGACCTTCCACGGAATTCCACCCCATGACGCGTACCCGCCTCACCTTCGCCCTCACGCTCGCGCTCGCCGCCTCGCCGGCATTCGCCCAAAGCCACGGCGACATCGACCACGTCAACGGCAGCATCACCGCCGAGGCCGGCCAGGAATACGGTGACCTCGAGACGGTCAACGGCAGCATCAAGCTCGAATCGAACTCGCGTTCCGATGAAGTTTCGACCGTCAACGGCAGCATCCAGGCCGGCGATGGCATCAAGGCGCGCTCCCTGACCACGGTGAACGGCGGGATCCGCATCGGCGAGAAGGTCGAGGTGACGAAGGGCCTGGAGACGGTCAACGGCAGCATCTTCGTGGATCGCGGCGGCCGCATCGGCGATGGCATCGACACGGTGAACGGGTCGATCGGCCTGGTCGACACCGATCTCGGCGGCGGCATCGAAACGGTCAACAGCGACATCACGGTCGGCGTCGGCTCGCACCTGAAGGGCGGGATCCACGTCGACAAGCCGGGCAACAGCTGGTTCTCGCGCAAGCCCAGGCCGCCGCGCATCGTGATCGGCCCGAACGCGCAGGTGGACGGCGCGATGGTGTTCGAGCGCGAGGTGGTGCTGTACGTGCACACGTCCGCGAAGGTGGGGTCGATCACCGGCGCCAAGGCGATCCCGTTCAGCGGCAACACGCCGCCGGAGTAAGCGTCTCGTCGAGCGCGGGCCGCGTCGTTCGTTGGCGGCGCGGCCCGCGTGTTGTTCGGCATCTGCTTAGAATCGCCGGGTTACCCACCGGAGACCCGCGGATGCAACGACCTGTCCTGCTTTGCCTGGCCGGCGCATTCGCGCTGGCTGCCTGCGACCGCGGCCCGCCCGCCGCGCCCGATGCGCCGGCCGCGCCGTCGACGGTGTCCGACACCGCGCATGTCTTTTCCCCCGAGCTCGCGCCGGGCGATTTCGCCGAACACGTGCGCGTGCTGGCGTCGGACGCATTCGAAGGGCGCGCGCCCGGCAGTCCCGGCGAGGACAAGACCGTCGCCTACATCCAGTCGCAGTTCGAACGCATCGGTTTGAAGCCGGGCAACGCAGGCAGCTGGGTGCAGCAGGTGCCGATGACGGAAACGACGGCGGACGAAAGCGCCATCATGACGGTGACCGTGAAGGGCAAGCCGCATGCGCTGAAGTTCGGCGACGACATGGTGATCGGCACGCGCAGCGGGCAGGAGCAGGTCTCGTTGAAGGACAGCGACGTGGTGTTCGTCGGCTACGGCGTGGATGCGCCGGAGCAGAAGTGGAACGACTACGCGGGCCTGGACGTGAAGGGCAAGACGGTCGTGATGCTGGTGAACGACCCGGGCTTCCACGTCGGCGACGAGTCGCTCTTCGAAGGGCGCCGCATGACGTACTACGGGCGCTGGACGTACAAGTTCGAAGAGGCCGCGCGCCAGGGCGCGGCGGCCGCGCTGATCGTGCACGACGATGCGGGTGCGTCGTACGGCTGGGACGTGGTGAAGAGTTCCTGGTCCGGCGCGCAGTTCGACCTGCGTGCGAGCGACGATCCGGCGCCGCGCTTGCCGATGCAGGGCTGGATCACGGGCGCGCAGGCTACGGCGTTGTTCGCCGATGCGGGGCTGGATTTCGCGGCGCTGCGCAAGGCGGCCAACCAGCGCGGGTTCAAGGCCGTGCCGCTGGATGCGAAGGCGTCGGTGACGTTGAACAGCACGATCGTCGAGAAGTCGTCGCGCAACGTGGTGGGCCTGCTGCCGGGCACGGAGACGCCGGACGAGGCGATCGTCTACATGGCGCACTGGGACCACCTCGGCAAGCATCCGGACGAGCCGGGCGACAACATCTACAACGGCGCGATCGACAACGCGACCGGCGTGGCGGGAATCATGGAGATCGCGGAGCGGTTCAAGCAGCATCCGCCGAAGCGGTCGGTGTTGTTCCTCGCGGTGACGTTGGAAGAGTCCGGGCTGCTGGGGTCGAAGTACTACGTCGCGCATCCGGTGATTCCGCTCGCGAAGACGGTGGCGGCGATCAACATCGATGCGATGTCCACGGCCGGGTTGTCGAAGGACATGGTGGTGACCGGGCTCGGCAATTCGGAGCTCGACGATGTGCTGAAGGCGATCACCGACAAGCAGGGCCGCGTGCTGCACGCCGAGGCCACGCCGGAAAGCGGGTTCTACTTCCGCTCGGATCACTTCAACTTCGCCAAGGCCGGCGTGCCGGCGTTGTATGCCGAGGGTGGCGAAGACCTGGCGGCTGGCGGGTCGGAAGCCGGGCGCAAGGCGTCGGAGGAATACACGGCGATGCGTTACCACAAGCCGGCGGACCAGTTCGATCCGAACTGGAACCTCGCGGGCGTGATGCAGGACCTGGATACGTTGTTCCAGGTGGGCCAGGTGCTGGCCGACGGCACGACGTGGCCGAACTGGCGGGCGGGCAATCCGTTCCGCGCGGCGCGGGATGCGTCGCGCGCGGCAGGCGCGAAACCCTGACATTGCGTGGCGGAATCGCGGCCGGGACGCTCCCGGTCGCGGTTTCGGGCTAGGCTTCGCGCATTCCCGCGAACTGGAGCCCGGCATGACGATCGCAGTGGCGTATTGGTGCGTGCTGGTGGCGGCGCTCCTTCCGTACGTGTGGACCACCGTGGCGAAGGGCAGCGGCGAGCGTTACGACAACCGCGATCCGCGCGGATGGATCGCGCGACAGACCAATCCCCGCGTGCAACGCGCCAACTCGGCGCAGCTCAATGCCTTCGAAGCGTTTGCGCCGTTCGCGGCGGGCGTGGTGTTCGCGCAGCTGGCCGGTGTGCCGGAGGCGCGCATCGCGATGCTGTCCGTGGTGTTCGTCGTGTGCCGGCTGTTGCATGGCGTCGTCTATACGCAGGGGATGAAGCATTCGCTGCGGAGCCTGGTGTGGTTCGTGGGGTTCGCCTGCGTGGTCGCGTTGTTCATTCTGGCGGCGCTGCGGGTGGGCCACGCGGGGTGAGCGTGGACGAGCCTGGGCCGGTGGAGGCATCGCAGTGCGTCGCGGTCGTGCGCGAGGCGGGGTTCTGCTTCGTGCATGCGGAGACGATGCGGCCGGCGCTCGAGCGCTTCGCGACGTTGTCCGATTGGGCGATGTTCGCGGCGAGTTGGGATGCGTTGGGGCCGGATCCGTACCTCGAACGTACCGGGCGTGCGCGACGTCGCCGGCACGGCGTGTTTCGCTGGGCCGAGGGCACGCTGACGCGTGAGCCGCATCAACCGCATTTCCAGAGCCTGGCGTACAACCGCCTGCAGGGGGATGTCGATCGCTGGTTCGATCCGATCGTGCCCGAAGTGGGCGACAGCGCGTCGCTGCGGGCGGTGCTGGGGTTCTCGTGCGAGTTCTTCGGGGCGCTGGCGCCTGAGGTGTCGGCGTGGCGCATCGAGGTGCATCAATTCCGGATCGAGGCGCGGAGCGACGCGGCCGGGGAACCGACGCCGGAAGGCGTGCACCGGGATGGCGTGGATTACGTGCTGGTGCTGATGGTCGACCGGGCCAACATCGCCAGCGGGACCACGACGATCCATTCGGCGGACGGCACGCTGCTGGGCAGCTTTACCTTGCACGATCCCCTGGACGCGGCGCTTGTCGACGATGCGCGCGTCTTCCATGGGGTGACCCCAGTGACGCCTGTGGATGCAGCGAAGCCGGCGCATCGGGATGTGCTGGTGGTGACATTGAAGCGGGAGTAGTTAGTTCCGCACGGCTGTCGAGCCACTGCAACTAACCCTGCCCGTCATTCCGCCGCGCAAAGAAAAACCCCGCCGGGAGACCCGGCGGGGTTTGGTGTAAGGCCCTGGCGATGACCTACTCTTGCATGCGGATGCACACTACCATCGGCGCGGCTGCGTTTCACTTCCGAGTTCGGAATGGGATCGGGTGGTGCCACAGCGCTATTGTCACCAGGGAGAGGGTGGAGGGTCGCGGTTCAACCGGTCTTGTGGACGGATTGATCGCGCTCACGCTCTCAAGGGGTGGATGTAGCGAGCAGTTTGCATCCTTGTGGGATGCGATGAGGACGAATGCCTGCGACGTGTTGTCGAGGATAAGGCCACTTGAGGTGATATGGTCAAGCCACACGGATCATTAGTACAGGTTAGCTCAACGGATTGCTCCGCTTACACACCCTGCCTATCAACCACCTGGTCTTGATGGTTCCTTCAGGGGACTTGTGTCCCGGGAGATCTCATCTTGAGGCGCGCTTCCCGCTTAGATGCTTTCAGCGGTTATCGCTTCCGAACGTAGCTACCCGGCAATGCCACTGGCGTGACAACCGGAACACCAGGGGTTCGTCCACTCCGGTCCTCTCGTACTAGGAGCAGCCCCTCTCAAATCTCCAACGCCCACGACAGATAGGGACCGAACTGTCTCACGACGTTCTGAACCCAGCTCGCGTACCACTTTAAATGGCGAACAGCCATACCCTTGGGACCGACTACAGCCCCAGGATGTGATGAGCCGACATCGAGGTGCCAAACACCGCCGTCGATATGAACTCTTGGGCGGTATCAGCCTGTTATCCCCGGAGTACCTTTTATCCGTTGAGCGATGGCCCTTCCATACAGAACCACCGGATCACTAAGACCTACTTTCGTACCTGCTTGAGCCGTCGCTCTTGCAGTCAAGCACGCTTATGCCTTTGCACACAGTGCGCGATGTCCGACCGCGCTGAGCGTACCTTCGTGCTCCTCCGTTACTCTTTGGGAGGAGACCGCCCCAGTCAAACTACCCACCATACACGGTCCCCGACCCGGATCACGGGCCCAGGTTAGAACGTCAAGCACATCAGGGTGGTATTTCAAGGTTGCCTCCACCGAAGCTAGCGCCTCGGTTTCACAGGCTCCCACCTATCCTACACAGACGAACTCAACGTTCAGTGTAAAGCTGTAGTAAAGGTTCACGGGGTCTTTCCGTCTTGCCGCGGGAACGCTGCATCTTCACAGCGATTTCAATTTCACTGAGTCTCGGGTGGAGACAGCGCCGCTGTCGTTACGCCATTCGTGCAGGTCGGAACTTACCCGACAAGGAATTTCGCTACCTTAGGACCGTTATAGTTACGGCCGCCGTTTACTGGGGCTTCGATCAAGAGCTTCGCCTTGCGGCTGACCCCATCAATTAACCTTCCAGCACCGGGCAGGCGTCACACCCTATACGTCCACTTTCGTGTTTGCAGAGTGCTGTGTTTTTGATAAACAGTCGCAGCGGCCTGGTTTCTGCGACCGCTCCCAGCTATAGCCCGCATGGGCCACCAGAAGCGGTGCACCTTCTCCCGAAGTTACGGTGCCATGTTGCCTAGTTCCTTCACCCGAGTTCTCTCAAGCGCCTGAGAATTCTCATCCTGCCCACCTGTGTCGGTTTACGGTACGGTCTGCGTCAGCTGAAGCTTAGGGGCTTTTCCTGGAAGCGTGGGATCAGTGACTTCGGCCTAATGGCCTGGTCTCGCTGCTCGGCGTAATGACCCTCCGGATTTGCCAAGAGGATCCGCCTACCTGCTTTCCCCGGGACAACCAACGCCCGGTACACCTACCCTTCTCCGTCCCCCCATCGCACTGACGCGAGGTGCTGGAATATTAACCAGCTTTCCATCGACTACGCATTTCTGCCTCGCCTTAGGGGCCGACTCACCCTGCGCCGATGAACGTTGCGCAAGGAAACCTTGGGCTTTCGGCGTGGGGGCTTTTCACCCCCATTATCGTTACTCATGTCAGCATTCGCACTTCCGATACCTCCAGCAGACTTCTCAATCCACCTTCATCGGCTTACGGAACGCTCCTCTACCGCGCACGATTGCTCGTGCACCCCAAGCTTCGGTTTATCGCTTAGCCCCGTTAAATCTTCCGCGCAGACCGACTCGACCAGTGAGCTATTACGCTTTCTTTAAAGGGTGGCTGCTTCTAAGCCAACCTCCTGGCTGTCTGTGCCTTTCCACATCGTTCACCACTGAGCGATAAATTTGGGACCTTAGCTGTGGGTCTGGGTTGTTTCCCTTTTCACGACGAACGTTAGCACCCGCCGTGTGTCTCCCGGATAGTACGTACTGGTATTCGGAGTTTGCAATGGTTTGGTAAGTCGCAATGACCCCCTAGCCATAACAGTGCTCTACCCCCAGCAGTATTCGTCCGAGGCGCTACCTAAATAGCTTTCGAGGAGAACCAGCTATCTCCGGGTTCGATTAGCTTTTCACTCCTAATCACACCTCATCCCCTACCTTTGCAACGGGAGTGGGTTCGGGCCTCCAGTTGATGTTACTCAACCTTCACCCTGGGCATGACTAGATCACCCGGTTTCGGGTCTACTGCCTGCGACTATGCGCCCTTATCAGACTCGGTTTCCCTTCGCCTCCCCTATACGGTTAAGCTCGCCACAAACAGTAAGTCGCTGACCCATTATACAAAAGGTACGCCGTCACCCCACGAAGGGGCTCCGACTGCTTGTACGCACACGGTTTCAGGATCTATTTCACTCCCTTCACCAGGGTTCTTTTCGCCTTTCCCTCACGGTACTGGTTCACTATCGGTCGGTCAGGAGTATTTAGCCTTGGAGGATGGTCCCCCCATGTTCAGACAGGGTTTCACGTGCCCCGCCCTACTCAATTTCATCCGTACGGCCCTTTCGCATACTGGGCTGTCACCATCTACGGCCACCCTTCCCAAGGTGTTTTGCTAAAACCGTACGGACTTTTGGGCTAGTCCCCGTTCGCTCGTCGCTACTCAGGGAATCTCGGTTGATTTCTTTTCCTCCGGGTACTTAGATATTTCAGTTCCCCGGGTTCGCCTTGCATGGCTATGTATTCACCATGCAATACCCTTGCGGGTGGGTTTCCCCATTCGGACATTGCCGGATCAAAGCTTGTTGCCAGCTCCCCGACACTTTTCGCAGGCTGCCACGTCCTTCATCGCCTCTGACCGCCAAGGCATCCACCGTGTGCGCTTATTCGCTTGACCATATCACCCCAAGTCGCCTCGGGGCCGATACGTCGCATGCGAACATTACGACTATCACACTTCAATAAAGGTGCTCTCGCACCTCGCCTTAGCCTCTACGACACGTCATGGACATTCGTCTCAAAACGCTCGCTACATCCAATTTGTCAAAGAACACGCGGCCGGCTTCAGCGCCGTCCGCGTTTCAGATCTTCGTGTGCGCAGTAAACATTCAGAGTTGGTGGGTCTGGGAGGACTCGAACCACCGGCCTCACCCTTATCAGGGGTGCGCTCTAACCACCTGAGCTACAGACCCAAAAAGTCGAGCCAGGTAGAGGTGGTGGAGCCAGTCGGGATCGAACCGACGACCCCCTGCTTGCAAAGCAGGTGCTCTCCCAGCTGAGCTATGGCCCCGATGGTCGGGACGCTCTGAATGCAGGTCACTTGTGCGGACGCCTGACAGGCAATGCGCTGTCTTTTTGTCTCTAAAGGAGGTGATCCAGCCGCACCTTCCGATACGGCTACCTTGTTACGACTTCACCCCAGTCATCGGCCACACCGTGGCAAGCGCCCTCCCGAAGGTTAAGCTACCTGCTTCTGGTGCAACAAACTCCCATGGTGTGACGGGCGGTGTGTACAAGGCCCGGGAACGTATTCACCGCAGCAATGCTGATCTGCGATTACTAGCGATTCCGACTTCATGGAGTCGAGTTGCAGACTCCAATCCGGACTGAGAAAAGGTTTCTGGGATTGGCTCACCCTCGCGGGATTGCAGCCCTCTGTCCTTTCCATTGTAGTACGTGTGTAGCCCTGGCCGTAAGGGCCATGATGACTTGACGTCATCCCCACCTTCCTCCGGTTTGTCACCGGCGGTCTCCCTAGAGTTCCCACCATTACGTGCTGGCAACTAGGGACAAGGGTTGCGCTCGTTGCGGGACTTAACCCAACATCTCACGACACGAGCTGACGACAGCCATGCAGCACCTGTCTCACGGTTCCCGAAGGCACCAATCCATCTCTGGAAAGTTCCGTGGATGTCAAGGCCAGGTAAGGTTCTTCGCGTTGCATCGAATTAAACCACATACTCCACCGCTTGTGCGGGCCCCCGTCAATTCCTTTGAGTTTCAGTCTTGCGACCGTACTCCCCAGGCGGCGAACTTAACGCGTTAGCTTCGATACTGAGTGCCTAGTTGCACCCAACATCCAGTTCGCATCGTTTAGGGCGTGGACTACCAGGGTATCTAATCCTGTTTGCTCCCCACGCTTTCGTGCCTCAGTGTCAGTGCTGGTCCAGGCAGTCGCCTTCGCCACAGATGTTCCTCCCGATCTCTACGCATTTCACTGCTACACCGGGAATTCCACTGCCCTCTACCGCACTCTAGATCGCCAGTATCCAATGCCATTCCCAGGTTGAGCCCAGGGCTTTCACATCAGACTTAACGAACCACCTACGCACGCTTTACGCCCAGTAATTCCGAGTAACGCTTGCACCCTTCGTATTACCGCGGCTGCTGGCACGAAGTTAGCCGGTGCTTATTCTTCCGGTACCGTCAGAACCCCCGGGTATTAACCGAGAGCTTTTCTTTCCGGACAAAAGAGCTTTACAACCCGAAGGCCTTCTTCACTCACGCGGCATGGCTGGATCAGGCTTGCGCCCATTGTCCAATATTCCCCACTGCTGCCTCCCGTAGGAGTCTGGACCGTGTCTCAGTTCCAGTGTGGCTGATCATCCTCTCAGACCAGCTACGGATCGTCGCCTTGGTGGGCCTTTACCCCGCCAACTAGCTAATCCGACATGGGCTCATCCAGTCGCGCGACGCCTTGCGGTCCGCCGCTTTCACCTTCCGGTCGTATGCGGTATTAGCGTAAGTTTCCCTACGTTATCCCCCACGACAGGGCAGATTCCCATGTATTCCTCACCCGTCCGCCACTCGCCACCCACAGTATTGCTACTGCTGTGCTGCCGTTCGACTTGCATGTGTTAGGCCTGCCGCCAGCGTTCACTCTGAGCCAGGATCAAACTCTTCACTTAAGTATTGCGACTCCGGTCCGAAGACCTTCGCCTATGCTTTGAGTGCAGACTTCGCTCCAGGCAGAAATCACTCGCTGGCTCACAATTGCTTGTTTGCCATTTGAATTGACTTGTTGCTCTGTTACGAACGTCTGCAAGATGGACAACTTTCCACCCGCCAGACGCCCGCACAAGTCACCTGCGCACACTGTCAAAGATCATCGGAACCGGCCTCAGCGCCGCGTTCCGTGCCCGAGCACCTAAGTGCCTGAGCGAGCCGCACATCATACAGGCGTTCCGAAGAACGTCAACACCGGATGATGAAAATTTCCGGGTCCGGGGCGCTTGGTTCAGCGTCTCGAATCGCACCGCGCCGGCGTTGGATGCCGTGGGCGATGCGGGGCGCGCACTGTACGCATTCCGATGCGCGAGTGGAAGCCCTTGCACGACAAAAATTCGTGCGGTTGCAACAACGACGCCCGCTTCAATCCGCAGCGCGCAAACGCACTCGCGCGAAATTGCGCTTGCCGATCGCAATCACCCCTTCGAATCCCGGCGAAAACACGCGCTGCGCATCTTCGAACACGTCGCCGTCCACGCGCACCGCGCGCTCTTTCAATTTGCGATTGGCTTCGGAATTGCTTGGCGCAAGTCCAGCGGCCGTAAGCAACGCCGCGATGCGCACGCCTTCCGAGGGAACCACAACGTCCGTCAACGGCAGCGTGCCGATGTCGCCTTCGCCGCGCACTGCCGCATTCCAACCCGCGATCGCGGTTTCCGCGGCAGCGGCGCCGTGGAAACGCGTGGCGAGTTCGCGCGCCAGGCGCAGCTTGACGTCGCGCGGATTCAGCACGCCACTGGCCACTTCCTCGCGCAAACGCACAGCTTCTGCAGCGCCGATGTCGAAACTCAATAGTTCGATCCAGCGCCACATCAACGCATCGCCGACCTTCATCGTCTTGGTGACGACGTCGATCGCCGGCTCGTCGATGCCGATGTAATTCCCGAGCGACTTGCTCATCTTCTGCACGCCGTCGAGCCCTTCGAGCAGCGGCATCGTCAGCACGATCTGCGGCGGCTGCCCGAAATGTTCCTGCAGCCCGCGCCCCATCAACAGATTGAACTTCTGGTCGGTGCCGCCCAGCTCCACGTCGCTCTTCAACGCAACGGAGTCGTAGCCCTGCACGAGGGGATAGAGGAATTCGTGGATCGCGATGGACTGCTGCGCGGCGTAGCGCTTCGCGAAGTCGTCGCGTTCCAGCATGCGCGCCACGGTGTGCTGGCCCGCGAGGCGGATCATGTCCGCCGCGCCCATCGCCCCGAACCACTCGCTGTTGAAGCGCAATTCGGTGCGCTCGCGATCCAGCACCTTGAACACCTGGTCGGCGTAGGTGCGGGCGTTGGCCTCCACGTCCTCGCGGGTGAGGGGCTTGCGGGTGGCGTTCTTGCCCGACGGGTCGCCGATCATCCCGGTGAAGTCCCCGATCAGGAAGATCACCTGGTGCCCGAGATCCTGGAACTGCCGCATCTTGTTGAGCAGGACCGTATGGCCCAGGTGCAGGTCCGGCGCGGTGGGGTCGAAGCCCGCCTTGATCCGCAGCGGACGGCCGAGCTGGAGGCGGGCCTCGAGTTCGTCGCGCTTGAGGATTTCGTCGGCGCCGCGGCCGATGAGTTCGAGGGCTGCCTGGATCGACACGATGGATGACGCTCTTGAAAGGGGACGCTGGTGGGAATGTCCCGATCCGTGACCGGGTCCGTGAAGGTACCGTTAAAGCGGGGTTAAAACAAAAAAACCATCCCGCTCAAGGGTTTGACGCATGTTGCTTCGGTGACTATGGTAGCGCCGTTACGTCTTCCTCACGGGGTCGTAATCCGTTTTTTAGGGGACAACACCATGGGCAAGTCCGGCATCGGCAATGCGCGTCGCGCGCGTCTCGACAACCTGCGCGAGGCCGCGCTCCATAAAGACGTGGTCGCGCGTCGCGTCCCGGCCGGTTTCAACGGCCGCTGGACCCGCCGCCAATGGGCCCACGCCAGCCTGGTCGCCACCCTTGCCGCGCTCGTCGCCGCCATTGTCCCGGGCTTCCCGGCCAATTCGCAGGCCGCAGCCGCGCCCGTCCCCACCCGCACCACGCTCGCCCTCACCCTGCCGCCGCTGCCGCTCGCCAAGCTGCGTGGCCAGACCGGCGACAGCTGGCAGATCGTCCGCGTCGAGCGCGGCCAGACCCTGGGCTCGCTGTTCGAAGACCTCGACCTGCCCGCCGCCACCATGCACGCGATGCTCGACCAGCCCGGCGCGAAGCAGGCGCTGACGCGCATGAAGCCCGGCACCGAGCTCGCCTTCGACCTGCCGGTCGGTGGCGGCCTGCGCGCCTTCCGTTACGACCGCGACGACACGCACCGCGTCGAACTCACCTTCGACGGCGACAAGATCACCCAGCAGGTGATCGAGCGTCCCACGCAGTCGCGCACCGTCGTGATCAGCGGCAACGTCGGCAAGTCGCTCTACCACTCCGCCCGCAAGCTGGGCCTGTCGCCGGGCGCGATCAACACGCTGACCGACGACATCTTCAAGTACGACATCGACTTCAACGACGACGTCGCCGCCAGCGACCGCTTCAGCGTCGTCGTCGAGCAGACCTGGCGCGACGGCGAACTGATCCGCACCGGCCCGGTGCAGGCCGCCACGTTCACCGTCGGCGGCACGCTCCATTCGGGCTTCCGTTTCGAGCGCAGCGGCAAGGCCGAGTACTTCACCGCCGACGGCCGTCCGCTGAAGAAAACCTTCATCCGCATGCCGATCCCGTACGCGCGCCTCACCTCGAGCTTCGGCTCGCGGCGCCATCCGGTGCTCGGCACGGTGCGCCAGCACCAGGGCGTGGATTACGCCGCGTCCACCGGCACGCCGATCATGGCCGCCGGCGATGCACGCGTGCAGTTCGTCGGCTGGAAGGGCGGCTACGGCCGCGCCGTCATCCTCGACCACGGCCGCGGCTACACCACGCTGTACGGCCACATGTCGCGCTTCGGCGACATCAAGCAGGGCCAGAAGATCCCGCAGGGCCGCGTGATCGGCTACGTCGGCATGACGGGCCTGGCCACCGGCCCGCACCTGCACTACGAATTCCGCATCAACGGCGTGCACCGCAATCCGCTGTCGATCACCATGCCGCCGCCGGAACCGCTCAACGGCGCCGCGCTCGCGCAGTTCCGTTCGCAGACGTCCAATGCCCTCGCCCGCATCCAGCGCGTGGAGAAGGTGATCTACGCCGACGCCGAACCCGCGCCGGCCCCCAAGCCCGCGAAGCAGAAGAAAGCCTGACCGGCTGATCGACGCTATCCTCGCCGCGCGCGGCTCCCGCGCGCCCAGCAGCACGCCATGGCGAGCGACGCAGCAGAACTCCATCTCGGCCTGATCTCCGGCACCAGCGCCGACGGCATCGACGTCGCGCTCGTCCGGTTCGAGGGCGCGCATTGCGCGCTGGTGAAAGGCCACACGTTTCCCTGGGATGCCGCGCTGCGCGAACGCCTCGTCGCGCTCGGACAAGGCGGCCACGCCAATTCCCTCGACGAACTCGGCGGCCTCGACGTGCAGATCGCGCACGCCTTCGCCGATGCCGCACTCGCCTTGCTCGAACGCGCCCACGCCGCCCCGCGCGACGTCCGTTCCCTCGGCTCGCACGGGCAGACCGTGCGCCATCGCCCGCAGGCCGCGCATCCGTTCACCTGGCAACTCGGCGACGGCAACGTCATCGCCGAACGCACCGGCATCGACACCGTCGCCGATTTCCGCCGGCGCGACGTCGCCGCCGGCGGCCAGGGCGCACCGCTCGTGCCCGCCTTCCACGCCGCGATGCTGCACGACGCGCACGAAGACCGCGCTGTCCTCAACCTCGGCGGCATCGCCAATTTCACCTTGTTGCCTGCGGTTGGCGACGTCCGCGGTTTCGACACGGGTCCCGCGAATGCGTTGATGGACGCCTGGTGCGATCGCCACCTCGGCACGCCGTACGACGCGCACGGCGCGTTCGCCGCACGCGGCACCGTCGATGCCGCACTGCTCGCACGCCTGCGCGACGAACCGTGGTTCGCAACGCCGCCGCCGAAGAGCAGCGGCCGCGAACAATTCCATCTCGCGTGGGTGGAAGCCCGCCTGTCCGGCGACGAATCCCCCGAAGACGTCCAAGCCACGCTCCTCGAACTCACCGCCACCACCGTCGTCGACGCGTTGCGCGCCACCCAACCTGCGACGCGTCGCGTGCTCGCCTGCGGCGGCGGCGTGCACAACCCGCACCTGCTCGCGCGCATCGCCGCGCACCTGCCGGGTGTGCACGTGGAATCCACTGCCGCGCACGGCCTGGATCCGGATTTCGTCGAAGCGATGGCGTTCGCGTGGCTCGCGCGCGAAGCGCTGGCCGGGCGTCCAGGCAACGTGCCTGCGGTGACCGGCGCACGCGGCCCGCGTGTGCTCGGCGTGGTGTATCCGCGCCAGGACTAGCGGCGGATCAGTCCTCGGCCCAACGATCGAGGATGTGTTGCGGCGGCGGCGGTGCCGGCGCGCGGCCGATCAATCCGAAGCCCTGGTCGTCGGCGACCGTTTCGAGCGCCTTGATCGCTTCCAGCAACGCGTTCGCTTCGGGATCGCTGAAGTGCACGTCCATGCCTGCCTCGCAGGCATACAGCCCCTGCTCCATGAGGATGCGCAACGTGTCGTGCATCGCCCAGCCACGGGCCGAGGACAACCGCTTGATGCGATCGGCGAGCTCCGGATCGATGTCGCGCAACACCAGGTCGGTCATGCGTCCTCCTCTAGGCGAAGAACGAAAAACGGCACCAACAGCGGGACGAGCGGCACCCACCGCTCGTCGCCGACGGCCGGCTGGCTCAGCGGTCCGGCGGCACGTCGATGTGCCGGAACCTGGGCCACAGGTACAGGAACAGGAACGTCGCCGGCAACACGGCCAGCGTCGCGATGATGAAGTACGTGGAATAGCTGGTCGCTTCGACGATGCCGCCGGCGAACACCCCGAGCACCTTGCCCGGCAGGTTCACCATCGAACTCAACAGCGCGTATTGCGTCGCCGTGTGCTGCCGGTTCACCAGCGCCGACAGGAACGCCACGGCGGCGGTGCCGAGGAAGCCCAGCGTCAGGTTTTCGGCGGAGATCACCAGGGTCAGCGCCGCGAGGCTCCCCTTGTGCCCGATCAGCCAGACGTAGAGCAGGTTGCAGCTCGCGCACAACACGATCGAAGCCAGCAGCGGCCGCCGCACGCCCCAGCGCGCGATCGCCATGCCGCCGAGGAACACGCCGAGGATCCCCATCCAGATCCCGTAGATCTTGGTGATCGCACCGATCTGGGTCTTGGTGAAATCCATCGCCAGG
The DNA here is from genome assembly GCF_018406605.1 of Noviluteimonas caseinilytica. GTDB lineage: Bacteria > Pseudomonadota > Gammaproteobacteria > Xanthomonadales > Xanthomonadaceae > Noviluteimonas > Noviluteimonas caseinilytica. Next base: position 1,465,233 of record NZ_AP024545.1, on the reverse strand, counting down.
TAGAACGGGCTCATGATCCCGCCCACCAGCGCCTGCTCGGGGATCTTGAACAGCAGGATGAAGGCGAGCGTCAGCAGCGCCGTCTGCGCGCCGTAACGGCGGAAGAAATCGGTGAACGGCTCGATGATGCTCACGCGCATCGCTTCGTTCCAGTCCGCGGGCGCCTTGCGAATCACGTCGGGTTCGCGCGCCAGCAGCGTCACGACGACCGGCAGCAGCATCAATCCCGCGAGCACCTGGTACACGGCCGCCCACGGCATGTGGTCGGCCATGAACAGCGCGAACGCGCCGGTCACGATCAGCGCGATGCGATAACCGAGCGAATACGTCGCCACGAGCGCGCCCTGCACCGCCGGCGGCCCGATCTCGATGCGGTAAGCATCCACCGCGATGTCCTGCGTCGCGCCGAAGAACGCCACCACCAGGGTGAACACGACGAAGATCCCGAGCTGCGCAGGCGTCACCAGCGACATGCCCAGCAAGCCCGCGATCACCGCCAGCTGCGCGAACAGCAGCCACCCGCGCCGCTGCCCCAGCCGCGAGAACAGCGGCAGTTGCGTGTGGTCGAGCAACGGCGCCCACAGGAACTTGAGCGCATACGTCATGCCCGCGCTCGCGATGATCGTGATTTCCTTCAGCTCGATGTTGTTTTCCTTCAACCAGTACGCCAGCGTGCCGGCGACCAGCAGGAACGGCAGCCCCGAGGCGAACCCGAAGAAAAACATCGTCCACGCGGCAGGCTGCGTGAACGCTTTCCAGACCGAAGGCTTCGCGGGTTTCGCCGCTCCGGCCACGCTCACAACGCGTAATCCACGACGAACGGCGCGTGGTCCGAGAACCGCGGCGACGGATGGATCGCGCACGCCCGCAACTTGTCCCGCAGCGACGGCGTGCAGAACTGGTAATCGATGCGCCACCCCACGTTCTTCGCGCGCGCCGCGCCGCGGTTGCTCCACCAGGTGTAGTCCTGGCCGTCGGCGTGCAGCGCGCGGTACGCGTCCACCCAGCCGTGGGTGTCGGCGCACAGGTCGTTGAGCCAGTCGCGTTCGCGCGGCAGGCAGCCGGAATTCTTCTGGTTGGACTTCCAGTTCCGGATGTCCAGTTCGCTGCGCACGATGTTCCAGTCGCCGCACAGCACGTAGTCGCGGCCGCTGTGCAGCCAGTGGTGGAGGATCGGCCGCAGCCACTCCATCACTTCGAATTTGAAGCCCTGGCGCAGTTCGCCCGACGATCCCGAAGGGATGTAGAACGACACCACGCTCAAGTTCCCGAAGCGTGCCTCGATGTAGCGCCCTTCATCGTCGAACGGCGCCCAGCCCAGGCCCGTGCGCACCTCGTCGGGCTGGCGGCGCGCATAGATCGCCACGCCGCTGTAGCCCTTCTTCGTCGAGGCGTCGCGGTACCACGCACGATAGCCCTCGGGCACGAAGTCGGGCCCGGAGATCTGGTGCTCCTGCGCCTTGGTTTCCTGCAGGCACAGGACATCCGCGTCCTGGCCGGCGAACCAATCGAAGAACCCCTTGCTGGCGGCCGAGCGGACGCCGTTGGCGTTGAAGCTGACGATGCGCATCTGGATCCGGGTGGAAGCGACTCGCCCAAGCGTAGCGGATTCACACAATCGGGAGGCGTGCGCGCCGCGGGTCTTATCATGCGCGGCATTCCCGCCGCCGGACCCCGCCCGTGACCGACCACCGCGCCCGCTTCCTCGCCCTGGCCCTGCGCGTCCAGGCACTGCGCTTCGGCGAATTCACGCTCAAGTCCGGCCGCGTCAGTCCCTATTTCTTCAACGCCGGCCGCTTCGACGGCGGCGCGGCCCTCGCGGAACTGGCGGCCTGCTACGCCGACGCCCTGGACGAGGCCGGCCTCGAATTCGACGTCCTCTTCGGCCCCGCCTACAAAGGCATCCCGCTCGCCACCGCCCTGGCCTGCGAATTCGCCCGCCGCGGCCGCGACGTGCCCCTCGCCTTCAACCGGAAGGAAGCCAAGGCGCACGGCGAAGGCGGCACGCTCATCGGCGCATCGATGACGGGGCGCCGCGTGCTGATCGTCGACGACGTGATCACCGCCGGCACCGCCATCCGCGAAGCGCTCGGCATCATCGGCGAAGTGGGCGGCCTGCCCGCCGGCATCGTGATCGCACTGGACCGGCAGGAACGCGCCAGCGAAGAGCACGCCCAGTCCGCCGCGCAGGCGGTTTCCGACGAACACGGACTGCCCGTCGTGGCGGTGGCCACGCTCGCCGACCTGCTTGCGTTCGCGGGCGAAAGCGCGGACCTTGTCGGCCACCGCGACGCGCTGCTGGCTTACCGGGCGCGCTACGGCACCACCGCTGGTTGACTGCAGAACAGGGGCTGCACCATGCCTGCCAACATCAGGATCAACGCTTCACTCATCGCCGTTGCATTGCTCGCCACCTCGGGCGGCGCGCACGCACAGGCTGCGTCGTCCGGCAAGAAGCTCTATTGCTGGGACGACAACGGCCGCAAGGTCTGCGGCGATGCGCTGCCCGCCGAAGCGGCCGGCAACCATCGCGCCGAATACAGCGAACGCAGCGGCCGCCGCGTCGGCGAAGTCGCCCGCGCGCTGACGCCGGAAGAACAAGCCGCCGCCGATGCCGCCAAGGCCGCCGCCGCCACGCAGGCGGAGACCGACGCCGCGCGCATGCGCCGCGAAATGGCGATCGTCGAGTCGTATGCCACCGAGAACGACCTGCGCAAGGCGTTCCAGGAACGCATCGACCTGCTGGACGAAACCTTGAAGGCCTCCAGCATCGGCGTGTCGGCCCTGCGCCAGACGCTGGTCGGCCTGCTGCGCCAGGCCGGCGAACTCGAACTGGCCGGCAAGCCCGTGCCCGAGATCATGCGCAACAACATCGCCACGCAGCACGCCGAACTGGGCCGCCGCGAACGCATGTACACGCAGCAGCAAGGCGACCGCGCCAAGCTGGACGACGAACTGGAACAGGTGCTCGCGCGCTATCGCGAGATCAAGCAGGGCCAGGCGGCTTCCGCACAGCCCGCCACCGCCGCGCCGACCGGCGGCTGATCGCGACACCCCGCGATCAACCGCGCTGCCGTTCGGTCAGAACGGCAGCTTGAGGTCCGGCTTCATCGCAAGCAGCTGCTCGCGGAACGCGTTCTGGATGCGCGTGAGCGCATCGCGCGAATCGCCGTCGAAACGCATCACCAGCACCGGCGTGGTGTTGGACGCGCGCACCAGGCCCCAACCGTCCGGCCAGTCCACGCGCAGGCCATCGATCGTCGACAGGCGCGCGCCCTCGAACTTCGCGCGCGCACGGAACGCTTCGACGAACGCATGCGGATCGCCTTCCGGCGCATCCACCTTGATCTCCGGCGTCGACACGCCGTCGGGCAGCGCGTCGAGCGTTTCGCTCGGCGACTGGCTGCGGCTGGCGAGGATTTCCAGCAGGCGCGCCGCGGCATAGATGCCGTCGTCGAACCCGAACCAGCGCTCCTTGAAGAAGAAGTGCCCGCTCATCTCGCCCGCGAGCTCGGCATCGGTCTCGCGCATCTTGGCCTTGATCAGCGAATGGCCCGTCTTCCACATCAGCGGGCTGCCGCCGTGGCGCAGGATCTGGCCCGGCAGGCGGCCGGTGCACTTCACGTCGTACACGATCACCGCGCCGGGATTGCGCTCCAGCACGTCGGCCGCGAACAGCATCAACAGGCGGTCCGGGAAGATGTTGTGGCCATCCTTCGTCACCACGCCCAGGCGATCGCCGTCGCCGTCGAAGGCGATGCCCACGTCCGCGTCCAGGCGCTTGACCATCTGGATGAGGCTTTCGAGGTTGTGCGCTTCGCTCGGATCGGGATGGTGGTTGGGGAACGTGCCGTCCACTTCGCAGAACAGCGGCGTGACTTCGGCGCCGATGGACGTGAGCACCTGCGGCGCGATCGCACCGGCGACGCCGTTGCCCGCGTCCACCACCACTTTGAGGCGGCGATCCAGCTGCACGTCGGACGTGATGCGTTCGATGTAATCGGCCGACACGTCGCGCTGCTGCCAGTTGCCCTGGCTCGCTGCTTCGTGCAGGCGGTCTTCGGCGATGCGCGCGTAGAGGTCGGTGATCGCGTTGCCCGACAGCGTTTCGCCGCCGATGACGATCTTGAAGCCGTTGTAGTCCGGCGGATTGTGGCTGCCGGTGACGGCCACGCAGCAACCGGTGCGCAGCTGGTAGGCGGCGAAGTACACGACCGGCGTGGCCGCCATGCCGATGTCGATGACGTTGCGGCCCGCCTTGCGCAAACCTTCCGCCAGGCCGCCGACCATGTCCGGTCCCGACAGGCGACCGTCGCGGCCGACCACGATGTCGGACAGGCCCTTGTCCGCCATCAGCGAACCGATCGCCTGGCCGATGAGCTCGGCGACGCCGATGTCGAGCGTCTTCCCGACGATGCCGCGGATGTCGTACGCGCGGAAGATGCCCTTGTCGATCAGCACCGGCGCGCCCTTGATCGGCACCACCACGTCCTTGACCTTCGCCATCGGCACGACGGCCGCCGGCGCCTGGTGCAGGTGATCGGCGAGCGTCGGCGCGGCGACGTGCACGTCGTCCGCGACCACGGCGGCACCGGGACGCTTGCTGGCGCGCCATGCGAGCAACGACAAGGCCAGCAGCACGATGGCGACGGCGAAGCACGGGATCGCGCCGAGGCCGAACGGCGCGGCGCCCGCATCGGGCAGGCCCGCGGCGAGGCGCCACTGCGTGCCGCGGATCGGCGTTGCGCGGACTTCGGCGCCCGACGCGAGCGTCTTGTCGCCGCGCTCCACGACGCTGAAGCTGCCCTGGCGCAGCGCGAGGTAACTCGCATCGTCCACGTTCGCCGAATCCAGCGCACCGGTGGCGAGCGCCAGCGGCATGCGCACGTAGGCCACGGCCGTCGTCTTGCCGCCCTGGAACATCGGCGCGGCCAGGCCCAGCTTCGGCCCGCCCGCATCGCGCACCAGCGCCGCGATCGGCTTGTTCTCGGACATCGCCGATTCGACGAGGCCGAGCTTGCCGTAACCGGCGTCAGGCAACCCGGCATACGCCGCGTCGAAATCCCCGCCCAGCACTTCCACCTTTTCAACGCCCGCCCAGCCGTCGCCGATCACCTTGCCCGCCGCGGCGAGATCGCCCGACGCCAGCGCGGCCGTCGCCGGCGCGGAGGCCGCGCGCGTGGACAGTTGTTCGAGATCCTTGCCGACCGCCGCGGCGATCGTCATCGCCGTCGCATCGCGCGTGCGCAGCAACGAGGATTCGCGCTGCTCGGCGCGGAAGGCGACGAACCCGCTCCACGCCAGCCACGCGGCGATCAGCAGGGCGACCAGCGCGATCGCGGGCAACATCGGCCGCATGGCGTTGGTGACGTCGAATTTGCGCTTCGCCGGTTCGGCGTGGTCGTGCTCGGTCATCGTTGTATTCCCATCCCCTTTGGGTCAGCGCACGCCGGTGTGGCCGAAGCCACCTTCGCCGCGCACGCTTGCCTCGAAAGTATCCACCACCTGCAGCGTCGCGCGCACGATGGGCAAGACCACCAGCTGCGCGATGCGATCGCCCGGCTGGATCGTGAAGGCCTCGCGGCCGCGGTTCCATGTACTGATCATCAGCGGGCCCTGGTAGTCCGCATCGATCAACCCGGTGCCGTTGCCGAGCACGATCCCGTGCCGGTGGCCCAGGCCCGACCGCGGCAGGACCACCGCGCACAGCGCCGGATCGGCGAGATGGATGGCCAGGCCCGACGGGATCAGCGCGGCATCGCCCGGCGCCAGCAGCAGCGGGGCGTCGAGCGCGGCGCGCAGGTCCAGGCCCGCGCTGGATTCGGTCGCGTAGGCCGGCATCGGCCATTCGTCGCCGAAGCGCGGATCGAGGATCTTGACTTCAAGCGTTTTCACGTGGGTCATAAGCGTCACGATGCCAGTCGTTCCTCGATGAAATCCATGAGCGCGTCGGCGATGGTCGTTTTCGGCGCGGGGCCGAGCGCGATCTCACCGCCACGCCAGTAAATGGTGAGCGCGTTGTCGTCGCTCTCGAACCCGCTGCCTGCAACGCCGACGCGATTGGCCGCGATGGCGTCCACCCGCTTCGAATCCAGCTTGCCGCGCGCGTTGTGCGCGACATCGTCGGTCTCGGCCGCGAAGCCGACGACCAGGCGCGGCCGGCGCAGGTGCGTCGCGACGTCCGCGAGGATGTCGGGCGTGCGCACCAGTTCGAGCGTCAGCGTGTCGTGCCCCGGCTGCTTCTTGATCTTTGCCGGTGCGACGTTGCGTGGCGTGAAATCGGCGACGGCCGCGGCGCCGATGTAGACATCCGCCGGCAGCGCACCGAGCACCGTGGCGTGCATCTGCGCGGCGGAACGCACGTCGATGCGGCGCACGCCATCGGGTGTCTTCAGGTGAACGGGCCCGGCGACGAGCACCGCGTCCGCGCCGCGTCGCGCCGCTGCTGCGGCGATCGCGAACCCCATCTTGCCGCTGCTGCGGTTGCCGATGAAACGCACGGGATCGAGGTCCTCGTACGTCGGCCCGGCGCTGACCAGCACGCGGGTGCCGGCCAGGCTCAAGCCGTCGCCCCGGACAGCGCGGCCACGATTTCCAGCGGTTCGGCCATGCGGCCCGGGCCGGATTCGCCTTCGGCGAGCGGGCCGTCGTTCGGTCCGACGACGCGCACGCCGCGTTCGCGCAACACCGCCACGTTCGCCTGCGTGGCCGCGTGCAGCCACATGCGGTGGTTCATCGCGGGCGCGATCGTGACAGGCGCGGTGGTGGCCAGGCACAAGGTGCTGACGAGGTCGTCGGCGAACCCGTGGGCGAGCTTCGCGATCGTGTTGGCGGTGGCGGGGGCGATCACGACGAAATCGGCCCAGTGCGCGAGTTCGAGGTGGCCCATGGCCGCTTCGGCCGCGGCATCCCACAGCGACGTGCGCACCGGGCTGCCGGACAAGGCCTGGAAGGTCTGCGCGCCGACGAAGCGCTGCGCGTTCTCGGTCATCGCCACCTGGACGGTCGCCCCCGCATCGCGCAGGCGGCGGACCAAGTCGGCCGACTTGTAGGCAGCGATGCCGCCGCACACGCACAACAACACGCGGCGCGACTGCAGCGGGGCGATCGGTTCCTGCATGACGGACGACGCCCCTCGGGGATTTCCCACACTGGAATCGGGCGACAGCTTACCCGATGCCCTCCGGTCCCCCGATACGCCTCCCGCGGCCGTCCCGCGATGCTGGGCCCATGCGAATCCGCGACTGGTCCCCCGACGATCGACCCCGTGAAAAACTCTCCGCGCAAGGCGCCGGCGCGTTGTCCGACGCCGAATTGCTCGCCGTCTTCCTCGGCTCCGGCCTGCGCGGCCGGGACGCGGTGGCCATCGCGCGCGACCTGCTGAATGCGCACGGCCCGCTGCGCACCCTGCTCGAACGCACGCCGCTGGAACTGGCGGAACTGCCCGGCATCGGCCCGGCGCGGGCCTGCCTGCTGGTCGGCGCGCTGGAACTGGGCCACCGGCACTTCGCCGCCACCCAGCTGCGCGGCCAGTCGATCGGCGACACCGCCATCGCCGGCGACTACTTCGCCCGCCGGCTGCGCCACCACCCATCGGAAACCTTCGCCGCGCTGTTCCTGGACACCAAGCACCGCACGCTGGCCTTCGAGGAACTGTTCCGCGGCACCGTGGACCGCGCGGAGATCTACCCGCGCGAAGTCGCGCGCCGCGCCCTGGCCTACAACGCCTCGGCCGTGATCGTCGGCCACAACCATCCCAGCGGGAATCCCGAACCCAGCGGCAGCGACCAGGCCATCACGCGCCGCCTGCGTGCCGCGCTGGAACTGGTGGACGTGCGGCTGCTCGACCATTTCATCGTCGCCGACGGTCCACCCGTCTCGATGGCCGCACGAGGGAAGCTGTGATGCGTGGCTTAGACTATGCGGCCGTCGCACCCGCCTCTGGCATCCGCAGTGAAATCCTCCCTCCGCGCCCTCATCGACCAGGGCATCGCCGCCCTGCGCACCGCGGGCACGCTTCCGCCCGACGCCGACGCCCCCGCCTTCGTGGTGGAGCGCCCGAAGGACCGCACGCACGGCGACTTCTCCACCAATGCCGCGATGGTCCTCGCCAAGGCCGCGCGCACCAACCCGCGCGCGCTCGCGCAGGCCCTGGTCGCCGCGTTGCCCGCCTCGGACGACGTGGCGAAGGTCGAGATCGCCGGCCCCGGCTTCATCAATTTCCACCTCGCGCCCGAGGCGTATGCGCGCGAGCTGCGCGAGATCGTCGCGCGCGGCAACGCCTATGGCCGCAACGAAAGCGGCGCGGGCCACACCGTCGGCGTCGAATACGTGTCGGCCAATCCCACCGGCCCGCTGCATGTCGGCCACGGCCGCGCGGCGGCCATCGGCGATTGCATCGCGCGCGTGCTGGATGCCAACGGCTGGCGCGTGATGCGCGAGTTCTACTACAACGATGCCGGCGTGCAGATCGACAACCTCGCCCGCTCGGTGCAGGCGCGCGCGCAAGGCAAGGGTCCGGATGACGCCGGCTGGCCGGAAGACGGCTACCGCGGCGACTACATCAACGACGTGGCGCAGGCGTACCTGCGCGGCGAGACGGTGGAGTTCGAAGACCACATCGTCCACGGCGCGAAGGATCCGGCCGACCTCGACGCCATCCGCGCGTTCGCCGTCGCCTACCTGCGCCGCGAACAGAACGCCGACCTCGCCGCCTACGGCGTGGCGTTCGACGTGTATTTCCTGGAGTCCTCGCTGTACACGCAGGGCCGCGTCGAAGAGACGGTGCGCGAACTCGTCGCGCACGGCCACACGTACGAGGAAGGCGGCGCGCTGTGGCTGCGCACCACCGACTTCGGCGACGACAAGGACCGCGTGATGCGCAAGTCCGACGGCACGTACACGTACTTCGTGCCCGACGTCGCCTACCACCGCTCCAAGTGGCAGCGCGGCTACGAGCGCGCCATCACCGAGCTCGGCGCGGACCACCACGGTTCGCTGCAACGCGTGCTTGCGGGCCTGCAGGCGCTGGACGCCGGCATCCCGAAGGGCTGGCCGGAATACGTGCTGCACCAGATGGTCACCGTCATGCGCGGCGGCGAAGAAGTGAAGCTCTCCAAGCGCGCCGGCAGTTACCTGACGCTGCGCGACCTGGTGGAGGAAGTGGGCCGCGATGCCACGCGCTGGTTCCTGATCGCGCGCAAGCACGACTCGCAGCTCACCTTCGACATCGACCTGGCGCGCTCGCAGAGCAACGACAACCCGGTGTTCTACGTGCAGTACGCGCACGCCCGCGTCTGCAGCCTGCAGCGCCAGGCGAAGGAGAAGGGTTACACCCTCGACCTCGCCAACGGCCTGACGCACCTGCACGTGCTGGCCGAAGACGCCCACGCGCAGGCGCTGCTGGTCGCGCTGGCGCGTTACCCGGAAGAAGTGGCCTCGGCGGCCGAGACGCTGGAACCGCACGCCATCGCGCAATACCTGCGTGAATTGGCGAATGCCTTCCACGGTTGGTACCACGCGCAGGCCATCCTGGTGGAAGATGGCGGCACGCGCGATGCTCGACTCGCGTTGTGCGTCGGCACCGGACAGGTGCTGAAGAACGGGTTGGACCTGCTGGGCGTTTCCGCCCCGGAGAAGATGTGATGGCGGCAAGACGCGGCAAGTCGCAGGCGAAGCGCAACGGCGGCAATTCCAATCCCCCGTGGCTCTGGCTCGGCATCGGCCTGGTGCTCGGCGTGGTGCTGATCGTCGGCGTGCCCAAGCTCATGCACGGGAATGCGGACGACGGTTTCTTCCGTCCCAAGCCCAATCCCGATGCGCGGCCGGTGGCCAACGCAAGCGCGGACGACGATGACGCCATCGTCCCCGAAGACGCACAACCGGCCGCGGCGCAGACCGCCAAGCCCAAGCTGACGACGTACGACTTCTACACGCTGCTGCCGTCGAACGAAGTCGCGCTGTCCGATGCGGAGCTGGCGGCCACCGAGCGCGCCGAAGCCGCGCGCGCCGACAAGGCCGCCTTGCCGGTCGACGCCGCGAAGCCCGCCGACGTCGCCACGCCCGTCGCCGTGAATGCGCAGCAGCCCGCCACCGCGGCCGCCGTGCCTGCCACCGCAACCGTTTCCGCCGACAAGCCGAAGGACGACGGCGCGCATTACCTGCTGCAGGCCGGTGCATTCCAGGCCAGCGGCGACGCCGAAGCCGTCAAGGCGAAGATCGCGTTGCTCGGTCTGTCCGCGCGCGTCGAATCCGCGCAGATCGCCGACAAGACCGTCTTCCGCGTGCGCATGGGCCCGTACGGCAGCGCGTCGGAACTCGCCGACGCCAAGCGTCGCCTCGGCAGCGGCGGCTTGCCCGCGCTGGCGATCAAGGCACGCTGACGCGCGCGCACCGCCCATGACGCTCGCGCACGCCTTCACCGCGTTGTGCATCGTCTGGGCGGTCAGCCAGGCCTGGATCGGGCGGCGTCGTTCCGGCGACGCGAACAAAACCCGCGACCGCGGCACCCTCGACCTCCTCATCGTCGTCATCGGCGCGAGCATCGCGCTGTCCGTGTGGCTGGCGATGCGCGACGACGGCCAGCTCGCCTCGCGCGACTGGCGCTACGTCGTCGTCGGCATGCTGCTGATGATCGATGGCCTCGTGTTGCGCTGGTGGTCGGTGCATACGCTCGCGCAGTACTTCACCGTCGACATCGCGATCCAGCCCGGGCAGTCGCTCATCCGGCGCGGGCCGTATCGCCTGCTGCGGCATCCTTCGTACACCGGCGCGTTGCTGACGGTCGTCGGCTTCGGTTTCGGTGTCGGTGCATGGTTGCCGGCGCTCGTCGCGATCGTGCCGATCATCGCTGCGTTCCTGTGGCGCATCCACGTCGAGGAACGCATGCTCGCCGACGCCTTCCCCGACGCGTGGCCCGATTACGCGCGCGACACCAAGCGCCTCATTCCCCACCTCTGGTAACCCCGGCATGACGACGACGCAACGCACCGCCTTCATCACCGGCGCGACTTCCGGTTTCGGCCTGGCCGCCACGCGTCGCTTCGTCGCCGATGGCTGGCGCGTCGTCGCCACGGGCCGTCGCGCGGAACGCCTGCAGGCGCTGGTCGACGAACTCGGCGCCGCGCACGTGCATCCCGCCGTCTTCGATGTCCGCGACGAACCCGCCATGCGCGCCGCGCTCGAGGCCCTGCCGGCGGACTTCCGCGACATCGACCTGCTGGTGAACAACGCCGGCCTCGCACAAGGCACCCTGCCCGCGCAGCGCGCGGACCTGCAGGACTGGCGGGTGATGATCGACACCAACGTGCGCGCGCTCGTCGTGCTCACGCATGCGTTGTTGCCGACACTGATCGAGCGCAAGGGCACGATCATCAACGTGAGCTCCACCGCGGCCACGTATCCCTACGCCGGCGGCAACGTCTACGGGGGCACGAAAGCGTTCGTCTCGCAGTTCTCGCTGGGCCTGCGCGCGGACCTGCACGGCACCGGCGTGCGCGTGACGGCGCTGGAGCCCGGCATGGCGGAAACCGAATTCACGCTGGTGCGCACGCACGGCGACCAGGCCGCGTCCGACACGCTCTACAAGGGCGCGCAGCCGATGACGGCGGACGACATCGCCGCGACGATCCACTGGATCGCCACGCAGCCGCCGCACATCAACATCAACCGCCTGGAAATGATGCCGACGAGCCAATCCTTCGCCGGCTTCCAGATCGCGCGCAATTAGGTCGTCATTCCCGCGAAGGCGGGAATCCACCTGTCGGATCGCCGCACCGGCCTGGATTCCCGCTTTCGCGGGAATGACGGCAGGGCTCAGACCGGCTCGTCGCTCAGGTAGGTATACGCCGTCAGCCCCGACTCGAGCGCGTCCTTCATCCGCGCGCTTTCGTCGGCCGGCAACTTCGCGGCATCCACCTTCTTCGCATATTCCGCGCGCAGCACGTCGAGCTTGTAGCCGACGTAATCCAGCATCACGTCCGTCGTGTCGCCGCGGCGCTGCTGGCTCATCGCATACCCGTTGCCGTCCAGATGCACTTCCACCGCATCGGTGTCGCCGAACAGGTTGTGGATGTCGCCCAGGATTTCCTGGTACGCACCGACCAGGAAGAAGCCCAGCCGGTACACCTCGCCATGCTTCAGCGCATGCAGCGGCAACGAAGAATCGAGGCCTTCGTTTTCCACGTAGGTATCGATCTTGCCGTCGCTGTCGCACGTCATGTCCGCGATCACGCCGCGGCGCGACGGCGCTTCGTCCAGGCGCTCGATCGGCACGATCGGGAACACCTGGTCGATCGCCCACACGTCCGGCATCGATTCGAACACGCTGAAGTTGACGAAGTACTTGTCGACGAGGCGCTCGTTCAACTCATCGAGCAGGTCGCGGTGCGACTTCTCGCCCACGTCCAGCCGCGCACGCACGGCATGCGCGATCGCATAGAACAGGTCGTCGATGCGCGCGCGATGCGTCAGGTCGATCTGCCCGAGCGCATACAGCGACAGGCCTTCGCCATGGTGGTGCTGCGCGTCGTGGAAGAGTTCCACCGCCGGGCGCTGGTCCAGTTCGTCGTGGATCTCGCGCAGGTGGCGGATCACCGCGGGTTCGTCGTCGTGCGCGGGCGGGACGCGGCCTTCCGGCGCTTCCTCCACTTCCGCCACGTTGGCCACCAGCACCGCGTGGTGCGCCGTCATCGCGCGGCCGCATTCGGTCACGATGCGCGGCGGCGCCAGGCCGTTGGCTTCGCAGGCTTCGGCGAGCGGCTGCACGATGTTGTTCGCGTACTGCGCCACGCCGTAGTTGATCGAGCAGTAGCTGCGCGAACGCGTGCCTTCGTAATCGATGCCCAGCCCGCCGCCCACGTCCATGTACTGGACCTGCGCGCCGAGCTTCGACAGTTCGATGAAATACCGCACCGCCTCGCGCATGCCGTTGGCGATGTCGCGCACGTTGGAGATCTGCGAGCCCATGTGGAAATGCAGCAGGCCGAGGCAATCGCCGTAGCCGTTGTCGCGCAGCGTCTTCCACAGGTCCAGCACCTGGCGCGGCGACAATCCGAACTTCGCCTTGTCGCCACCGCTGTTCTGCCACTTGCCCGCGCCCAGCGAGGCCAGGCGCATGCGCACGCCGATGCCCGGCCGCACGCCCAGCGCCTGCGCTTCCTCGATGATCAGCTTCAGCTCGCTGGGCTTCTCGACCACGATGAAGGTCTGCAGGCCGAGCTTGCGACCGATCAAAGCCAAACGAATGTATTCGCGATCCTTGTAGCCGTTGCAGACGATCAGCCCGCCCGGCCGGCTCAGCGCCAGCACCGCCATCAGTTCCGGCTTGCTGCCCGCTTCCAGGCCGAAGCCTTCGCCCGCGTGTGAGGCCAGCGTGCCGGCGACGCCCTGGTGCTGGTTGACCTTGATCGGATAGACGGCGGTGTAGCCGCCCTTGTAGTCCCAGTCGGCCTGCGCCTGCGCGAACGCAGCCTGCAGCTTGCCCAGGCGGTCGCCGAGGATGTCGGGGAAGCGCACCAGCAGCGGCAGCTTGGCGCCGTTGGCCTTGGCCTTGTCCACGACCTCGGCCAGCGCGATCGCCGGGCCCTGCGCGCCGCGCGGGCTCACCGTCACGCGGCCGGCGCCGTCGATGTCGAAATACCCTTCCGACCAATGCGGGATCGAATAGGTCTTGCGGGCGTGGTCGAGGGACCAGGCGCTCATCGGCAGCGTTCCGTCTGGGAAAAAAGGGCGCGCAGTGTACCGCCCGGGGGCCGAAGGCAGCGCCACGACGGCGAGCGCCCTACAATGCGCGCCCCCAACGCCCTGCCGGACTTGCCGCGATGACCGAGCCCACCTGGATGTACGAGAACTTCGAGCCCGCCGGCTCGGCCATCGGCTACCGCATCACGCGCAAGCTGGACGAGGTGCAGTCGCCCTTCCAGAAGATCGAGATCTACGAGAGCACCGACTGGGGCAACCTCATGCTCATCGATGGCGCAATGATGCTGACCACGCGCGACAACTTCCTCTACCACGAGATGATGTCGCACCCGGCGCTGTTCACGCATGCCGCGCCGAAGCGCGTGGTGATCATCGGCGGCGGCGACTGCGGCACGCTGCGCGAAGTGCTCAAGCACCCGGGCGTGGAATCCGCCACGCAGTGCGACATCGACGAGCAGGTCACGCGCATGGCCGAGAAGTGGTTCCCGGAGCTGTGCGACGCCAACAACGACGCGCGCGCCGAACTGCTGTTCGACGACGGCATCGCGTACATGGCCAACTGCCCGGAAGGCAGCGTGGACATCGTGATCGTGGATTCCACCGATCCGGTCGGCCCGGCCGAGGGCCTGTTCAACAAGGCCTTCTATGCGTCCTGCTTCAAGGCGCTGAAGGACGACGGCATCCTGGTGCAGCAGTCCGAATCGCCGCTGGTGCTGCTGGACCTCATCAAGGAAATGCGCACCGAGATGGGCAAGGCCGGCTTCACCACGTTCAAGACGCTGCCGTTCCCGCAGCCCTGCTACCCGACCGGGTGGTGGAGCTGCACGCTGGCACGCAAGTCGGGGGGCTTCGATTACCGGGCGGTGGATGCGCGCGAGAAGACGTTCGCGACGAAGTACTACACCGCCGATATCCACCAGGGGGCGATGGCGTCGATCCCGTTCGTGGCGGCGGCGCTGGGGGAGTGACGCGCTAGAGCGCGTCCCCGTCCAGTTCGCCCGTGCGGATCCGGACCACCTTGTCCAGTTCCCACACGAAGATCTTCCCGTCCCCGATCTTGCCCGTGCCGGCGGCCTGCATGATGGCCTCGACCACGGCATCGGCCTGGTCGTCGGTGACGGCGACCTCCAGCTTGATCTTGGGCAGGAAATCCACGACGTACTCGGCGCCGCGGTACAACTCGGTGTGGCCCTTCTGCCGCCCGAACCCCTTGACCTCGGTGGCCGTGATGCCCGCCACGCCCGCCTCGGACAAGGCCTCGCGGACGTCATCCAGCTTGAAGGGCTTGATGATCGCCATGACCATCTTCATCACGTCGTCTCCATGTCGGCAGCCGGCAGCATACCGCCGGTCGTGGCTGCCGTTCGTAGGTTTCCACCGACCCCCGCGCGCGGCGCCGTCCGATGGCGCGCCGGGTGTCTCCCAAGCAAGCTGCAGATCCTCCAGGAAGGAGCTCAGGTGATGAGTGCCATGATCGATTTCGAGAAGCTCGACGAACTCGCCCGCCGGCTCAGCAGCCTCGTGCCTCCGTCCCTGCGCGACAGCCGCGAGGAACTGCAGGAAAACTTCAAATCCGTGCTGCAGTCGGGCCTGGCCAAGCTGGACCTGGTGACTCGCGAGGAATTCGAAGTGCAGCGCGCCGTGCTGTTGCGCACGCGCGAGAAGCTGGACGAACTCCAGCGCACCGTCGCGGATCTCGAATCGCAGATCGACGCGCCGGCGCCGCCGCGCCACTGACCTGAGCCACCCCCATGGGTCTGTCGCTCGTGCACAGCCGTGCACGCGCCGGCGTGCGCGCGCCCGACGTGCAGGTGGAAACGCACCTCGGGTCCGGATTGCCGGCGCTGCACATCGTGGGATTGCCGGGCACGGCCGTGCGCGAGGCGCGCGATCGCGTGCGTGCCGCCATCCAGTGCGCGCAACTCGAATTCCCCAACGGCCGCATCACCATCAACCTCGCGCCGGCGGACTTGCCGAAGGGCGGCGGGCGGTTTGACCTGCCCATCGCGCTCGGGATCCTGGCGGCGAGCGGCCAGGTGCCGCAGCAGGCGATGCGCGATGTGGAGTTCATCGGCGAGCTCGGGCTGACGGGGGAACTGCGCCCCGTCGATGGCGTGCTGCCCGCGGTGATGGCCGCGACGGCGGCGAAGCGACGGTTGATCGTGCCGGCGGAGAACGGCGCGGAGGCGGCGCTGGTGCGCGATGCGGATGTACGCACGGCGCGCACGTTGCTCGAAGTGTGTGCGGCGTTGTCGGGGACGAAGACGTTGCCCGTGCCGGAGGTGCGCGAGGTCGAAGACGTGCGAGTCGCCGACCTGAGTGACGTGCGGGGACAGGCGCATGCGCGGCGTGCGTTGGAAGTCGCGGCGGCCGGTGGGCATCACCTGTTGTTCGTCGGACCGCCAGGGTGCGGCAAGACGTTGCTTGCCTCGCGCTTGCCCGGCCTGCTGCCGGAAGCGACGGAAGCCGAAGCACTCGAAGCCGCGGCGGTCGCCTCGGTCAGCGGCCGCGGCATCGATGCATCGACGTGGCGCACACGCCCCTTCCGCGCCCCGCACCACAGCGCGAGCGCGATCGCCCTCGTCGGCGGCGGCACCGAACCACGTCCCGGCGAAATCTCCCTCGCCCACCACGGCGTGCTGTTCCTCGACGAACTGCCCGAATGGGATCGCCACGCCTTGCAGATGCTGCGCGAACCGCTGGAATCCGGCGTCGCCACGATCGCCCGCGCCGCGCGCCATTGCACGTTTCCCGCGCGCTTCCAGCTCGTCGCCGCGATGAATCCGTGTCCGTGCGGCTGGGCCGGCGATCCGTCGGGCCGCTGTCGTTGTTCGCCCGAGATGCTGCAGCGCTACACCGCGCGCGTGTCGGGGCCGTTGATGGATCGCATCGACCTGCACGTCGAAGTCCCGCGCCTGCCGCCGAGCGCATTGCGCGACGATGCCGCGCCCGGCGAATCCAGCGCCGTCGTGCGCACGCGCGTCATCGCCGCACGCGATCGCCAACTCGAACGCATCGGGTGCCACAACGCGCGGCTCGATGTGCCGCAGACCCAAGCCACGTGTCGTCTCGCCCCCGACGATCGCCGCCTGCTCGAACACGCCATCGAAATGCTGCAACTCTCCGCGCGTTCGATGCATCGCATCCTGCGCGTCGCGCGCACCATCGCCGACCTGGAAGGCAGCGAATCCATCGCCACCGCGCATCTCACCGAAGCCATCGGCTACCGCCGCCTGGATCGCGGAACCGGCTGACCGATTCACCCGCTCTTGTCGCGGGCCTTGCTAAAGCAAACGCCCCCACGACAGGAGGCGAAGCAGATGGCCGACAACGACAAGGACGAGATCATCGCGCTGGAAAAGCGCTTCTGGCAGACGATGGTGGACGGCAATACCGATGTCGCGCTCGGCCTGCTCGCCGAGCCCGCGCTGATGGTGTCGCAGCACGGCGCGATGCAGTTCGACCATGCGGGCTACCGCAAGATGGCGGACAACCCGGACTACAAGCTGGTCAAGTACGAACTGTCGAACCTCTCGGTGCTGCATCCGTCCGACGACGTGGCGATCCTGACGTACGAAGTCGACCAGACCACGAACGAGAAGGGCAAGGACGTCCGCATGAAGGTGTCCGACTCGTCGACCTGGGTGCGGCAGGATGGCGCGTGGCGCTGCGCCATCCATACCGAGTCCCCGATGCAGGCGCGTTGAAGCGTCAGAACGCGTGGTCGAACTCGACCTCGCCCTGCACGCCCACCTGGTAGGCCGACACGCGGCGTTCGAAGAAGTTGGTCAGCTCCTGCACGTCCTGCAGGTCCATGAACGGGAACGGGTTGCGCGCGCCGAAATGGCGCGGCATCCCGAGCTGCACCAGCCGCTGGTCCGCGCAGTACTGCAGGTACTCGCGCATGTCGCGCAACGACAACCCGGCCACGCCGCCGGACAACGTGTCTTCGGCGAACGCGTACTCGCATTCCACCGCTTCCACCATCATCTGGACGACTTGCGCCTGCAGGTCGGCGTCGAACAGGTCGGGTTCTTCCTCGCGCGCCGTGCGGATGACTTCGAACGCGAACGCCATGTGCGCGCTCTCGTCGCGGAAGACCCAGTTTGTGCCGGATGCCAAGCCGTGCAGTAGCCCACGCGAACGCAGGTAGTACACGTACGCGAACGCGCCGAAGAAGAACAAGCCTTCGATGCACGCCGCGAAGCAGATCATGTTCAACAGGAACTGCCGCCGGTGCGCCTGCGTCTCCAGCCGCGCCGTGTCCTGCAGCGAGGCCATCCACTTGAAGCAGAACGCCGCCTTGCGCTGGATCGACGGGATGTTCTCCACGGCCGCGAACGCGCGCGCCCGCTCGCGCGGATCCGGCAGGTAGGTGTCCAGCAGCGTGAGGTAGAACTGCACGTGCAGCGCTTCCTCGTACAACTGCCGCGACAGGTACATGCGCGCTTCCGGCGCATTGGTGTGCTGGTAGAGGTTGAGCACCAGGTTGTTGGCCACGATCGAATCGCCGGTGGCGAAGAACGCCACCAGCCGCTCGATCAGGTGCCGCTCCGCCGGCCCGAACTTGTGCTTGAGATCATTGACGTCGCCGGAGAAGTCCACCTCCTCCACCGTCCACGTGTTGCGGATCGCGTTGCGGTACATCTCGTAGAACTGCGGATAGCGCATCGGGCGCAGGGTGAGTTCGAATCCCGGGTCGAGCAGGCGCGCGGTCACTGGCAGGCCTCGCAGGATTCCGGGTTCTCGAGCGAGCACGCGATCGCCTCCATCGGCGCGGGTTGTGCTGCACCATCGGACAGCGTCGCCTTCGCGATCTTCGTCGCCGGGCGCGAACGCAGGTAGTACGTGGTCTTGATGCCGCGCTTCCACGCGTACATGTACATCGACGACAGCGCACCGATGTTCGGGCTGTCCATGAACAGGTTGAGCGAGGCCGACTGATCGATGAAAGCGCCGCGGTCGGCCGCCATGTCGATCAGCGCGCGCATCGGGATTTCCCACGTCGTGCGATACACCTCGCGCAGCGCCTCAGGAATCTGCGGAATGCCCTGGATCGAGCCTTCGGCCTGCTTGATCGCATCGCGCATCTCCGGCGTCCATTGCCCGAGCTTCTTCAGCTCTTCCACCAGGTAACGATTGACCTGCAGGAAGTCGCCCGACAGCGTCTCGCGCTTGAACAGGTTGCTGGTCTGCGGTTCGACGCATTCGTAGCAACCGGCGATGGCGGCGATCGTGGCCGTCGGCGCGATCGCGATCAGCAGCGAATTGCGCAGCCCGTGTTCGCGGATGCGCGCACGCAGCGCGTCCCAGCGTTCCGCGTTCTCCGGCACCACGCCCCACGCGTCGAACTGCAATTCGCCTTCCGCCGCGCGCGTATCCGCGAAGCCCGGATGCCGGCCCTGCTCGATCGCCAGCTCGCACGAGGCTTCGAGCGCATGGAAGTAGATCGCCTCCGCGATCCGCGCCGACAGCGCGCGCGCCGCGTCGCTGTCGAACGGCAGCCGCAAGCGGAAGAACACATCCTGCAAGCCCATCACGCCCAGGCCCACCGGGCGCCAGCGCAGGTTGCCGCGGCGCGCGGAATCGATCGGATAGAAGTTCAGGTCAATCACGCGATCCAGCTGCCGCACCGCCAACTGCACGGTTTCCGCCAGCGTGTCGAAATCGAACTGTCCGTCCTCGTCGAAATGCCGCGACAGGTTGATCGACCCGAGGTTGCACACCGCCGTCTCCTCCGACGAGGTGATCTCCAGGATCTCCGTGCACAGGTTGGACAGGTGGATCACGTTGCCGCGCCGCAGCGTCTGGTTGCTCGCGCGGTTGCACTTGTCCTTGAACGTCATCCAGCCGTTGCCGGTCTGCGCCAGCGTGCGCATCATCCGCGCGTACAACTCGCGTGCCCGCACCGTGCGCACGGCCTTGCCCTGGCGTTCGGCCTGTTCGTAAGCCTCTTCGAAATCGCTGCCGTACAGATCGGTGAATTCCGGCACCACGCGCGGATCGAACAGCGACCACGCCGCGTCCGCCTCCACGCGCCGCATGAAGATGTCCGGCACCCAGTTCGCGAGGTTGAGGTTATGCGTGCGGCGCGCTTCGTCGCCCGTGTTGTCGCGCAGCTCCAGGAATTCTTCGACGTCCGCATGCCACGGCTCGAGGTACACGCACGCCGCGCCCTTGCGCTTGCCGCCCTGGTTGACCGCCGCCACCGACGAATCCAGCGTCTTCAGCCACGGCACGATGCCGTTGGAATGCCCGTTGGTCGACCGGATCAGCGAGCCGCGCGAACGCACGCGCGTGAAGCTGACGCCGATGCCGCCGCTGAATTTCGACAACTGCGCGATGTCGCCGTACTTCTGGTAGATCGACTCCAGCGTGTCCTGCGGCGAATCCAGCAGGAAGCACGACGACAACTGCTCGTGCGTGGTGCCGCTGTTGAACAGCGTGGGCGAGCTCGGCAGGTATTCCAGGTTGGCCATGCGGCCGTACAGCGCAAGCGCACCCGGCACGTCGTCGCTCAGCGCGCAGGCGATGCGCAGGTAGAACTGCTGCGGCGTTTCGATCACCTTGCGCGAGTGCGGGTGGCGCAGCAGGTAACGGTCGTACAGCGTGCGCAGGCCGAAGTAATCGAAGTGCCGGTCGTGCGCCACGTCCAGCGCTTCGTTCAACTTGCGCGCGTTGGCCTGCACGAAACCGAGCAGGCGGTCGTTGATCAAGCCCACTTCGTGCCCGCGCGACACCGACTGCGAGAACGCGTGGATTTCCTGGCTCGCGACTTCCTTGCCGATCACGCGCGCCAGCAGGCGCGCGGCCAGGCGTCCGTATTCCGGCTCTTCGCCGGTCAGCAGCGCGGCGGTGCGGATGGACAGCTCGTCGAGTTCGCGCGTGGTCGCGCCGTCGTACAGGCCGGAGATCGTGCGCGTCGCCACGCGCATCGGTTCCACCGCGTGCAGCCCTTCGGCCGCGCGCGTCACCGCGCGCACGATCTTGTTGAGGTCGACCGCTTCGCTGCTGCCATTGCGCTTGGTCACGCACATGGTGGTCGCGGTGGGCGGCGGGGTGAGGTCGAAACGGGGGGCATCGTCGACGGGCGACGACGGGTCGAGCGTGGCGTGGGTCATGGTGGCTCCGTGGTGGCGCACCGGTCCGATCGCTCCCTCGGCGAGTCGGTGGCATGCGGTCCCCGGGACATTGGACGGGCGGCGTCGCATCGGCCGCGACGCATCCGCGATTGGCGGACGCCCGGCGTTTGCGTCACCAGCCATCTCCCCCCGGAGATTCCGCGGCCGGCACCGCGCGGCGTGCAGGCGCGCGGCTGTCGGCAGGTCTTCGGACTCGTGGACGCGGCGCGGGCGAACCCGTGCCTCCTACTCGTCGCTGCTTCCCGGGGCCACCGCCCCAGTGCAATGCGCGACTTCGTTTCCACTTACCGCTGCGGGGCAGTGCCGGATTCGACTGATAAGTCCCACCGGCTTCCCTTTTCATCCGGCGCTCGCGCGTCGAAACCGACGGGCCACAACATAGTGGGGGTCGCGCGGATCGTCAACACAAGATGCACGGTGCGCGACGGCCGCTTGCAGGGCACCGCGTTACACTCGGTCCGAACCCCGAGGAGCCACGGTTGGAGCATCTCCACGACATCGACGTGCGCCTGCTCGGTGGTGCGCTGCTGATCCTGGCGGGCATTGCCTCGTCGCTGCTCGCGCGCCGGTTCGGTGCGCCGTTGCTGCTGGTGTTCCTGCTGCTCGGCCTGGTGCTCGGCGAGGACGGCATCGGGCACATCCAGTATTCGGATACGCGCTTCACCTACTTCGTCGGCTCGCTCGCACTGGCGGTGATCCTGTTCGACGGCGGCCTGCGCACGCGCGCGGCGCACGTGCGCGGCAGCGTGTTGCCCTCGGTGGTGCTCGCGACGCTGGGCGTGGTGATCACCGCGGCGCTCACCGCGTTCGCGTCGATGTACCTGCTGCACCTGCCCCTGCTGGAGGCGCTGCTGCTCGGCGTGATCGTCGCTTCCACCGATGCGGCCGCGGTGTTCTTCCTGCTGCGCGCCGGCGGCCTGCACCTGGAGCGCCGCACCAACGCGACGCTGGAAGTGGAATCGGGCAGCAACGATCCGATGGCGGTGTTCCTCACCATCGCGCTGACGACGTGGATCGCGGGCGAGCAATCCGCGGGGCCGGTGATGCTGGCGATGCGCCTGGTGTGGGCGGTGGGCTTCGGCCTGGTCGCGGGCTATCTCGGCGGGCGGCTGATGGTATGGACGCTCAACAAGTTCATCCTGCCGTCGGGCTTGCCGCCGTGGCTCGCGTTGTCCGGTGCCGTCGCGCTGTTCGGCTTCACCAACCTCGCGGGCGGCAGCGGGTATCTGGCGGTGTACCTGGCCGGCATCGTCGTCGCCAATCGCCCGATCCGCGCGCGCACCGACGTGCTGTCGGTGCAGGACGCGGCCACGTGGTTCGCGCAGCTGATCATGTTCCTGCTGCTCGGCCTGCTGGCGTCGCCGCACAAGTTGCTTGGCGTTTTCTGGCCGGCGCTGGGCGTGGCGGCGTTCCTGATGTTCGTCGCGCGGCCGATCGCGGTGGCGGCGTGTTTGTTCCCGTTCCGCTACCGGCCCGCGGAAGTGGGCTTCATCGCGTGGACCGGCTTGCGCGGGGCGGTCGGCATCTTCCTCGCGTCCATTCCGCTGCTGATGAACCTGCCGAATGCGACGCTGTACTTCAACGTCGCCTTCGTCGTGGTGTTCGCTTCGCTGGTGGTGCAGGGCTGGACGCTGGCACGCGCGGCGCACTGGTTCGACGTTGCGGTGCCGCGCGCGGATCCCAACACGCGCCGCATCCAGCTCGACCTGCCGGGCCAGCTGGAATACGACATGGTCGGCTATCGCATCGCGCCCGGCAGCGCGGTGTTGCGCGGCGATGCCCTGCCCGGCCGCGTGCGCCTGGCGATGGTGGTGCGCGATGGCCGCGTGCTGTTGCCCGAAGACGCGGAAGCGCTGAAGGCAAACGACTACGCGTACTTCCTTGCGCCCACCGGACAGGCGCCGCGCCTGGACTGGCTGTTCGCCGAAGGCAGCGATGCGCGGCTGGCGGAGCAGGACCTGTTCGGCAGCTTCGCGCTGCCGGGCGACGTGCCGCTGGGCGAACTGGCCGCGTTCTACAACCTCAGCATCCCGTCGCGCTTCTCGGCGACGACGGCCTCGCAGCTGTTCGACGAACGCTTCGACGAACAGCCCCAGGTCGGCGACCGCCTCGCGCTCGGCAAGGCGGTGCTGGTCGTGCGCACGCTGAAGGACGATCGCGTGGCGCAGGTGGGCCTGAAATTCACCGGCGTGGGCGAGCGCCTGATCGGCGGCCGCTGATCACTTCGGTTTGCGCGGCCAGATCTTGCGGTTGGGATCGAACTCCGAGGTCGTCATCGTGTCCGCGCGGAGGCCGAAGCCGCAGACCGCCAGTGGGCTTTCCACGTAGCTTGTCAGGCCGAAGGCCTGTTCGATGTCGACCTCGTTGATGGCCGCTGTGATGTAGGCGCCAAGTCCAAGCTCGGTCGCCGTGACCAGCAGCGTCTGGGAGAGGTGCCCGATGTCCAGGATCGCAACGCGATACGCCTTGGGATGGTTCTGGTATTTCCAGTAGTTGCGCGCGAAACGCGGCACCAGCGCAACCTGGACTGGCGAGTCCGAAAACCAGTGCTGACCTCCGACGGCCAGGCGCGCGAAGGCGCGCAACGCTTCAGGGGTGCCTTCCCACGGCAATGGTTGCAGCGCATGTTCGACCGAGTGGTAGTGATATAGCCCGGGAGCAAGTCCTTCGACGCGATGCACGATGAAATACGCTTCCGTCGGATGCATTGCGCCGCCAGACGGGCTGGTTTTCTTCAGCATGTTGAAATCGTCGGCGCCATGCACCTGCCCGCGTGCGGAAAAGACACGTTCGACGACATGTGCGAACTGCACCTGCGACAGAACGGCTTCGGTATCGAAGTTGCGACAGGTGCTCCTTTGGTCGAAGAGTGCATCAAGCGCGGTCGGGACCGCGCGCGGCAAGCGCACGCGTTCGTCGGCGGGGCCGCGCTCCATGAGCGTCGGGGGCGGCGGTCCGTAGTGTTTGCGCAGGCCGGCCGCCGTATCCATGCCGGCTTCGGCCACTTCCCGGGCCGCGTCCAACCCGACCCATCGAGACCTGGCGTGGGCTACGGCCGACAAGCCGTACCAATGCTGGGCACGCAATTCGTCATCGGCGAGTCGCTGGGCGCGCCACGCCTTCCCCTGGCCGATCAACAGGCCGGCACGCAGCAAGGTGCGCAGCCTGGCGGCGCCGTGTTTTGCGCGCAGGGGACCATCGTCGATCCAATCCACGGGACTGAGCCGGCCGAGCAACAGCACGTCGTCCTCGTCCACCGGCAATGCTTCGTCGAACTGCGGTGCGTGCGCTCGCCAGCCGACTTGGCTCACGATGCCAGTGCCTCCGGAAAGCAGGTCCTCCAGTTGGAACTGTGCTGTCTCCCTCGGCTCGAGCCACAACACCGCACAGCGCCGCACGCGCATCGAACGCTCCTGAGCGTAAAACGGCAACGTTAGAGCTTGTGAACACCACGAGACAAGGGTAGCGTCGCCACCCGGGGTATTGACTTGCTCAAATGGGGAGACACGCATGGCAATGAAGAAAGGCCCGGGCCCGACCGAACCACTCGACCCGAAAGTCGTCCGCACCTTGCTCGATCGGCTGTCTAGCGATGACGATTTCCGCGACTTGTTCAAGCGCGATGCGCATGCGGCGCTCGTGGAAGCAGGCTGGAAGGCCCCGGACTCTGCCGGCGCCAAGCTTGCGACGTCAGACCAGGCCGCAATGTCCGGCGGCAGCTGCCTGCAACTTGCCGCCGGAACGCAGCTGGCTTCGAAGGAAAAGATCGCGCAGCAGCGCGGGAAGCTCGAGCAGACGTTGAACGCGATCGTGAACTACGGCGCGCCGATGGAACTTCAGGCAGACGATTGATCCTGCAGGCGGGCGACACGTTGCCTGAGAAACTCGGGCAACGTGTTCGCCGGCCAGGACGACAGGAAGCGCGCCAGCCGCGCCTTTGCGGCCACCTGCTGGCCCGATCGCGCCAGGAGCTCCGCCGCTTCAAGGTGCGCCAGGGTGGTCTGCGCGACGTTGGATGGCGTGAGCGCACCTTCCGCCGCCCATTCCATGTACGCCCGACCCCGATGCGCGACCAGCCAATCCAGTTGGCGCAGCGCCAACGCATCCTGCTTCGCTTCTCCCGCCGCGCGCGCCAGCGCGACATGCACCGCGACCAGCGCTTCATCCCGCGACGCGATGGGCGCCAACCTGGCGGACGCTGCGTTGGCCTTGCCGGAGAGTCGATCCTGCTCGGCGAGCAGGACCTCGTGCATCTGCGCCATCAGCGGAAAACCTTGCCAATCCTTTGAATTCTCGATCGCCGCCAATGCTGCGCGTACGGTCGGCAGGGAATCGATGGATCCACCAAGGTCACCGAGCGCGAGGAGCAGGATCTCGCTGTAGTTCGACGCGACAACGTCCGTTTCCGCAGACCGCGCGCGCACGTGATCGATTTCAGCCAGCAACGCCCGCTCGAGGTCCGCTTTCGGCATGGCGCGCTCGATCGTCTGGAGCGTCAGCGCCTGCAGGCGCCACTGCGCAAGCGCAAACAACGGCTCGGCCGACTGTGCGTTGTGCGTGCCACGCTGGGCCTGCGCCCTCGCCGTGTCGAAATCGCCTTGGTCCAGTGCGAACAACATCTCCTGCATCGGGTGCCTCAGGTCGCCGACGGTCGTGCCCGAGGCGGCCTTCCTTCCCAGGACACGCTGCGCACTGGCGAAATCGCGTTTCGCTGCATAGGCACGCGCATAGTCGTCCGCACCGCCCTTGAAGCCGAACTTGTACGCCGCCTGGAACATCTTCAGGCCATCATCGATACGATCCATGCCGGTCAGCAGCATGCCCTGCAGGGTGACGGCGTTGTCTCGATACGGGTTCTGCGATGTCGACGCAGCTTTTGCATGCTGCAGGCCGGCTTCGAACTGATTCGCACGAAGCATCAGCTCCACGGCGAGGACGAAATGCGCGTCCTGGTTATCCGGATACATCGCAATCAACTGTTGCCAGCGCTGCAGCATCGGCTCGACGGGCCCAAAACGTGCAAGCTGCGCGTCAAGCGTCAGCAGCTCCCTCGGCGCCAGGTGATCCCGGTGCTTGTTCGCCTTGTCGAACTCGCGACGAATGCCGGGCACATCCCCAATTCGGCCATACGTCCGGCCCGCAGCGATGTACGCGAGGGCGAAGTTGGGATCGATTTCCGTGGCGCGAGCGAAGTACGCCAGCGCGTCCTTTGGCTTGAAATCGAAGTGCGCCTTGAGCCCCAACGCATACGCCTTCAATGCGTCGAGGTTGTTCGTGCTGACCTTCGGCAACGGCGCCGAATCCCGCTCGATGCTGGCAATCGCCTCACCCAGCTTTTCGCGCAGCTCCCCCGTCACCTTGTCTATTGAACCCAGCGCTGAAGACGCCCCGGTCCCATCCGCCGACTCCGCATACACCGTCGTCTGCGTATGCGGATCAATGACCTCCGCACTCACCCGCACCCGCCCACCCACTTCCGCCACCGTCGGCAAGATCACCGCGCGCGCGCCATCGCGCAGCGCGATCTCGCTCGCCACCCCACGATCCAGCGGCGTCGCCGGCCCGCGCTTCATCAGCTGCAAGGTGTCGCGCACCTTCAGGTCGCTCAGCACGTTGACGTAGCGCGACTGTTCCAGGCTGATGCGGAACGCCTGCTCCAGCGATTCGTCCAGCACCGGTTGGCCGGTGAGGTTGCGCAGGTCGCCCACCACCACCCAGTCGCGTTCGTTGAAGGCGATGGCGGGCGTGGGACGCGTGAGGAACCACGCGCCGGTGCCGATGCCGATCACCAGCATCAGTTCGGCGGCCAATGCGGTCGGGCGGCGCCACACGGGGATGTCGCGCCATGCCTTGCCGCCGTTCTGCTTCGGGGCGCGCAGCGGGGCGTAGCCGGGTTCGCCGACTTCGAAGATTTCCTGGCCGTCGGGCACGCCCTTCAAACGCCAGCGCCCGTGCGATTTCCAGATCAGGTGTTCGCTGCGTTCGCCCAGTTCGCGCGCGGCGCGGCGCGCCAGCGGTTCGGCGGTGGCGGACAGCAACACCTGGCCGGGGCGCGCGAGCGTCATCAGCCGACCGGCGAGCGGCTTGGCGAGGCCTTCCACTTCCAGCGGCTTGGCGCCCGCCTGCACGGCGGCTTCGCTGTTGCGCCACGTGAGCACTTCGCCCACGTGCAAGCCGGCGCGCGCCTGCAGCACGAGCTTGCGCGCGCGCACTTCGGGCCGGTCGGAGAGTTCACGCAAACCACGCGTGTAATCGAGCGCAAAACCCAAACCATCGATCGGGCGTTCGAACAACAGCAGCAAACCGTCGGAACGATCGATCAACCGCCCGCGCCACCGTTGCTGCAATTCCAGCACCAGCCGGTCGTGCGCGCGGAACAGTTCGGCCGCGGGCGCGTCTCCCAGGCGTTCGACCAGCAACGTCGAATCGCACAGGTCCGTCAGCAGCAGCGTGCGGACCTGCGGGCTGGTGGTGGCGGCGCTATGCGCAGGCGCGCTGTCCGTGGGGAGATCGATCATGGGCGAATCCTTGCTGCGGTCGCCCTTCAGGCGGGGGCGAGGGCGGCGTCCTGCCACTCGACACGATTGCCACCCAGTCGCTTCGCCCGGTACAGCGCGGCGTCGGCGAGCGCATACCAGTCGTCCCATTCGCCTTCGGCGGTGACGAGGCAGGCGCCGACGCTGAGCGTGGCGATCTGCGGCGGCGCGGGTTGCAGTTCGTGCAACGCATGCGCGGTGGTGGTGATGAATTCGGCCACGCGCACGATGTCGTCGGGCGTTTCGGCCTTGATCATCAGGCAGAACTCGTCGCCGCCCAGGCGGCAGGCGATGTCGTCGGGGCCGGCGGCCGAACGCAGGATGTTGGCGACGCCCTGCAACACGCGATCGCCCACCAGGTGCCCGTATTCGTCGTTGATGCCCTTGAAGCGGTCGCAGTCGATCAGCAACAGGCCGCGGCCTTGCGTGATGTCGGTGCGGCGACGCTGCTGCAGGTGCAGGTGGAAACCGCGGCGATTGGCGAGGCCCGTGAGTTCGTCGGTGCGCGTGAGCTCTTCGGTCTGCGTGAGGCGATGGTTGGTCGCACGCAGCGTGTCGAGCGCGGTCTGCAAATCCAGGTTCCGACGGCGCAGGCGGCCGATGAGGCTTTGTTCGTTCAGCACCACGCGCATGATCGCGCGGCGCAGGAAGTGGGCCAGCAGACGCGGGTCGCGTTCGACCAGCTGGTCGAATTCTTCCTGGCGCAATTCGACCAGCATGCCGGGGCTGGACACGGTGGCGTCGGCGCTGCGGGCGTGGTCGCCGATCAGCAGGCCGAGTTCGCCGAAGAATTCGCGCGCACCGAGGCGCTTGGCGACCAGGTCGTCGCCGAAATCCAGGTCGACCGAACCCTGCGCGATGACGAACATCGTGGTGCCGAGGTCGCCGCGCCGGAAGAGTTTTTCGCCCGGCTCCACGCGCCGCTGGCGACCGATCTGCGCGAACAGCGCGTACTCCTCCGCCGTGAGCGAAGCCGCTGGTTCGAGCACTTCGATGTCCGCGTGGCGCCGGAGGGGCGGCCCGCTATCACGATTCACGCTGCGATCCCCCGTCACGACCGGCGACCGAGGATACCACCGGAAAGGATTCATTCCGGGGAGTACGAAAAGGGGCGTCCCGACCGGACGCCCCGCGCCTTTTCAGGGGCCTGCAACCGCCTGTTTTGAGACAACCCTCACGCGGCGGCGGCGGGGGCCGTCGGATGGAATTGTTCCTCTTCCGTGGAGCCCTTCAGCGCGACCGTGGAGGACTGCGCGCCCTGGATGGTCTGCGTCACCGCATCGAAGTAACCCGTGCCCACTTCGCGCTGGTGCTTGACCGCCGTGAAGCCCTTGTCGGCGGCCGCGAACTCGGCCTGCTGCAGCTCCACGAACGCGCTCATCTGCTTGCGCGCATACCCGTGGGCGAGGTTGAACATCGAATAGTTGAGCGCGTGGAAACCGGCCAGGGTGATGAACTGGAACTTGTACCCGTAGCTCGCCAGTTCCTTCTGGAATTTCGCGATGGTCGCGTCGTCCAGGTGCTGCTTCCAGTTGAACGACGGCGAGCAGTTGTAGGCCAGCAGCTTGCCGGGGAACTTGGCATGGATGGCTTCGGCGAAGGCCTTCGCGAACGCAAGGTCCGGCTTGCCGGTTTCGCACCACACCAGGTCCGCGTACGGCGCGTAGGCCAGGCCGCGCGAAACCGCCTGGTCCAGGCCCTTGCGCGTCTTGTAGAAGCCTTCGACGGTGCGCTCGCCCGTGCAGAACGGGGCGTCGTTGTCGTCGACGTCGCTGGTGAGCAGGTCCGCGGCTTCGGCGTCGGTGCGCGCCACGATCAGCGTCGGCACGCCCATGACATCGCTGGCCAGGCGCGCGGCGACCAGTTTTTCCACCGCTTCGCGCGTGGGCACCAGGACCTTGCCGCCCATGTGGCCGCACTTCTTCACCGACGCGAGCTGGTCTTCGAAATGCACGCCGGCCGCGCCCGCTTCGATCATCGCTTTCATCAGCTCGAACGCGTTGAGGATGCCGCCGAAGCCGGCCTCGGCGTCCGCCACGATCGGCTGCAGGAAATCGATGGCGTCGTCGCCTTCGGCGTGGTGCAGCTGGTCGGCGCGCAGCAGCGTGTTGTTGATGCGCTTGACCACCTGCGGCACGGAGTTGGCCGGATACAGCGATTGATCCGGATACATCTCGCCGGCGAGGTTCGCATCCGCGGCCACCTGCCAGCCGGACAAGTAGATCGCCTTCAGCCCGGCCTTGACCTGCTGCATCGCCTGGTTGCCGGTGAGCGCGCCGAGCGCGTTGACGAAATCCTCGGTCTGCAGCGAACGCCACAACTTGTCGGCGCCGATGCGCGCGAGCGAGTGTTCGATGGCGACGGTGCCGCGCAGGCGCACCACGTCTTCGGCGGTATACGGGCGCTCGATGCCGGCCCAGCGCGGGTTGTTGGACCAGTCGAGGCGGAGTTGTTCGGCGGTGGGCAGCGTCTGCTTCATGGTGGAACTCCTTGTCGGGATCAATCGATCCGCGTGTAGGCCGGCAGGGTGAGGAAGTCTTCGAGCGTGTCTTGTTCCGTGAGCGTTTCGAGCAGGGCGATGGCTTCGGCGATGCGCGTTGCCCCGGGCAACTGCATGCGGTCGGCGAACTTGCTGGGGAGGCCGATGAGGGCGCGTTCGAGCAGGGCGAAATCGATGGGCGTGCCGTCGTCCAGGTGCAGGCCGGGGTCTGCGTGCAGCCATTGCCACAGCTGCGAACGCGAGATCTCTGCAGTCGCTGCGTCTTCCATCAGCCAGTGGATCGGCACGCAGCCGTTGCCGTCGAGCCACGCGGCGAGATAGCGCACGCAGACTTCCACGTTGCCTTCGAAGCCGGCGCGCGTGATGGTGCCGAACGAGGGCTTGAGCAGGGCGTCGCGCAGTTCCGCGTCGGATTTGGCGCGTACGTCGTTGCGCATCACGAACTGCTGGTGCGCGCCGAGCATCCAGGTGTCGAACACTTCGCGCGCCAGCGGGATCAGCGCCGGATGCGCGACCCAGGTGCCGTCGTGGCCGGCGCCGACTTCGCGCACCTTGTCGGCGCGGACGCGATCGAGCGCGCGCTGGTTGGCGGCGTCGTCGCCGGCGATCGGCACCTGCGCGGCCATGCCGCCCATCGCATGCGCGCCGCGGCGGTGGCAGGTGTGGATGAGGAGTTCGGAATACGTCTTGAGGAAGGGCTGCGTCATCGTGACCTGCGCGCGTTCGGGCAACACGCGATCGCGATGGCGGCGGAAGGTCTTGATGTACGAAAAGATGTAATCCCAGCGGCCGCAGTTGAGGCCGGCGATGCGCGTGCGCAACGCGTGCAGGATCTCGTCCATCTCGAATGCGGCGGGCAGCGTTTCGATCAGCACCGTCACTTTCATCTGGCCGACGGGCAGCCCGAGCGTGGTTTCGACGTGCGCGAGCACCGCGTCCCACAGCTGCGCTTCTTCCATCGCCTGCAGCTTCGGCAAATAGAAGTACGGGCCGCGGTTTTTCGCGGCGAGCGCCACCGCGTTGTGGAAGGCGAACAGGCCGAGGTCGCACAACGACGCGGACATCGGCGCGCCATCGATGAGCACGTGCTTCTCGTCGAGGTGCCAGCCGCGCGGGCGGACCATCAGCACGGCTTGTTCGGAGAAAGGCTTGAGGACGTAGTGCTTCGCGCCGTCGGGCGCCATCCAGTCGAGCGTGCCCGCGACCGCCTTGCCCAGCGCGCGCTGGCCGGTGAGCAGGTTGTCCCAGGTGGGCGAGGTGGAATCCTCGAAGTCGGCCATGTAGCAGTTCGCGCCGGAGTTGAGCGCGTTGATGACCATCTTCGGATCGGTGGGGCCGGTGATCTCGACGCGGCGATCGAGCAGCGCGCCCGGGAGTTCGGCCACGCGCCAGTCGGCGGCGCGGATCGCGGCGGTGTCGGCGCGGAAGTCCGGGAGCGCGCCGGCATCGAACTCGGCCTGGCGCACCTGCCGTGCGGCGAGGCGTTGCTGGCGGATCGGATCGAAGCGGCGCTGCAGGTCGGCGAGGAACGCCAGGGCCGCGGGGGTCAGCAATTGCTCCTGCCCGGGGAGGCTGCGGGTGACCGCGATACCCGCGGGGCGAACGACGTCCTGGTCCGGGTGCAGCACTGCCGACATGGTCGAATCCCTGATGAGGCGGAAGCCGACCGTACGAGCGGGTACTGTATTGCGCAAAACAGTTTTATCTATGCATATGATTAGGTGCGCTTATATGAAGGCCGTGTCATGACCGAAAACCGCACGCCGCCGCCCCGTTTCGCCTACAAAGCGGACAAATTGAAGCCGTTGCGTGCCTTTTGCCAGACCGCGCGCCTGGGCTCGGTGTCCCGCGCGGCCGAAGCGCTCTACGTCAGCCAGCCCGCGATCACCCTCCAATTGCAGGCGCTCGAGCGCGAACTGGGGGTCAAGCTGTTCGAACGCGTGGGCCGGCGGCTCACCCCGAGCCGCGAAGGACAGGTCCTCTACGAGCTGGCCAAGCCCCTGGTCGAAGGCCTCGACGGGCTGGATGCGGTGTTCCGCGACAAGGTGCAGGGGCTGGATGCCGGCGAACTCAACGTCGCGGCCGGCAGCTCGACCATCCTCTATCTGTTGCCCGGGATCGTCGAAGCCTTCCGCCAGCGCCGCTCCGATGTGCGCCTGACGCTGCACAACGTCACCGGCGCGGGCGGGCTGGACCTATTGCGTACGGACGCAGTCGACCTGGCCGTGGGCTCGATGCTCGATGTGCCCGCGGACCTGCGCTACATGCCGGTCTATCGCTTCGAGCCGATGCTGATCACCCCGCCCGACCATCCGCTCGCGCACAAGGCGGACCTCAAGCTCGAGGATCTCTCGCCCTACGGCTTGATCCTGCCGCCAAAGCGCCTGACGACGTACCGCCTCGTCGACCTGGTGTTCCAGCAGAACCGCGTGCCTTACACCGTCGCGCTGGAAGTCGGCGGCTGGGAAGTGATCAAACAATACGTCGCGATGGGCCTGGGCATCAGCATCGTCACCGCGATCTGCCTGACCGACGCCGATCGCACGCGATTGGCGGCGCGCTCGCTCGCGCAGTACTTCCCCTCGCGCAGCTACGGCGTGGTGATCCGCAAGGGGAAGTTCCTGTCGCCGCAGGCGCGCGCCTTCATCGAACTCATCCAGCCCGACGGGGGCATCGAGCACTCGGAACGCTGACGCCTTACGGGCAGCGGTCCGCGCGGAATTCGCAGAAGCGATAGCGCAACTGCAGGCCGAACGACGTGCCTTCGTAACGCCCGAACTGGTTGAGGCGTTCGCTGTAGCCCGCGGACGCCACGAGCTGCCAGTGCGTGAAGATGCCGAGCGTCAGGCTCGCGCTGATGTCGCTGGCGCGCTTCCAGTTGTCGAAGGTTTCGTCGCGTTGCACGCCCAGCGCGGCACCGATGTACAGGCCGGCCTCCGGGCCCAGCGCGATGTACGTCGAGGCGACCGGCGCGATGCGGCGGTAGTTGTTCGGCGCGTAATAGCCCGTGCCGGGATTGTCGGTGTAACGCTGCCATTCGCCCTGCAGGCCGACGTCGACGTTGGCGTTGCCGCTGCGATGCACCGCGTGGCGCCAGTCGGCGCTGACCGCGCGATGGTCGTTGTCGTCGCTGAAGTGGTCGGCGCCCGCGTGCACGGCGATGGTGTCGCGCAGCGTGGGCGTGAACACCATGTCCAGCACGGCGCCGTTGCGCATCACGCCCTGCGACAGGATGCGCGGCGAGTAGGCGACACGGTCGCGTTCGAAGGCGATCGCGTAGAAGACGTCGTCCGTCGCGCGTTGCGAGAAGCGCAGGCGGCCGATCGTGGCGGTGTCGTGGCCGCCGTTGACGAAGTCCAGCTTCGACTGGCCGCCGCGGAGTTCGAACGCGATGTCCGGCGTGGCGGCGAACTGTGCGCCGACTTCGACGCGCGATTCGTCGACGTGGTCGCCGCCGAACAACGGCGCGAACGGACCGGTGGCCGTCGCCTCGTGCGTGCGATCGGCGACCTCGGCAAGCAGGCGCGTCGTATCGGAGATGCGCAGGTTGGCGTCGAGGCCCCAGCCGCGGATCTCGATGTCGTCGGAGTCGGAATACACCGAGGCCGGCGCGCCGATCCACGAATACATCGGCAGGCGGATGACCTTCGCGATGTCCTTCGTGTCCTTCGAATCGGGTTGCAGCTGTTGCACGCGGGCGAGTGCGGGGAGCGCGAGGTCCGCGCGTTCGCCGAGGCGTTGAGCCAGGGCCTGGGTCCACGCGACGTCGTAGTTGTCCGGGTGTGCGTCGTACAACGGCTGGTTCAACGCCAGCGCCGCATCACGACGCCCCGCCCACGCCTGCACGCGAGCACGCAGCGCGCGCGCTTCGTCGTCGTCGCCACCGAGCGCGTCCAGTGCTTCGATCGATGCCGCGTAATCGCCGGACCACGCCAGCCAGCGCGCGCGATCCAGCCGCGCGGCGCGATCGTCCGGATGTTCGGCGAGGTGCTTGTCGAGGATGTGCAGCGCTTCGGCGGTGCGCCCCGCCCACGCGGCTTCGCGCGCCTGCTGGTCGAGGCGCGCGGGATCCTGCGCGAATACCGGCCCTGCGGCCATGCCGACCGCGAGCACGATCGCCGCGGCCATCGCGTTGCGGCGCAGCCCCCTGGACATCACTTGCGCCATTTCCGATTCCCCGTGATCCACAAATCGATCGCGAACCGCGCCGTGGTGAACAGGTCGGACACCATCAGCACATAACGCATCGGCGTCACCGCGATGCCCTTGGCCAGCATCGCCAGGCGCCGGCCCTTGCTCACGATCACCAGGACCGTCAGCGACACCGCCAACTCGGCGACCACCGTCACCGCCAGCGCTTCCCACATGCGCAGCACGAGCATGCAGATCAGCGCCGTGGGGAAGCCGATCTTCTCCACCGCGCCGAGGAACATGGTCCAGCCGATCGGCCGGCCGTATTCGCGCGTGGCCTGCTCGCCGAAGGGCTGGCGATATTGTTCCTTGATCACGCGCAGGTCTTCGACGCCGCTGGACTTGTCGCGGCGGCGCTTGCGCCAGGCCTTGCCCGCCTTGAACGGCGTGCGCAGCAGCGCATCGAAGTAGTAGCAGCTTTGCAGGAACGACGACGACCACAGGTACACCTGCCGCGGCAGCCGCTGCACTTCGGGTTCTTCCGAGCGCGCCAGCACATCCTGCAGCTGGATGTTGCGGTAGCCCTCGTGGTTGAGCGCGAAGCCGATGAAGATGTCCTCGGAGTTGGTGAGGTCGTCGCCGAAGATCGGTTCGTAGCGGTCGAACAGGTCGGCGATGTACTTTCGCCGATACGCCACCGCGCAGCCCACCGGGTTGGTGATGCTGCCGAAGAACACCATCTGCCCCTTGTAGATGAAGCGCTGCAGGAACGTGTAGAGCACTTCGCGATACGTGTTGGTGATCCACCACCACAGGCCGTGCAGCATGCCGCGCTTCGCGTGGGGATCGTCGTACGCCTTCGCGCCGTGCCACTGCTGGAATTCGGGCGATTGGGCGAGCGCATGCCGGTCCTTCGGCCGCATCGGCAGGATGTTGCCGCACGCGCTCGCGATGCCGACGCCCTGGTAGAGCTCCTGCACGCAGCGTTCGATGTAGTTCGGCGATTCGAGGAACGTGTCGCCGTCGAGGATGAACTCGACGTCGCAGTCGAACTCGCGCGCCTGGCGCTTGATCGTCGGCGTCTTGCCGATCGACGACGCGCGCTCGATCACGATCAGGTTCAGCGCCGCGGCCGCTGCATATTCGCGCGCGCGCGGCACGGTGCGGTCCTTGCCGCCGTCGTCCACCAGGATGATGTTGCGGATGGGGAACGTCTGCCGGGCGAGCGACGCCAGGCAATGCACGATGTTGTCTTCTTCCTTGAAGGCCGGGATGACGACGTCGACGATCGCCGTCTGCCAGTCGACCGCGGGGGTGGGGACGGTCTTGTCGGGCCCGCGCAGCAGGCCGATCGCGCTAAGCAGCGCGTTCGGACTGAGGACGAACCAGGGTGCAGTAGCCATCGTGACTCTCTTCCAGTTTGTTGCGTTCGATGGCGACGAGATCGTCGATCGTGCGCTCGAGCGTGAAGCGGTGCTCGAACCCGGTGAGCGAGCGCAGGCGGGCCAGGCTCGGGCGACGGCGGCGGATGTCTTCGAAATCCTCGCCGTAGGCTTCGCGCAGGCCGACGTGCTGGATGACCGAACGGCTGTTCGCGCGTTCGATCACCAGCTCGGCGAGTTCCAGGATGCTGATCTCGCGGTCGTTGCCGACGTTGGCCACCAGCGTGTTGCGGGCGGCGCGTTCGGCGAGCGCATCGAGCGCCACGACGGTGTCGCGGGCGTCGCAGAACGAACGCGTCTGCAACCCGCCGCCGAACACCGTGATCGGTTCGTTGCGCACGGCGGCCGCGACGAAGCGCGGCACGACCATGCCGTAACGCCCCACCTGGCGCGGGCCGACGGTGTTGAAGAAGCGCGCGATCACGGCGGGGATGCCGTAACGCTGCGCGTACGACAGGCCGAGCGCTTCGTCGGCGATCTTGCTCACCGAGTAGCCCCAGCGCGTGCCGGCGCGCGTGCTGACCGACAGGTCCTGGTCTTCGCGCAGGATCTCTTCGTCGTTGTGGCCGTAGACCTCCGACGACGATGCCAGCACCACCTGCGGCTTCCAGCCACCCGAATGCGCGGCGCGCAGCAGGCGCTCGCACCCGGCGATGTTGATCGCCAGCACCTTGGTGGGTTCGGCGAGCACGCGGTACACGCCGACGACGGCGGCCAGGTGGTAGATGCGGTCGGCCCAACCGACGCAGCGTTCCAGCCGGTCCCAGGTCAGGATGTCGGCTTCGTCGAAGCGGAAGTTGGGATCGTCTTCATGCGCGGCGAGGTTGGCGCGCACGCCGGTCGACAGATCGTCGACGACGTGGACCTGGTCACCGCGCGCAAGATGAAGATCGACAAGGTGGGAGCCGATGAAACCGGCACCCCCGGTCACGAGGATGTGCATTGGGAGCTCTCCCCCTGGTGAGAGCTGATGACGCTGCGTCACGCGATGTGACGCCTTTCTCACTTCTGACGCAATAGCTGTGCCAATCCGGCCGACGACCGGAAAGTTTTTCTGCTCAGGCGGTTCCGTGGTGCTTGCCCTGCCACGGGCGGTACCAGGCGCGGATGCGGGCGATGTCCGCAGACATGTCGGAAGTGAGGTGAAATACGGGCCCAATCCCGATGATGCGGTCCGGATAGTGGAAGTACGCCGGCAATACCGGCACGTTCGCAGCCTTGGCGATCTTCCAGAAGCCGGTCTTCCAGCGCTCGACCGGTTTGCGCGTCCCTTCCGGCGCCAGGCCGAACCAGAACTGCCCAGCTTGGGTAATCAGTGACGCCGCCTGCTCGACGACCCCATGCGCGGCACTCCGGTCCACCGCGATCACGCCGAGCCGGCGGAGGATCGGGCCGAGCGGCCACCAGAACAGCTGGTGCTTCCCGAGGATCTTGATGTCCAGGCCGAGCGCCAGCTTCGCGCCGAAGCCCCACACCCCGTCCCAGTTGGACGAATGCGGCGCGCCGATCAGCACGACGCGCGGCAGGTCGGGGAATTCGCCGACCATGCGCCAGCCGCCGAGCCGCAGCAGGGTGCGGCCGAACCAGCGACCGAACGCATTCGGCCGCACGCGCGGTGCGTTGGGCGGCAACGGCAGGATGTAGCCGGCCTCGTCTGGTTTGGGTGTCGCCATCCCCGTCCTTGTGTCGTGTCCTGCCGCGTCAGTCCCAGGTCCTGACCGTGCGTCCGCGCTTGATCGTACCGCTGCGTTTCTTTTCGTCCAGCCTGCGCTGCTTCGAGGCGCGCGTGGGCTTGGTGGCCACCCGCGCCTTCGGCACGTGGAGCCCCGCGACGATGAAGGCCACCAGGCGATCGCGCGCGTCTTCGCGATTGCGGTCCTGCGTGCGGAAGCGCTGGGCGTTGAGCACCAGCACGCCCTCGTCGGTCAGGCGCCGGTCGCGCCGCGCCAGCAGGCGCGCACGCAGGGGCTCGGGCAACGACGGCGAGCCCGCGACATCGAAGCGCAGTTCCACCGCGGTGGCCACCTTGTTGACGTTCTGTCCGCCCGGGCCCGACGCACGCACGAAGCGTTCGGTCAGTTCTTCGTCGGGGATGGACAGGTCGGGGGCGATCTCGAGCATGGCGGGACTTTAGCAGCGGGCCCGCGATCAGCGGATGTCGGGAAACGCCGCGCCGTCGAACAGCGCCCGCGCCTTCGCGAACTCCGCATCCAGCGGCGCACGCACTTCGATGCGCTCGCCGCTGGCCGGATGCGCGAACGCCAGGCGCTCGGCGTGCAGCAGCATGCGATGGATGCCGAGCATGCGGAACGCGCGGTTGTGGCGCCCGTCGCCGTGGCTCGTGTCGCCGATCAGGTGATGCGAGAGGTGCTTGAGGTGGCGGCGGATCTGGCGGAAGCGGCCCGTGAGCGGCGTGGCGCGCAGGAGCGCGTAGCGTGACGTCGGGAAGCCTGCGGACGGGAAGTTGAGTTCGCACGTGGCGAGGCGCTCGAACTCAGTGACCGCTGGTTTCTTGACCGGTTTGCCGGGGCCGCCGTCGAGGTCGTGGTCGACGGTGAACCGTTCCTCCGGCCAGCCGCGGCAGACCGCGAGGTAATCCTTTTCGACATCGCGCGCCATCAGCGTCTTGCCGAGCGTGGACGCCGTCTCGCGATCGAAGGCGAGCAGCAGGCAGCCGCTGGTCGCCCGATCGAGGCGATGCACGAGGAAGATGGGGCGGCCGAATTGCTCGCGCAGCCGATCGGCCGCGAAGTCGGTTTCGCCGCGCGCGAGCGCGGAGTCGTGGACCATCAGCCCGGCGGGTTTGTCGACGACGCCGAGGAAATCGTCGACGAACAGAACGCGCAACGCTTCTGCCCCCTCCCCTGCGCCAGCAGGGGAGGGTTGGGGAGGGGCGCTCTCACCGAGCTCGTTCATCACACACCTTCAGGATCACTTCGAGCACCGCATTCGTCTGCTTCATCGCATCGTTGTCCCAGAACCGCAGCACACGATAGCCCTTCTCCTCGATCTTCCTCGTCCGCGCCGCATCGTAGGCAACGGCCTCCGCATGCTGGCCGCCGTCGAGTTCGATCGCGATGTGCGCTTCGACGCACGCGAAGTCCACGATGAAGCCGGCGATCGGGAACTGGCGGCGGAACTTGTAACCGCCGAGGTTGCGTCGTCGCAGGTAACGCCACACGTGGCGCTCGGCGAGGGTCGAATTGTTGCGGAGGGCGCGGGCTCGCTTCCAGATGGTGCGCATGTCGATCCTTCGACGGTGGGGTCGAGGGGAGCGTGTTGTGCGCGAACGTTGCGTTGAAGCCGAACGGTCTGCGGAGTCGGTTGACCCCTCCCCAACCCTCCCCTGCTTTCGCAGGGGGAGGGAGCTTTATTTACGACGCGGCCACGCGGCGAGCAGCGCCCACGCCCCACCCAGTCCCGCGATCCACACCGACGCTGGCAACCCGAAGAACCGCGGGCCGCCGGCTTCCAGGCTGTACATCACCGCAGCGGCGATCAGCAGGCCCGTGCCCAGGATCGCGGAGATGACGCGCCGCTGTGCGCCGCGGATCATCTGCGTGAGGTCGCGGATGTCCTGCGACTGCATCTTCAGCGAATGCCCGCCTTCCACCTGCTGCGTCAGCCAGCTGTGCAACAGGCGCGGCATGTCCGGCGCGCGCGTCACCATTTCCGGCAGGCGCTTGCGGAACTCGGTGAGCAGCTGCTGCGGGCTGTAGCGATCGAGCAGGATGCGCTCGAGCACGGGGCGCGCGACCGCCCAGATGTCGATGTCCGGATCCAGCTGCCGGCCGACGCCCTCGATGTTCAGCAGCGTCTTCTGCAACAGAATCAACTGCGGCTGCAGCGTGAGTTCGTAACGCTGCGCGGTGCGGAACAGCTTGATCAGCACCTCGGCCAGCGAGATCTCCGACAGCGGCCGCGTGAAGTACGGCTCGCACACCGAACGCGCCGCGGCTTCCAGCTCGTCGATGCGGATGTGCGACGGCATCCAGCCGGCCTGCACGTGCAGCTCGGCGATGCGGCGGTAATCGCGGTTGAAGATCGCCATGAAATTCTCCGCGAGGTAGTACTGATCCTCGCTGGAGAGCTGGCCCATGATGCCGAAGTCGAGCGCGATGAACTTCGGGTCCTGCTGGCGCTGCGCATCCACCCAGATGTTGCCGGCGTGCGCATCGGCGTGGAAGAAGTTGTCGCGGAACACCTGCTGGTAGAACACGCGCACGCCCTTCGCGGCGAGCGCCTTGCGATCGATGCCGGCGGCATCGAGCGCGGCGATGTCGTCGCTCGGGATGCCGTGCACGCGCTCCATCGTCAGCGCGCGCTGCGCGGTGTGCGACCAGATCGGCTCGGGCACGTACAGGTCGTTGGAGCCCTGCCAGAAGCGACGCAGCACGGAGGCGTTCGCGGCTTCGCGCTGCAGGTCGAGTTCGGCGGCCAGCGTGTTCTCGATCTCCGCGACGATCTCGCGCGGGCGGATCTTGTCGGCGGACGGATGCGTGCGATCCACCAGCGCGGCAATCGACTTCAGCAGCGCGATGTCGCCCGCGATCTGCTTCTCGATGCCTGGGCGCAGCACCTTCACCACGACCTCGCGCGGCGGCTGGTCGCCCACCGGGTGCATCTGCGCCGCGTGCACCTGCGCGATGGACGCGGATGCGAGCGGCGTGGTGTCGAACGAGGCGAAGGCCACATCGATCGGCTGGCCCAGCGCTTCTTCGACCAGCACGCGCGCCGTGTTGCCGTCGAACGGCGCGACGCGATCCTGCAGCAGCGTGAGTTCGATCGCGATGTCGGGCGGCACCAGGTCGCGGCGCGTCGACAGGATCTGCCCGAACTTCACGAAGATCGGCCCGAGCTCCTGCAACGCCAGGCGCAGGCGCGCACCGCGCGATTGCGCGGCCACTTCGGCCGACGCGCTCGGCACGAACGGGCGCATCAGGCGCAGCCAGCGTTCGGCGGGCGTGTCGTCGAGGAGATCATCGAGGCGGTAACGCACCAGCACGCGGCCGATGCGCGCGGCGCGCAGCACCGGCGTCATGCGGCGCTCCCGCGACGCAGGCGTTGCACGCGCGCGGCGAGGCGTTCGACGTCGTCGCGCACCGCGTCGACGTCGTCGAAGAACGCGTGCAGTTCATCCTTCGCCACCACGTCGCGCGATTCCTCGGTCAGGTATTCGGCCGTGCTGCCCGCGAAGCCCGCACCGGCGGATTTCGCTTCGCGCAACGCGGCGCCGAACGCCTTGGCGACCTGCACGCCGACGACATCGCCGAACACGGTGGTGAAGGGTTGCTGCCAATCCGGATCGAAGCGTTCGGCCAGGCGCTGCAGGCGACGCGCGAGGTCGGCGTCGCCGGACACGCGCACGCGGCCCACGGGCGGCGCGTCGTCGCGCTTGAAGAACGGAAGCTGCGAGACCAGGCCGCCGAGCGTGGCGCGGATGCCGAGGTCGGGTTCGTTCGCATCGTCGACCGGGCCGACGCGGAGGTGTTCGCCGTCGACGGTGACCTGCAACGCGAGCGGCGGTGCTTCGATCGCGAGCGCGACGCGGCGGCCGTCCAGTGCGCGCAACGACGCGCGCGTGTCCGGGTCGAGCGCGAGCGCGCGGTCGAGCGCCATCTCGAGCGCGCGGCCGGCGTGGCGGCGCCAGTTCAACGGGGAGCGGTCGGGGGTCGCGGTCATGGCCGGGGATTCTAGACGGTCTGCCCCCGACGCCAGGGTCAAGGCCGGTTCGCTTCGGCGAGGCGCCGCAAGCCTTCCTCGATCGACACGCCGGGCACGTAGCCGAAGTCGTCCGTCGCCGGTCCCATGTCGTACCAGTGCGTCGTGCTCAGCTGCTCGGCGAGGAAACGCGTGATCGGCGGCTCGCCGCGCAGGGGCAGCGCGGTCCACAGGCCTTCGCACACCGCGCCGATCGCGAACGCGGCGCGGAACGGCAGGTGCTTCGTCACGGGCGGCGCGCCGACGGCACCGAGCAGCGCGTTGACGATCTCGCGCACGGGCCGCGGATCGCCGTTGCTGATGAAGTACGCACGGCCCGCGCAGGCGGCGCCCGGCACGAGATGGTGGAACGCATCGACGTGCGCCTGCGCGGCGTTGTCGATGTACGTGGTGTCGATGAGGTTGTCGCCGCTGCCCACCAGGCGGAGGCGACCGGCGCGTGCGCGCTGCGCCAGGCGCGGCAGCAACTGGTTGTCGCCCGGGCCCCAGATCAGGCGCGGACGCAAGGCGATGGTGGCCAGCGTGGCGTCGTTCGCCGCGAGCACTTCCTGTTCGGCGATCAGCTTGGTCGTCGCATAGGGCGCCTTGAACCCGCTGCCGTACGGCACGCTGTCGGCGGTGCCGCCTTCCACCGGATGCGTCGCGCGATGCGTGACGCTCGGCGTGGACGTGTACACGAGACGCGCGATGCCATGCGCGCGGCACGCGGCCAGCACGTTGCGCGTGCCGAGCACGTTGGCGCGGAAGTAGTCGTCGTACGGACCCCACGCGCCGGCCTTCGCGGCGTTGTGGAAGATCGCGCCGATGCCTTGCGTGGCGGCCAGCACGGCGTCGCGATCGGCGAGGTCGCCCTGGTGTTGTTCGACGCCCAGCGCATCGAGTGCGGCGTAATGGCCACGATTGAAGCTGGCGACTTCGAAGCCGCGCTCCACCAGGTTGCGGCACAGCGCCTGGCCGAGGAAGCCGCCTCCACCGGTGACGAGGATCTTCATGGCGCGGGCATCTTGCGCTTCGCCAGTTCGCGTGTCGCCCACACGGCGAGTTTTTCGCGGCCGATCTTGGCGTTGTGGCGGATGTCGACGGGGAAGCCGGGGTGGCGCAGGAAATACCGGATCTTCGCGGTGTGGACATGGCCATCGGCGAGATGGCGCAGCCTGTCCTGGACATCGAAGACACCGGTGCTGATGTGGTTCGTTTCCTCGTAGCAGAGGACCGGCACTTGCGCGCCCTTCGGACCGACACCGACCAGTGCGCTACGCACGACCCATGGATGCGTGTTGAAGATTGGCTCGACCTGCTCGGTGCACAGCGTCGTCAGGTCATCGACGATCACGCGCTGCGTCTTCCGCCCGCAGAACCACAGGCGACCGTCCCCATCGATCCAGCCGAGATCGCCCATGCGATGCACGATGCGTTCGCTGCCATCCGCGAGACGTTCGCGGATCTTCGCGAGCGCGGTCGCAGCATCGCGACGGAAATACGAATCGGTGGCCGACGGCCCGGCGACGGTGATCTCGCCCACCTGTCCCGGCGAAACACACAGCGCGTCCGACCACTCGGCGATCGCGTTGTCGTCGATGCGGATGATGCGGACGTCGTTCGGCGGCACGGGACGGCCGACGCAGGTGCCGGCGCCACGCTCGGTGGCTTCGCGGGTGCCCTGCAGCTCGCGCCCTTCGATCACGCTGACGGGCAGGCATTCAGTGGCGCCGTACGGCGTCCAGAGTTGCGCATCACCGGGCAACAGCGCACGCATCTTCGCGACAACATCCGGCGGCACCGGCGCACCCGCCGATGTCACGCGCTTCACCGTCGGCATCGCCACGCCATGACGCGCAAGCACCGCCACCAACGCAGGCGAGCCGAACAACTGCGTCACGCCGAAGCGCTCGATCGCCGCCAGCAGCTTGCGCGGATCCGCTTTCGCGGGCCGCGTGGGATCCATGTCGGGAATGATCGAAGTGACGCCGAGCGCCGGATCGAACAACGCGAACGGCGGGAACGTCGGCAAGTCCACGCCACCGGGCGCGAGGCCGAACGCTTCGCGCAACATGTCGATCTGGGCGGCGAAGTGGCGATGGCGATACACCACGCCCTTCGGCACGCCGGTGGAGCCGCTGGTGAACAGGATCGCGGCGACATCGTCGGGTTGCGTGTCGGCGAGTTGCGGGCCGGCATTCGCGCCGTCGCGTTCGACGTCCGCAAGCGTCGCGTCCGCGAAGAACGCGCGCGATCCCGTGGTGATGCGGATGTACGCCGAGCGTGCCCAGCGCAACACCACGCGCGCCACATGCGCCAGCGGGATGCCGATGAAGGCATCCGGCGCGGCTTCGTCGAGGCATTGCTTCAGCGCGCGCTTGTCGATGCCCGGATCCACCAGCACCGGCACGGCGCCCGCCTTGAACAGCGCGAACATCAGCAGGAAGAACTCCGGCGTCGGCCGCACCATCACCACGGTGCGCGTGCCGCGCACGATGCCGCGCAGGGCCAGACCCGCGGCGATCGCATCGCTGCGGGCGTCGAGCTGCGCGTAAGTGATCGCGGTTGCGTAGCGGCCATCGCGGCCCGGGCAACGCATCGCCACCTGGTCGCCGCGTTCGCGGGCCAGGCGCGGGAGGGCGGCGGCGATGTTGGAATCGCGCATGGCTCAGGCCAGCAGCGCGTGGCGATCCAGGAAGGCGCGGATCGCCGGCACCAGCACGGCGTGCTTGTCTTCCAGCACGTAGTGGTTGGCGTCGTCGAATGCGTGCGTCTCCGCCTGTGGCCACGCGCGGCGGAATGCATCGAGGCAATGGCCGTCGAACACGAAATCGCGCAGGCCCCAGCCGAGGAACGCGGGCCGGTCGGCGAACGTCGGCAACGCGCGACCCGCCGCATCGACCAACGCCCACGCCGGATCGCCTTCGCGCAGCGGAATGTCCTGCACGAAGCGCAGCGTGGCGATGCGGTTGCGCCAGGTGTCGTACGGCGCGACATACGCGCGGCGCACGGCGTCGGGCATGCGGCGTTCGACGCCCACATGCGAGGCGATGCCGGAGAACGCATTGAACCCGCGGATCATCAGCGCGCCGAGCTTCGAATCGCGCCCGAGCGACAACTGCCACGGCATCGGCTTGGCTTCGGGCAGCGGGAACATCGCGGTGTTGAGCACCACCCAGCGCCGCACGCGGGCGGGATGCGCC
Organism: Noviluteimonas caseinilytica; assembly: GCF_018406605.1. GTDB lineage: Bacteria > Pseudomonadota > Gammaproteobacteria > Xanthomonadales > Xanthomonadaceae > Noviluteimonas > Noviluteimonas caseinilytica. Next base: position 1,420,878 of record NZ_AP024545.1, on the reverse strand, counting down.
ATCGCCCAGCCCATGCCGATCATGCCGCCCCAGTCGTGCACGACCAGCGTGACCGGGCCATCGATGCCGAGCGTGTCGAGCAGCGTGGCCAGGTCATCGACGCGCGACTGCAACGTGTAGCGATACGCCGCATCGTCCGGCTTGTCGCTCAGGCCCATGCCGACATGGTCGGGCACGATCACGCGATAGCGATCGCGCAGGCCGGTGACAAGGTGGCGCCAGTAATAGCTCCACGACGGATTGCCGTGGAGCATGACGACGACTTCGCCGTCGCGCGGGCCTTCGTCGAGGTACGACAGTTCGATGCCCGGGCGGATCGCGATCCGCTTCGGTTCGAACGGGTAGTCGGGCAGCGCTTGCGCGTTTACCAAACGACTTCGGCCATCGAGCAGTTGAGGCCCGAGCCGATGCCGAGCAACGCGATGCGGTTGCCCTTCTTCAGGCGGCCCATTTCGCGCAGCTTGGACAACACGATCGGCACCGAGGCCGGGCCGATGTTGCCGTGCTCGTTGAAGATGGTGAGCACTTTCTTCGGGTTGATGCCGAAGGCCTTCACGAACGCGGCGGTGTGCACCTGGCTGACCTGGTGGATGACGAACTCGTCCATCTCCTCGGCCACCCAGCCCAGCGCCAGGCGCGCGGCGATCCAGGTCTTCTGCGCGAGCTTCAGGCCTTCGATCAGCAGCATGCGGGTGTCGGTGACCATGCGGTCCAGGTTGCCGCGGCACAGCTTGTTCCACTCGGTGGCCGCGCGCGTCACGCCGCCCTTGTAGCGCGGGGCGCCCGGGGCGAGTTCGGCACGCGCGAGCACCATCGCGGCGGCGCCGGACCCCAGCGTCAGCGTGGCGAGTTCGTTCTTGAATTCTTCTTCCGTCGTTTCCACGCGCAGCAGGCGCTCGAGCGTCTTCTCGTACGCCAGGTCGGCGGTTTCGCCGTCGACGACCAGCGCGTAGTCGATCTCGCCGCGCTCGATCATGCGGCTGGCGATGTCCATGCCGTTGAGGAACGCCAGGCACGCGTTGGCCACGTCGAAGTTCTGGCACATGTCGGACAGGCCGAGGTTGCCGCTGACGATCGACGCCGTGGACGGCTCGAGGAAGTCGCGGCTCACCGACGTGTTGACCAGCAGGCCCACCTTGTCGGGATCGATGCCGGCATCGGCCAGCGCCTTCACCGCCGCGAGCGTCGCCGCGTCGGAGGCCTGCATGCCTTCATCCCACAAGCGTCGCGCATGGATTCCCGCCACGTCCTGCAGCACGTCGGTCTTGATGCCGAGGCGATCCAGCGTGGGCTTGAGGCGCGCGTTGATTTCGTCCGAGCTCAAGCGGCGCGGCGCGTCGATATGAGCGAGGCCGGCAATGGCGACGTGTTGGAACAACATGATGGGGGACTGCCTGCGAAGTGACGGATCCCGCGAGCGGGGGCCGAAGCGGCCGGGCCCGGGGGCGCGACAGGATACCGGCTTCACCGCCGCCGCACAGGTCTTGAAAATGGAAACGGGTCCCGCAGGACCCGTGGATTCATGAAGATGTGGACGATCCCGCTGTTCAGGCGGGCCGGAATGTCCGCTTCCGGTGGCTCAACGGCACTTCCACGCGGCGTAGCGCTGCGAACCTTCCTTGGGCGGCGCCAGCGGCTGCACCGTGTTGGCGCCGAGGCCCGGGGCCTCGTTGCGGGCCAGCGTTTCCAGTTCTTCCTGCACGCGCAGTGCGTTCCGGTCGTAGAAGGCGACGCTGTCCTTCACGGACACCTCGACTTCGCCGCGGTTCTGGCAACCGGCCGGCGGGCCGGTCACCACTTTGACCGCGCTCGCACCCGGGGCCATGTGGACCCAGGTGCAGGACGACAGCACGACGGCGAGCACGAGCCCGATCGCGGGACGCATCATCACTTCGTGCCGTTGGCGGCGGGCGCCTTCGCCGGTGCGACGGCGGCGCGCGTCACCGGCTTGCCGTCGGCGTCGATGATGGAGACCTGGCCGAGGTCGAGCTTGCGCACCTTCTGCTCGATCTGCGACAGGTCGCCGACGATCACCCACGTCAGCGCCTTCGGCTTGATGATTTCCGTCGCCGCGGCGCGCACCGCGTCGTCGGTCTGCGCTTCGGTGCGGGCCTTCAGCGTGGACACGTAGTCGTCGGGACGCCCGTACAGCGCGTTGCTGGTCAGCGCCGAGAGCACCGCGCTCGCGGTTTCGTAGCTGCCCGGCAGGCCGCGCACGTCGTTGGCCTTGATCTTGGCGATCTCGTCCGTCGACAGCGGGCGCTTGCCGATCACGTCGTTCACTTCCATGCGAATTTCGTTCGCCGACTCGGCGGTCTTGTCGGTCTGCACCGGCGCGTAAAGCATGTACGGGCGCTGGCCGAGGGCGTCGCGATAGAAGCTGTACGCGCCGTAGGCCCAGTGCTTGTTCTCGCGCAGGTTCATGTTGAGGCGCGCGGTGAACGCACCACCGAACGCGCCGTTCATCGTCTGGATTTCCAGGTCGTTCGGCACGGTGGTGGGCGGTGCGAGCAGGCCGGCGAGGATCAGCGACTGCTGCGCACCGGGCTTGTCGACCAGGAACACGCGCGGCGCGGTCTGCTCGGCGACCTTCGGCAGCGTCTTGGTGCCCTTGGCCACCGACGGCGCCTTCCAGTCACCGAAGGCCGCGTCGAGCTGCTTGGTGATTTCCGCGAGCGTGGTGTCGCCGGCGACGAAGATGCGCACGTTGTCCGGGCGCAGCCACGCGGCCTGCCAGCCGCGCATGTCGGTGGTGGTGAGCGCCTGGATGTCGGCTTCGGTGCCGCTGCCGGTGAACGGGATCGCGTACGGATGGCCCGCGCCGTACAGCAGCGGCGGCAGCGTGCGCAGCGCGAGGCTGGTGGGCTGCGTCTTTTCCTGCGCGATGCCGGCCAGCCACTGCGCGCGGATGCGTTCGACGTCCGCATCGCGGAACGCCGGGTTGCGCACGACGTCGGAGAACAGCGCCAGCGACGGCGCGAGTTCGGCCTTCAGCACGTTGGCCGACGCGCTGCAGCTGTCGAGGTTGCAGCCGGTGGAGAGGTTCATGCCGAGGCGTTCGCGACGCTGCGCGATCTCGACCGAATCCAGCGACTGCGTGCCTTCATCCAGCATCGCCGAGGTGAAGCTGGCGGTGCCGAGCTTGCGGCCGGCATCGCTGGCGTAACCGCCGTCGAACTGCAGCGTGATGCCTACGGTCGGGACCGTGTGGCGTTCGGCAAGCACGACTTCGATGCCGTTCTTCAGCTTGCCGCGCTGGACCTGCGGGAACTTGATGTCGGGGAAGCTGGTGACTTCGGGCACGCCCTTGCTGCGATCGACGGTGCCGGGCGTCGCCTTGAGCGAGGCGGTGGACGTCCCGGGGATGTCGGCGGGCTTGTCCTTGCTGGCGGGCAGGCCGGCGACGTCTTCGATCTTCGGCGCTTCCTTCACCGGCACGACGGTGAGCGTGTAATCGCCCTGCGACAGCCACTTCTTCGCGGCGGCCTGCACGTCGGCGGGCGTGGCTTCCTGGTTCCAGGCGTAGAGCTTCTTCCACGCATCCGGGCTGCCGAGGTACAGCGCGCTTTCGCCCAGGCGCGAGGCCTTGCCGAGGGCGCGCTCGAGGCCGCGGATGGTGCCGGCGCGATCCTGCGCCTGCAGGCGCGCGAGTTCGTCCTGCGTCGGGCCTTCCGCGAGGAAGCGCTGCCATTCTTCGGCGATCGCGGCCTCGACTTTCTTCGGATCCACGCCCTGCTTGACATCGGCGGTGAGCACGAACTGGCTGGCGAGCTCGAACGGCGTGACATCCACCTGCACGTCGTCGACCAGCTTGTCCTTGTAGACGAGGCGCTGGTACAGGCGCGAGGTCTTGCCGCCGCCCATCACGCCGGCCGCGTGGTAGAGCATCACGAAGTCGCGCTGGTCGCGCGCCGGGATGTTCCATTCGCGATAGATACGCGTCTGCGCGACCGTGTCTTCCATCTGGTCGCGCGTGGACGTGGTGCGCGGTGCGACCCACTGCGCCTGGCGTGCGACGGCCGGTCCCGGTGCGATGTCGCCGAAGTACTGCTGCACCTTCGCCTTCGCGGTGGCGGCATCGATGTCGCCGCTGAGCACGAGCACGGTGTTGGCCGCGCCGTAGTACGTGCGGAACCACGTCTTCACGTCATCGAGCGAGGCGGCGTTGAGGTCCGCCATCGAGCCGATGGTGTCGTGGTGGTAGGGATGGTTGGCCGGGAAGGTCTGGGCCAGCATGCGTTCGTCGACGCGGCCGTAGGGTTCGTTCTCGCCCTGGCGCTTTTCGTTCTGCACCACGCCGCGCTGTTCGTCGAGCGTGGCCTGGTCGATCGCGCCGAGCAGGTGGCCCATGCGGTCGGATTCCATCCAAAGCGCCATGTCGAGGGCGGTGGTGGGCACCGTTTCGAAGTACATCGTGCGGTCGAGCCAGGTGTTGCCGTTGATGTCCGACACGCCGGCCATTTCGAACGGGCCGAAGTACTCGCCCTTGTGGTTCTCCGAGCCGTTGAACATCAGGTGCTCGAACAGGTGCGCGAAGCCCGTGCGACCGGTCGGCTCGTCCTTCGAACCCACGTGGTACCAGATGGCCACCGACACCACCGGCGCCTTGCGGTCGGTGTGCACGATCACGCGCAGGCCGTTGGAGAGGGTGAACGCCTCGTACGGGATGTCCAGCTCTGCCTTGGGCGACGCGGCGTGCGCGATCGAAGGCACGAAAGCGGTGCCGCCGATGGCGAAGGACAGCGCGAGCGACAGCGCACACGTGGCCAGGGCGGAATGCGGCCTGCGGATCGGGTTCATTCGGTGGAAGCTCCGGGTCGTTTGACCGGCGATCCTAGCCCGCCGCCGCGGTGGATACACTAGGTCGGACGGCACACCCGCCGCGGTCGCAAGGAACGCAGGCATGGCAAGCGCCCCGAAGCACAGCCTGGTCACCGGCGCCAACCGCGGATTGGGGCTCGCCTTCACGCGGCAACTGCTCGCGCGTGGAGATCGCGTCGTCGCCACTGCCCGCCACCCCGGCAAGGCCACCGCGCTCAACACGCTCGCGGGCGAATACCCGGGCCGCCTGCACGTGCTGCCCCTCGACGTGGCCACCGACAAATCGCGAGACGAACTCGCGCGCGAACTCCCGCTGGTCCTCGACGGCGCACCGATCGACTTGCTCGTGAACAACGCCGGCGTGCTGCATTCCGGCGAACGCTGGGGAAAGCTGGATCCGGCGATCCTCGAAGACAGCCTGCGCGTGAACGCGATCGGCCCGCTGCTGCTGGTGCAGGCGCTCGCGTCGCTGCTCGCCGACGGCGCGACGGTGGCCAACATTTCCACGCAGATGGCCAGCCTCGCCACGCGCACGGAATTCCGCTCGCCGAGTTATTCGATGAGCAAGGCCGCGCAGAACATGGCCACCGTGCAACTCGCGCTGGCACTCGCATCGCGCAACATCCTGGTGGTGGCGCTCAGTCCCGGATGGGTGCGCACCGACATGGGCGGCACCGGTGGCGAGATCTCGCCGGAGGAATCGGCAGCCGGGTTGCTGCAGGTGATCGGCGGCTTGAAGGCCAAGGACAGCGGCCGCTTCCTCGACTGGCGCGGCGAGCAGATGGCCTGGTAACCACGTCCGGACGTCCGCGGACACGCGAACGTCGCACCGTCATTCCTTGCGAATCAATGCGTTAGGCATTGGCACGTTCCGTGCGTGAGTACTGGTCAACCAAGTGCTCCGTCCGGCACGCCAAGGAGGTCTCCCATGTCGATGCACACCCAACTGCTCCGCGGCCTGCTGGCGCTACCCGTCGCCGCGCTGCTCCTCGCCGCCGGCGTCGCTGCCCGGGATCCGGGCGAACCGGCCACCGCGCAGGCCGAAGCGAACGCCACCGCGACCGCCGCCGCCCTGCCCCGCGTCGATTTCCATTCGATGATCCCGGGCGCGCTGCACATCGTGCGCAAGGTGAAGCTGGAAGGTTGAGCGGCTTGTGTCGATGATGGCGGCATGTTCGATGTCGTCCTCTTCCAGCCCGAGATCCCGCCCAACACCGGCAACGCGATCCGCTTGTGCGCCAACACCGGGGCGCGCCTGCACCTGGTCCGGCCGTTGGGCTTCACGCTCGAGGATGCGCAGCTGCGACGCGCCGGCCTCGACTACCACGAATACGCGACGCTGCAGGTCCACGATTCGCTCGATGCAGCGCTCGCCGCGATCGCACCCCAACGCCTCTTCGCACTGAGCACCCGCGGCAGCGTGCGCTTCGATACGCCGTCCTACACGCAAGGCGATGCGTTTCTCTTCGGGCCCGAGACGCGCGGCTTGCCGGACGATGTGCTCTCGCATGTCCCGGAATCGCAGCGCCTGCGCCTGCCGATGCGGCCGGGCAATCGCAGCCTCAACCTGTCCAATGCGATCGCGGTGGTCGTGTTCGAAGCGTGGCGCCAGCAGGGCTTCAACGGCGGCGCATGACGCGGCTCAGGCCGCGAGCGCCTCAAGGAATTTCCGCCGCCACAACGTGATGTCGTGTTTCTGCAGGCGCTTGTGCAGCGCGTGCCAGCGTTCCTTGCGTTCATCCATCGGCATGGCGTGCGCCTGCGCGAGGGCGTCGGCGACGCCGTCGAGGTCGTACGGATTCACGATGAGGGCTTCGTGCATCTCCGCCGCCGCGCCGGCGAAGCGCGACAGCACGAGCACGCCGGGCTTCTCCGGATCCTGCGACGCCACGAACTCCTTCGCCACCAGGTTCATGCCATCGCGCAACGGCGTGACCAGGCCGATGTCCGCGCTGCGATAGAAGCCCGTGAGCACGCCGTGCGAGAAATCGCGGTTGACGTAGCGCACCGGCGTCCATTCCGGCGCGGCGTGGCGGCCGTTGATGTGGCCGGCCAGGCCTTCCAGTTCGCGGCGCAACGCCTGGTATTCCGGCACTTCGACGCGCGAGACGGGCGCGAGCTGCAGGTAGGTGATTTGCCCGTGTAGTTCGGGATAACTCTCCAGCAAGCGTTCGAAGGCGCGGAAGCGATCCGGCAAGCCCTTCGAGTAATCGAGCCGGTCCACGCCGATCGCGAGCACGCGGCTGCCGAGGCTGTCCCGCAGGCGCTGCACCGATGCGCGCGACACGGCAGCGGCGGCCTGGCGCGCGATCATCCCGGTGTCGATGCTGATCGGGAATGCGCCGGCGCGGAATTCGCGCCCGTCCTGCATGCGCAACCGACCATCGGCGTACACCTTGCCGCCGCGATACAGGCGCACGTAGCTCTGGAAGCGGTCCAGGTCGCGCTCGGTCTGGAAGCCGACGAGGTCATACGCGGCCAGCGACGAAAACAATTGTTCGTGGTTCGGCATCGCCGCCAGCAGGTCCGACGACGGCATCGGCACGTGCAGGAAGAAGCCGATGCGATTGGCGACGCCGAGTTCGCGCAGGCGCTGGGCGAGCGGAATCATGTGGTAGTCGTGCACCCACACCACGTCGTCCGGGCGCAATTGCTTCGCCAGCTTCTCGGCGAACAGCGAATTCACGCGGCGATAGTCGTCGTAGGTATCGCGCCGGTAGTCCACCAGGTCGAGGCGGAAGTGCAGCAGCGGCCAGAGCGTGCGGTTGGAGAAGCCGTTGTAGTAGCCGTCGAAATCTTCGTACGACAGGTCCATCGTCGCGTACGTGGTGTTGCCGTCCTTGATCTCGTGCATGCGGCCCGAGGGTTCGTCGCGCACGCGCTTGCCGCTCCAGCCGAACCACAGCCCGCCGAATTCCTTCAGCGCCGCGCGCATCGCCACCGCGAGCCCGCCGGCACGCTGTTCGTGCGGCAACGCGACGCGATTGGAGACGATGACGAGGCGACTCATGCGCGACTCACGTGGCGTCCTGCCACGGGCGCGACAGGTGCATCGCAGCGCTGATCAGGCCCACGTGCGAATACGTCTGCGGGAAGTTGCCCCACGCCTCGCCATCTTCGAAGCCCAGGTCTTCCGACAGCAGGCCCAGCGGATTGCGCCGCGCGAGCACGGTTTCGAACAACGCGCGCGCTTCGTCATGGCGGCCGATCGCGGCGAGCGCTTCGACGTACCAGAACGTGCAGATGGTGAAGCTGGTTTCCGGTGCGCCGAAGTCGTCCGGCGCGATGTAGCGATACAGGCCGTGGCCGCGGCGCAGGCCCTTGCCGATCGCCTCCACCGTGGCGATGTAGCGCGGATCCTTCGCTTCGATGAAACCCGTGTCCGCGAGCAGCAGCAGGCTCGCATCGAGGCGATCGCCGCCAAAGGCATCGACGAAGTGGCCGAGCTCGGCATTCCACGCCGCTTCCATCACCTTGGCGCGGATGCGATCCGCGCGCCCGCGCCAATGCTGCACGCGCTCGACCAGGCCGAAGCGCGCCGCGACTTTCGCCAGGCGATCGCACGCGGCCCAGCACATCACCGACGAATACGTGTGCACGGACGCGCGTCCGCGGAATTCCCACAGGCCCGCATCCGGCTGGTCGTGCATGCGCCAGGCCTGTTCGCCCAGCGGCTCCAGGCGCGCGAACGTCGCCGCATCGCCCGGATGTTGCAGGCGCTGGTCGAAGAACAACTGCGTCGAGGCGAGCATGACGCTGCCGTACACATCGTGCTGCACCTGCTTCCACGCCAGGTTGCCGACGCGCACGGGGCCCATGCCGCGATAGCCCGCCAGGCCTTCGGCTTCGTCTTCGTGCAGTTGCGCTTCGAAGCCGATGCCGAACACCGGCTGGATGTCCGCGGGTTCGGCGGTGACGATGTTGAAGATGTAGCGGATGTACTCCTCCATCGTCGCCGTCGCGCCGAGCCGGTTGAGCGCGCGCACGACGAACGCCGCATCGCGCAGCCAGCAGTAGCGGTAATCCCAGTTGCGCGTGGTGTGCGGCGCTTCGGGGATGGACGTGGTCATCGCCGCGATGATCGCGCCGGTGTCCTCGTACTGGCACAGCTTCAGCGTGATGGCGCTGCGGATCACGGCCTCCTGCCATTCCAGCGGGATCGACAGGTAACGCACCCATTCGCGCCAGTAGTTCGTCGTGCGCTCTTCGGCGTCGCGGACGAACGCGCCGATCGGCTGCGTCAGCGTTTCATCAGGGCCGAGCACGAAGTGCAGTTCGCGATCGAGCACGAAGGGCAGTTCGTCGCGCAGCAGGCGCAGCGACAGGTCGGTGGTGAGGCGCAGCACGTGGCCGGGCAACAGCCAGCGCATGTGGTTGCTGCCCCACGTGCGTTCGGGTTCGCGCGCGCCCCAGTCGGCGAGCGGTTGCAGGCGCACGCGGATGCGCGGCGAACCGGCGAGCGGACGCACGCGGCGGAACAGGCCGACCGGGCGATAGAGGCGATCGTAATGCCGCCAGCGCGGTGCGAAGTCGGTGATCTCCAGCGCGCCGCCGTGGCGGTCGTGCAGCACCGTGATGAGGATGGCGGTGTTCGGGAGATAGCGTTGTTCGGTGTGCGCCTGGTCTTCGAGCTCGATCTCCCACGCACCGCCCGGGCGCTTGGGCGAGAGCAGCGAACAGAACGCAGGATCGCCATCGAACGCGGGCAGGCAGCACCACACGACGCTGCCGTCGGGATCGATCAGGGCGCCGAACGTGCCGTTGCCGATGACGCCGAGATCGAGGCTGGCCTGGCGCGTCATGCGTGCACTCCTGTGGCGGTGGCGGTGGCGAGCGCATGCAACCAGGCACGCACCGCGGTGGGATTGGCCAACTGCCAGCGCGCGACGCTGGCATCGCGATCGCCGACGAGGATGCTGATGCCGTCGCGCGCGTTGACGACGGCGAAGGCGTGTTCGTCGGTCAGGTCGTCGCCGACGAACACCGGGCGGCGACCGCGGAACGGGGCTTGCTGCAGGAACGCTTCCACCGCGGTGCCCTTGTCGGCGGATTCGCCGCCGGGACGCAGTTCGAGCACGTGGTCGCCGGCCTGCACGCGATACTCCGGCAGCAATCGCAACGCCGCTGCAGCGAATGCACGGAAGGCATCCTGCGCTTCCGGTGCGGCGCGCCAATGCAGCGCGAGGTTCGGTCCCTTGCGTTCGGCGACGGCACCGGGGAACGCCACGGCGACGTGTTGCGCTTCTGCATGCACGGCATCGAGTGCGTCGGGCGCGGGCGGTGGCGCGAAGTACGCGCCGCCCGCTTCACGGCGTTCGAGTCCGTGCAGGCCAGCAGCTGGCACTTGTCGCAATGCACCGAGCACATCGTCGATCGCATCGATCGCGCGCCCGCTCACCAAGGCAACGGCGCCATCGAGCGCAACGTGGAGCGTGGCGATGTCGCGCTGCAATCCCTCGGGCGTCACGACGCCATTGGGATCCAGCGCGAAATCGAGCAGCGAGCCATCGACGTCGAGGAACAACGCCCATGTATCGGTCCATCCAGGCGCGGGCGGCGGCGGCGATGGACGCGGGCGTTCACTCGTTTCCATCCGATCGATTGTGCTCACGCCGTCGTGAGCATCGGGTGGACGGCGCGTCAACGCGCGCCGTGCTCAATCGCTGAGATGGCGATCGTCCATCGCGGTGTCGTCGGAACTGGAGAAGCCGCTGCCTTGCTGGTCGTGGCCGCTGCGCACCGCTTCGCCGGGAATGCCCATGCCGTCGGGATCCTCGTCGTGGATCGCCTTGGCGGACTTGCCATGGCCCTCGGCGGCCGGATCGACGCTGCCGGTGCCGCGGTTGGTGATGGACGGCATGTCGTGCAGCAGCACCTGGTCGCGGCGATCGATGTGCACGTCTTCGTCGCGCGGCCGCGTTTCGACGCGCGGGTCGCGGCGTTCGAGTTCGCCGTCGGCGGGGAGCTTGGTCGGAATATCGCGTGGCATGGGCGTCTCCCTGCGGGCTGGTGAGCGCGAACCTAGCGCGCGTGCGCGGTGCGGCGCGTGATGGAAAAACGCGACGCCCCTTCCACGTCGCTTCAACGCGCGCATCGCTAGGTTCGGGGCTTTCCCGCGCCCGGAGTTCCGCATGGCAAGCAAGAAACAGACCGGCGCGTCCACCGCGAAGAAGCAACGGGCGCTGCAATCGGTGATCGAGGCGAAGGACGCCAAGGCGAAACCGCAGAGTTCGCAGGCGAAGAAGAAACCCGTGCAGGCCGGCGCGCGCAAGGAACCCACGCAACTGCCGAAGCAGCACCTCGATAAACCGGGCAACGAACACGACCTCGCCCTCGCCCCGCGCTTCCTCGCGCCCGACTACATCGGCAGCGAAAAGCTCGCCGACATGGTGGCGATCGTGACGGGCGGCGATTCCGGCATCGGGCGCGCGGTCGCGGTGCTCTATGCACGCGAAGGCGCCGACGTGGCGATCGTCTACCTGTCGGAACACGAGGATGCGAAAGAGACCAAGCGCCTGGTGGAAGCCGAAGGCCAGCGTTGCCTGCTGCTCCCCGGCGACGTGAAATCCGTGCGCTTCTGCGAAGAAGCGGTGGAAAAGACGGTCAAGCAATTCGGGCGCCTCGACATCCTGGTGAACAACGCGGCCTTCCAGTTGCACGCCGCATCGCTGGCGGACATCAGCGAAGAACACTTCCAGGAAACGCTCCAGACCAACATCGGCGGCTACTTCCACATGGCGCGCGCGGCGTTGCCGTACTTGCCCGAAGGCGGGTCGATCATCAACTGCGGCTCGGAGACGGCGTTGTTCGGCAGCAAGGAACTGCTGGACTACTCCGCGACGAAGGGCGCGATCCATGCGTTCACCAAGTCGCTCGCCAGCAACCTGCTGGAACGCGGCATCCGCGTGAACGCGGTGGCGCCCGGACCAGTGTGGACGCCGTTGAATCCGTCGGATCGTCCCGCAGAGGCCGTCGCCGAATTCGGCAAGCAGAGCGACATGGGACGTCCCGCGCAACCGGAAGAGATCTCGCCCGCGTTCGTCTTCCTCGCCTCGAAAGTGACCGCGTCGTACATCAACGGCGCGATCCTGCCGGTGATGGGCGGCCCGCGCGGCTGAGCATCTGAATGGGGCGCAGCCTCGCTCTCGCGTGCTCCAGACGTCGTTTTTACGGCCTTTCGCCTACGGTGCGGCACTGACCGCCGCGTGGGGAACTGTCTTGAGGATTGCGCAAATTTCGCCGCTGTACGAAGCGGTTCCGCCGAAACTCTACGGTGGCACCGAACGCGTGGTGGCCTGGCTGACCGATGCTCTCGTGGATGCAGGACATGAGGTCACCCTGTTTGCGTCGGCCGAAGCGAAGACGCGCGCCACGCTGCATGCTTCGCGCGACCAGGCGATCCGGCTGGATCCCGCGCCGCTGAAATCCGACCTTGCCTCGCACATGAGCATGCTGCACGAGCTGCGCGAGCGCATGGACGATTTCGACGTGCTGCATTTCCACACCGACATGATCCACTTCCCGTTCTTCGAGCAGTTCGCGGATCGCACGCTGACGACGTTGCACGGCCGGTTGGACCTCAAGGACCTGCCGGGCGTGTACCGGCAGTGGGATCAGTTCCCGCTCGTATCGATCTCGGAGAACCAGCGCAAGCCGCTGGCGAGTGCCAACTGGCTCGGCACGGTGCACCACGGCATGCCGGATACGCTGTGCCCGTTCAACGGCGAGCCGCAGGGCGATTACCTCGCCTTCCTCGGCCGCATCTCGCCGGAGAAGCGCGTGGATCGCGCCATCACCATCGCACGCCGCGTCGGCATGCCGTTGAAGGTGGCCGCGAAGATCGACGCGCAGGACAAGGCGTACTACGAGCGCGCGATCGAGCCGCTGCTGCGCGGCGCGGACGTGGAATTCATCGGCGAGATCGGCGATGCGCAGAAGCCGGAGTTCCTCGGCAATGCCGCCGCGCTGCTGTTCCCGATCAACTGGCCGGAGCCCTTCGGCATCGTGATGATCGAAGCGATGTCCTGCGGTACGCCGGTGGTCGCGTGGCGTTGCGGCTCGGTGCCCGAAGTGATCGACGACGGCGTGACCGGCCGCATCGTGTCCAGCGAAGACGATGCGGTGGCCGCCACGCGCGAAGTGCTGGGCTACGACCGACGTGCGGTGCGCGATGTGTTCGAGCGCCGCTTCACCGCGCGCGGGATGGCCGAGCACTACGTGGACCTGTACCGACAACTGGCGCGAGGTCGCGAACCCGATCGCGGCCTGCGCCTGGCATGAGCATGGATCCGGCGGCGACTGCCGCGTTGTATGCGAGCCATGTCCTCAAGGACGGGGACAGCTTCCTCGTGGCCAACGGGTACGGCGACATCGAGGAAGGCAGCACGGGGATGTTCCGCGACGACACGCGGCTGCTGTCGATCTACCGCCTGCGCCTCGGCGAAACGGTGCCCGCGCTGCTGAGCGCCGCGGTCACGGAAGACAACGTCTTCTTCCTCGCGCACCTCACCAATCGCCAGTTGCCGCCGCTCGGTGGCAGCGAGGCCCCGCAAGGGCTCGTGCACATCCTGCGCTCGCGCTTCCTGCACGACGAGCGCATGTACGAGCGCCTCGCCTTCATGAACTACGGCAACGCCCCGCTGACGCTGCCGGTGCGCATCGAACTCGGCGCGGACTTCCGCGACATGTTCGAAGTGCGCGGCATGGTGCGTCCGGCGCGCGGCGAGTTGCTGTCGACGCCGCACACGGCGGGCAGCCACACGGTGGAGTTCCGCTATCGCGGGCTGGACCAGGTGATGCGCGCGTCGGTCGTGGCGTTCTCGCGCGAGGCGCATCGCGTGGAAGGCCGGATGCTGGAATTCCTGTTCCCGCTGGTGCCGGGCGAAGAAGTGGAACTGTTCGTCGAAGTCGGCAGCGAAGCGGGCCCCGTGCCTTCGCGCGCCACGCATCGCACAGCGGCGGCGCAGGCGCGTCGCCGCATGCGGTCGCGCGGGCGTCGCGGTGCGCGCGTGCGCAGCAACGGGCCGTTGTTCGATGCGTGGATGCAACGATCGCGCGCGGACCTCGCGCTGCTGACGAGCGAACTGGAAACCGGGCCGTATCCCTACGCGGGCATCCCGTGGTTCTCGACGCCGTTCGGGCGCGATGCGGTGATCACCGCGCTGCAGACCTTGTGGCTCGATCCGGGCATCGCGCGCGGCGTGCTGGGCTTCCTCGCGGCGCACCAGGCGCAGGAGGAGTCGTCGTTCCTGGATTCGGCGCCCGGCAAGATCATGCACGAGACGCGCAAGGGCGAGATGGCGGCGATGAAGGAGCTGCCGTTCGGGCGTTATTACGGTGGCGTGGATACGACGCCGCTGTTCGTGATGCTGGCGGGCGCCTACGCGCGCCGCACGGGCGAGATGGCCTTCGTCGATCGCCTGTGGCCTGCGTTGCGCGCGGCAACGGGCTGGATCGAGCGCGTCTGCGATGCCAACGCGAACGGCTTCCTCGATTATGCGCGCGGCGAATCCACCGGCTTGTCCAACCAGGGCTGGAAGGACAGCGAGGATTCGGTGTTCCATGCCGACGGGAAATTCCCGCCCGGCCCCATCGCGCTCGTCGAAGTGCAGGGCTATGCGTACGCCGCGTTCCGCGCGATGTCGGAGCTGGCCGGGCTGCGCGGCGAGATCGAGGACGCGCAACGTTGGGACGCGCGCGCCAATCGATTGCGCGAGACGGTGGAAGCGCGCTACTGGATGGAGGATCGCGGCTTCTACGGCATCGCGGTCGATGGCAAGGGCGCACTGTGCGAAGTGCGCGCCAGCAATCCGGGGCATCTGTTGTTCTGCGGCTTGCCCGATCCCGCGCGCGCTGCATCGGTGGCCGCGCAATTGATGCTGCCGGAATTCCACACGGGCTGGGGCGTGCGCACGCTCGCGCTTGGCGAAGCGCGCTACAACCCGATGTCGTACCACAACGGATCGATCTGGCCGCACGACACGGCGCTATGCGCCGCGGGCATCGCGCGCTACGGGCATCGCGATGCGGCGGTCACGTTGCTGCGCAGTGCGTTCGAGTCCGCGGTGAACTTCGACATGCGCCTGCCGGAACTGTTCTGCGGCTTCCCGCGCGTGCAGGGCGCGCCACCGATCGCCTACCCCGTCGCCTGCCTGCCGCAGGCGTGGGCCGCGGGCGCGCCTTTCATGTTGCTGCAGGCGTGCCTGGGCGTGGAGATCGATGGCTTGCGTGGCGAGATCTCGGTCGATCGTCCGCGCCTGCCGATCGGCATCGACGAAGTGCGGTTGCTCGATGTCGCGCTGGGCAACGATCGCGTCGACCTGCGCTTCCGGCGCATCGACGGGCGCGTGGCGATGTTCGTCGACGGCCGGGGCGATCGCGTGCCGCCGGTGCGGTTGCGCAACTGAGGCGTCAGATTTCGTACGCCGACTCACCGTGCGCGCTGATGTCCAGGCCTTCGCGTTCCGCGTCGTGGTCCACGCGCAGGCCGCGCAGGCGGCGTGCGACCTGGAAGGCCAGCAGCGCGACCACGCCGGACCAGGCGATGGTGATCACGACGCCGACGGCCTGCACGCCCAGCTGGTGCGCGATCGAGAAGTCGCGGCTGCCCGCACCGCCCAGCGCGGGCGCAGTGAACACGCCGGTCGACAGCGCGCCGACGATGCCGCACACGCCGTGGATGCCGAACACGTCGAGTGAGTCGTCCGCGCGCAGGTAACGCTTCAACGCATTGACGCCCCAGAACCCCGCCGCGCCGCCAAGCGCGCCGATGACCAGCGCGCCCCCGATGCCCACCGTGCCGCATGCGGGCGTGATCGCCACGAGGCCGGACACCGCACCCGACGCCGCGCCCAGCATCGACGCGCGCCCGCGCAGCGTGGCTTCCACGGTGCTCCACGCGAGCACCGCGGCTGCCGCGGCCACCAGGGTGTTGAGGAACGCGAGCGCCGCGACGCCGTTGGCTTCCAGCGCCGAGCCCGCGTTGAAGCCGAACCAGCCGACCCACAGCATCGCTGCGCCGGTGAACGTGAGCGGCAGGTTGTGCGGCGACAAACGCTCGCGCCCGAAGCCGACGCGCGGCCCGAGCATGTACGCACCGACCAGGCCCGCGACCCCCGCGTTGATGTGCACCACGGTGCCACCCGCGAAATCCAGCGCGCCCATGCGGAACAGCAATCCATCGGACGCCCACACCATGTGCGCGAGCGGGAGATAGGCGAAGGTGAACCAGAGCGCGGCGAACAGCAGCACCGCGGCGAACTTCGCGCGTTCGGCGATCGCGCCGACGACCAGCGCGCAACTGATGGCGGCGAACGCGCCCTGGAACGCGACGTAGGCCAGTTCGGGAATGCGCACGCCCGGCGTGAACGTGGCGATGGTGGACGTCGGCCCGATGCCGTACAGCATCAACTTGCCGAAGCCCCCGATCCACGCGCTGCCGCCTTCGAAGGCGAGCGAGTAGCCGTACACCACCCACAGCACGATCGCGAGCGAGGCGACGACGAGCACCTGCATCAACACCGAGAGGATGTTCTTCGCGCGGACGAGGCCGCCGTAGAACAGCGCGAGGCCGGGGACGATCATCAGCATCACGAGGACGGTGGAAACCAGCATCCACGCGGTGTCGCCCTTGTCGACCATGCCGTCTCCCGTTCGCGAAGCCCCTCCCCTGCGTGCAGGGGAAGGGTTTGGGGTGGGGTCCCGCGGTAACGCTTACAGCGTGTAGTACAGCTGGTACTCCAGCGGATGCGTGGCCGCACGGAAGCGCGTCACTTCCTGCATCTTCAGGCCGATGTACGCATCGATGAAGTCGTCGGTGAACACGCCGCCGGCCTTGAGGAAGTCGCGATCCTTGTCGAGCGCTTCCAGCGCCTGGTCGAGCGAATGGCAGACGGTGGGGATGTTCTTCTCTTCTTCCGGCGGCAGGTCGTACAGGTCCTTGTCGCTCGGCGCGCCCGGGTCGATCTGGTTCTTGATGCCGTCCAGGCCGGCCATCATCAGCGCGGCGAAGATCAGGTAGCCGGAGTTCATCGGATCGGGGAAGCGGATCTCGATGCGGCGCGCCTTCGGGTTGGCCACGTACGGGATGCGGCAAGACGCCGAACGATTGCGCGCCGAGTACGCCAGCATCACCGGGGCTTCGAAGCCCGGCACCAGGCGCTTGTACGAGTTGGTCGTCGAATTGGCGAACCCGTTGATCGCGCGCGCGTGCTTGAAGATGCCGCCGATGTACCACAGCGCCATCTGCGACAGGCCGCCGTAGCCGTCGCCGGAGAACAGGTTGACGCCGCCCTTGGCGAGCGACTGGTGCACGTGCATGCCGCTGCCGTTGTCGCCGACGATGGGCTTGGGCATGAAGGTCGCCGTCTTGCCGTTGCGGTGCGCGACCTGCTTGATGACGTACTTCATCGTCAGCAGTTCGTCGGCCTTCTTCACCATCGAGTTGAACTTGGTACCGATCTCGCACTGGCCGGCGTTGGCCACTTCGTGGTGGTGCACTTCGACTTCGATGCCCACCTGCTCGAGCGTCTTGCACATCTCGGCGCGGATGTCGTGCAGCGTGTCCAGCGGCGCGACGGGGAAGTAGCCGCCCTTCACCATCGGGCGGTAACCGGTGTTGCCGCCTTCGTATTCGCGGCCGGAGTTCCAGTGCGCTTCTTCCGAATCGATGTGGAAGAAGGTGTGGCCCATGTCGTTCGCGAAGCGGACGCTGTCGAAGATGAAGAATTCCGGTTCCGGGCCGAAGAACGCCTGGTCGGCGATGCCGCTGGACTTGAGGAAGGCTTCGGCGCGCTTGGCGATGCCGCGCGGGTCGCGCGAGTAGGCCTGCATGGTGGCCGGGTCGAGGATGTCGCAGGTCAGGACCAGCGTCGGGTCGGCGGTGAAGGGATCCAGGAACGCGGTGGTCGGATCCGGCAGCAGCACCATGTCGGATTCGTTGATGCCCTTCCAGCCGCTGATCGAGCTGCCGTCGAACATCTTGCCGTCCTCGAACAGCGAGGCGTCGACGATCGACTTCGGGAAGGTCACGTGGTGCTGCACGCCGCGCATGTCGGCGAAACGCAGGTCGACGAATTCAACCTTGTGGTCCTTGATGAGTTTCTCGACGTGTTCCAAAGACATGGCGGGCTCCGATGGGTGAGATGGGGCGGAAATCGAGGGCCGGGACGACCCGGATCGCAACGTCAGTCATAGCAGCAAGGCGCATGCCAAGGACGGCCGTGGTGCAACCCATTGATTCGCAACGCAGCACGCGATCTCGATCGGCATCGCTGCACCGGATTGGTGCGGCGCCGGTTCCAGTTCGCACCAGCGTGGTTGCGCCGCCAGCGGCGCAGCCCGTTCTGCCAGGTGTTTCCACGGAAACGAATTGCGGGTACGATTTCCATGGAAGGAGGGACGCCATGGCACGTCGATCGCTGCAGCAGGTTCCCGGGGCCGCCACCACCCAGGCCGCGGTGCTGGGCAAGGCCGTGGTGCGCGCAGCCGCGCAGCTCGGGGTCACGCAGGACACCCTCGCCGGGGTGCTCGGGCTCAGCACCGCCACGGTGAGTCGCCTGGTCGCCGGCGATTACCCGCTCAAGGCCGGCCGCAAGGAATGGGAGCTCGCGCTGCTGTTCGTGCGCCTGTTCCGTTCGCTCGATTCCATCGTCGGCACCACCGAGGCCGCCCGCGCATGGTTGCGCGGCGACAACCTCGCGCTCGGCGCCGCCCCCGCCGCCCTGATCACCGACCTGCAAGGACTCGTGCGTGTCGTCGACTACCTGGACCACCACCGCGGTCGCATCTGAGCGTCGGCCCTGGAAGGGCCGCGCGTGGCGGATGGTCGAGGCGCAGCACGTCGCGAGCACGATGAAGCTCGTGGACGATGCGGACGAGCAGGCGCTGCTCGAAACCTTGATCGACGCGTCCAAGCCCCGCGCGCCCGCGGGCACCGCGCACCTGCATTACCTGCTCGCCACGCCCTTCCGGTATTCGCCGCGGCGCGGCGGCTCGCGCTTCCGCGATCGCGACGATCCCGGCGTCTTCTACGGCGCGCAGGGCGTGCGCACCGCCTGCATGGAAATGGGCTACTGGCGCTGGCGCTTCCTGATGGACGCGCCCGCGCTGGACGGCCTCGCCCCGCTCGCCTTCACCGCCTTCGCCACGCGCCTGCGCACCGAGGCGATCGACCTGCAGCGCGCGCCCTTCGATCGCGACGCCGCGGCATGGACGCATCCGGTCGACTACGCGCCCACCCAGGCCTTCGCCCGCATCGCTCGCGACGCCGGCGTGGGCGCGCTCCTGTATCGCTCGGTGCGCGATCCGACGCCGGCCTGGTGCGTCGCCCTGCTCACGCCCGCAGGCTTCGATGCGCCACGGCCGGAACCGGGCGAACAGACCTGGTGGCTCCGCGTGACGCGCACGCAGGCGCAATGGAAGCGGGATCGCGAAGCGTGGACATGGACGCCGCCATCATGAAACGCGACCATCCGGCGTTGCCGTCCCTTCCCTCTTCCGCGAATCCCCAATGACCGATCTCCTGGCCGCGCTGCTGCTCGGCATCATCGAAGGCATCACCGAATTCCTGCCGATCTCCAGCACCGGTCACCTGCTCATCGCCGAGCGCTGGCTCGGGCATCGCAGCGACCTGTTCAACATCGCGATCCAGGCCGGCGCGATCCTCGCGGTGGTGGTGATCTACCGGCAGCGTTTGTGGCAACTCGCCGACAGCTTCCTGCATCCGGCGCAGGCCGCACCGGTGCACGGACAGGCGCCGCGCGATTACGCGTTCAAGCTGGCCGTCGCATTCGGCGTGACCGCGGTGCTCGGCCTGGTGGTGAAGAAGCTCGGCTTCGAGTTGCCGGAAGACGTGGCGCCGGTGGCGTGGGCGCTGGTGCTGGGCGCGGCGTGGATGCTGCTCGCGGAGCACTTCGCGGCCAAGCGCGCGGTGGTGCTGGGCGAACGTTCCAACATCACGTGGACCGTCGCGATCCTGGTCGGCGTGGCGCAGGTCGTTGCGGGCGTCTTCCCCGGCACGTCGCGCTCGGCGGCGACGATCTTCGTCGCGCTGCTGTTCGGCGTGACCAGCCGCGCGGCGGCGACGGAATTCGCGTTCCTGGTCGGCATCCCGACGATGTTCGCGGCCACCGGCTACGAACTGCTGCACGTCGCGCGCGAAGGCGGCCTGGCGGGCGAAGACTGGAACGCGCTCGCGGTGGCCTTCGTCGCCTCCGCGGTCACCGCCTTCATCGCGGTGAAGTGGCTGCTGCGCTACATC
This sequence comes from Noviluteimonas caseinilytica, assembly GCF_018406605.1. Classification (GTDB taxonomy): domain Bacteria; phylum Pseudomonadota; class Gammaproteobacteria; order Xanthomonadales; family Xanthomonadaceae; genus Noviluteimonas; species Noviluteimonas caseinilytica. The sequence continues at coordinate 1,400,798 of NZ_AP024545.1, read as the reverse complement.
CAGACGCACCGCTTCACGGCGTTCGCGGTGTATCGCTTCGTGGTGGGCGCGGCGTTGCTGCTGCTGGTGCCCGCGCGCTGATCTACAGCGTGCGGGTCTGCCCGCCGTCGACGTCGACGATTGCGCCCTGCATGTAGCTGGCGCGATCCGAGGCGAGGAACGCCACGACGGACGCGATTTCCGCCGGCGTGCCGAAGCGTGCGACGCGCAGGTCGCGCGCGAGTTCGGACGACGCGGCGTCCGGCGCGATGCCGCGTTCCGCCGCCAGCTTGTCGATGCGCACCTGCGTGCGTTCCGTTGCGATGCTGCTCGGATTCACCGCGTTGACGCGCACGCCGTCGCGTACGCCCCGATCGGCCAGCGCCTTCGTCAGGTTGAGCAGCGCTGCGTTGACGCTGCCGCCGATGGTGAAGTCCGCGTTGCCCGTGCGCCCGCCGATGCCAGCGATGTTCACGATGCAGCCCTGTTGCGCGACCAGCTGCGGCCACGCAGCGCGACACAAACGCACGGCGCCGAAGAACTTGAGCGCGAAACCCGCCTCCCACGCCGCATCGTCGAACGCGAGGAAATCCCCGCGCGGCGTCGCGCCGGCGTTGTTCACCACCACATCGATGCGACCGAAGGCCTGCATCGCGGCGTCGACCAGTTGCGTCGCCGCCTCCGGCGCCGCGAGATCGCACGGCACGGCCAATCCGCGCACCGAGAACGCCTCGACCACGCCACGCAAGGCGTCATCCGAACGCGCGGCCGCCACCACGTGGCACCCGTCTTCCGCGAGCGCCCGTGCGATCGCCGCGCCGATGCCGCGACTGGCGCCGGTGACGATCGCAACGCGCGCGCTCAACCCTTGACCTGCGGATTGAGCGTGTACGTGCCGTAGATCGCGGCCTCGGTGATTTCGTGCGGCTGGAGCGCATGGAAGACATCGGCGGCGGTGAAATCCTCCGGGACGTCGAGCTTCGGCACGCGCAGCGCGAACAGGCGGAAGAAGTAGCGATGCACGCGCAGGTCGTTGGCCGGCGGATACGGACCGTCGTAACCGCGCCACTGGCCGCGCATGTCGGCATCGCCCGCGAACCAGCCGGTGTAATCGTTCAAGCCCTGGCGCGCGCCGGGCGGGCACGGCGGCGACTGCTTGCCGTGCTTGGTCACGCCGTCGCTGCAGCTGCCGGCCGCGATCGCATGCACGTTGGCGGGAATGTCCACCATCGCCCAGTGCACGAAGTCCGCGCGCGGTTGCTCGACGGGAATCTGCAGGTCGTCGCGGCCCACGGTCGACGGATCGGTCGGCGCGTCGGTGTCGATGCACAGCAGCACGAAGGATTGCGTGTCGGCCGGCGCGTCGTCCCACGCCAGGTGCGGATTGCGATTGCCGCCGAAGCCGTCCGGCGTGCCCATCGCGAACTCGGCGGGGATGGGCCCGCGGTGTTCGAAACTCTCGCTCCAGATGCGCATGCGCGTTCCTCTCAGGCCAGGGCGGGCGATGTTGCCACGGACAGGTCGACGGCGGCGTCCAGTCGTTCGGCGACCCAGCGTTCGGCGAAGCCGTCGCCGCGCCAGTTCTCGAGGAAGCCGCAGTGGCCGCCGTGCGGTGCGATGTCCAGGTGCGCGTGCGCGGGCAACGCGAGCTGGCGGAATTCGTCGACGGGAATGACCGGATCGTCTTCCGACATCAGGATGCTCGCCGGCACCGACAGCGACGCCAGGCGATCGCCCGCGATCGAATAACCCTGGAAATAGCCGTCGAGCGAACCGAACTGCGTGTGCCGCTCCACCATCCACTGCGTGAGCGGCCGCATGCGCAGGCCGAGTACCTGGTCGTCGAAATCGTGGTGCTGCGGGAACAGCTTGCGCTTGCGCGCCAGCGATTCGCGCCACTTGCGTTCGAAGTACCACATGTACAGCGGCAGGCCGCGTTCCATGTTGTCCATCGTGCGCGCCGGATCCAGCACCGGGCACACCGCCGCGACGTGCACGAGCGGAATGCCGGCAGCCTGCGCGCGCAGGGCGATGCGCAGCGCGAAGTTCCCGCCGAGCGAATACCCCGCCACCACCATCGGGCGCGTGGCATAGCGGTGCGCGATTTCCGCGGCCGCGTGCACGACTTCGTCGATGCGGTTGGAATGGAAGAGGCCTTCGTTGAGATGGTGCGTGTCGCCGTGGTCGCGGAAGTTGAGCCGGAACACTTCGAACCCGCGCGCGAGCAACCGCGCGGCGGTCAATTGCATGTAGCTGGATTCGGCGCTGCCTTCCCAGCCGTGCAGCAGCAGCGCGAGCGCGCGCGGCGTGACGCCGGGCATCGCCGAATGCAGGCCCTGCAGGCGCACGCCGTCGCCGGCGTCGATGATGTGCGCGGTGGTGACGGCGCCGCTGGCGGCCATGGCGCTCCGGCCGCGCCGGCGGCGCAACGCGCTGGAGCCCAGCACCGATTGCAGGTGCGGGCTGTACAGCGAACGCGGCGGGCGATAGTCGCGGGCGGTGAGCATGTCGCGGAGGCTAGCGCGCCCCGTGTCGAGGTCGCGCTCTAACCCGTCGCAGGTCGGCGAACCAACGCTGGAACTCAAGGGGCCGCCATCGCTTCGACGATGCGTTCGCGCGCCAGCTCGGCGATCCGCCGGCGGCCGCCGGCATCGGACACGTCGATCGGTTCGAGGAACCACACCTCGGTCTCCCGCGCCGGCTCGCCGAGCAGGCGCAGGAAATTGGCGGCGAAACTTTCGTCCGGCCCGAAGGCGACCACCGGTTGCGCCGATGCGCCCTTCCCGTAGCGCAGCGCGACCGGCTGGACGCGCACGCCGGCCTCCACCGCGGCCAGGAAGATGCGCGCGTGGAACGGGCCGATCTCGCGGCCATCGCGCGTGCGGCCTTCGGGAAACACGCCTACCGAACGCCCGGCGCGCAGGCGCGCCAGCATCTCGTGCAGCACGCCACCCATCGATTCGCTGCTGCCGCGCTCGTGGTAGATCGTTTCGCCGCGCGTGGCCAGCCAGCCCACCAGCGGCCAGCCGCGGATCTCGCGCTTGGCGACGAAGCCCATCATCCGCTGGCTGTGCAGCGCGACGATGTCGACCCAGCTGACGTGGTTGGCGACGAACAGCGTGGCGCCCGGCAACGGCACGCCGCGGCGATGCATGCGGAAGCCGAAGATGCGCATCAGCCCGCCCTGCCACCAGCGGATCATGCGGTGCTCGAGCGGTTCGCCGCCGATGTCGATGCGCCCGATCGGCGGCAGCATCACCAGCAGGGTGATCGGCAGGTCGATGAGCACGTGCCAGGCGAGCAGCGGCATCCGCAGCGCGAACCGCAGGGCGTTGGGGCCCTTCACTTCGGCGCGCCGGCGGGCAGCGCGATCACCGCCAGGGTCAGGCGCGAGATGCACACCAGGCGGGCGCGTTCGTCTTCGATGCGGATTTCCCACACCTGGGTCTGGCGGCCGACGTGCAAAGGCCGCGCGGTGCCGGTGACCAGGCCTTCGCGCACGCCCCGCACGTGGTTGGCGTTGATCTCGATGCCGACGCAGCCTTCGCCTTCGCCGACGCACAACATGCCGGCGGAACTGCCGAGGGTTTCGGCCAGCAGCACCGAAGCGCCGCCGTGCAGCAGGCCGTAGGGTTGGCGCGTGCGCGCATCGACCGGCATGGTCGCGCGCAGGAAGTCGTAACCGATCTCGGTGAACAGGATGCCCAGCGTTTCCATGGAGGTGCCCGCCGACATCGCGTTGAGCGATTCGATCGAGGCGCCGGGACGGAACGGTCCCGGGTGCGACGACGGGGGGCGGTCGCCGGAAGCCATGCCGGCGGCCTGGCTCAGCCGAACTTGAAGACGCCCGGGCGCCAGCCGCGGGTGTACGACTCGTGCTTGGAGGCATAACCGCTGCTGCTGCCGTAGCCGGTGCCGAACTCGCGCTCGCGGCGGACATGCATGCGGTCGACGAGTTCGTTGCGGCGCGATTCCAGCCACTCTTCGCGGCCGAGCTTGGCCGGATCCTGGCCACGGCGCTTGGCTTCGTGGTCGCGGTAGTCGCAGAAGTCGTCGTAGGCGTCGAGCTCGTGCTTCAGGTCGCGCACGCACAGCTCGATCATCACCGCGTCGTCGAGGAAGCCCAGCACCTCGACGTTGTCCGGGATGATGTCCTTCGGATCGCAGAAGTAGACGAGCGCGGACAGCACGCGCTGGCGGTCTTCTTCCGGCAGGTGCCAGCCTTCGTCGCGCACCATGGCGATCATGTCGTCCAGGCGCAGCAGGCGTTCCTTGATGAAATCGGGGATGTGCACCTTGGCGGCGTCTTCGAGCAGCTTGCCGCTGCACATGACGATGTCTTCGGCCGTCCGGTCCTTCGCCGATTCCTGCGCGGCTTTCATCGCCTTGTGGAAATGCTCGAGGTCGCGGTCGTTGAGTTCGAAATTCAGCGAAATCGACATGGCGGTATCCAGGTCCGTGAGGCGTGGCGGGGAGGCCGGCAGCCTAGCAGAGTCGTGGGGTTCTCCGGAACATTCGGCGCGCACCGACTCGCTTTCGGCGTGGATCAGAGGATCGGTGCCAGGCCCGCGCCGAAGGCCGTGAAGATGCGGGTGGTGAGTCCCTTGACGCTGAGGTTGACCTCGGGAAACGGGCCCACGGGCGTGTAGCAGCGGCGGAACCCGGGGTCGTCGCGCGGCAGCGGCGCGGGGCATTCCGGGCCGGGCGCGAATTCGTAGCTCGTCGCGTATTTCCACGGCCACAGGTCGAACAACGGCAGGGCTTCGGACACCTTGGCCAGCGAATAGTCGAGTCCGGAAAACACGGGCGCCGGATCCCGGCGCGCGATCACCCAGGCATTCTCGGGGCGCATGTCGCCGCGGATGCTGTCGGCCAGCAGGCGCGCGAAGGCCGGGTCGTCGATGACCACGGCGCTCTCGGTGTTGTAGCGATCGCCGCGCGGATCGAAGTTGTGCGTGCCGATCACGGCGATGCGTTCGTCCACCACCATCGACTTGGCATGCAGCCCGATGCGCACGCCCGCGCGCCGCAACGGCACCGGGGCGTTGGCGCCTTCGCCGCCGCTGCCGAAGTAGCGGGTGGCGACGTGTTCGCGCTGCTGCTGCGGGGTTTCGCGACGGGTGCGCGCGTTGCCGCCGGTGCTGCCGCTCGGGGCATCCATGCGTACCGCCGAGGCTTCGTCGATCGCCAACGCCGCGGCCTTGGTTTCCTCCGCGCCCGCGGCGATGGACGCCAGGTCGATCGGCGCGGTGGCCGGGAACGGTTTGAATTCGTAGATGTGGAAACCGAACTCGCGGAGGTAGCGGCGCTTGTACTTGAACGACAACGCGTAGGCGATGAACGCATCGGTCGCCGCCAGGCTGTTGGTCGAGATGACGATCCTGGGCGGCGCCGGGCGTGCCTGCAGCGCGCGGAACATGTCCTGCGCCTGGTCGGACAGCACCAGGTAGGGGGTCTGCAGGAGCACTTCCTTCTGCGAGGCCTCGATGATTTCGCGCAGGCCCTGGCCCGCGACCACCATGTTCGACGGCGCGCTGCGGCGATGCTTCTGCGGCAGGTCCGCGAGGAAACGCACGGCGCCGACCTGCATCGCAGGCGCGACCAGACGTTCGCGCACGAGGGCGGCATCGCTCGCATCGCGCGACATCGCCTCCACGCGCGCCGGCGCATCGAACGGATCCTGCGGCATCGGCTGCGGGCCTTCGGACAACAGCGCGCGGCCCACGTCGTCGAGGCGCTCTGCCGGCACGCTGCGGCGCGATTCCCAGAACGCATCGAAGTTGGACGCCATCTCGCGCGCCACCGGGCCGGCGACCAGCACGTCGCGGTCGCGGAAATCGTAGGTCGGGCTCCAGTCGTAGTAATCGTCCTGGTAGTTGCGCCCGCCGGTGATGCCCACCGCGTCGTCCACCAGCAGCAGCTTGCTGTGCATGCGCTGGTTGAGGCGGTGCCAGCAGCAGATCGACGCCATCAGGTACTGCGGGTAGCTGATGCGTGCGCGGTTGAAGATCGGGTTGTAGACGCGCAGCTCCAGGTTGGCGTGCTGCGAGGACAGCGCGGCCAGCGTGGTGGCCTTCCGCAACGCGGAGAGCTGGTCGACGATCATCCGCACCTTCACGCCGCGGCGCGCCGCCGCCAGGAGTTCGTCGAGCACCAGGTGCCCGGTGTCGTCCTCGTCGAAGATGTAGGTCTGCAGGTCCACGGTGTAGCGCGCGCTGCGGATGAGGTTGACGCGCGCCATCAGCGCGTCGGGGCCGCGGTCGAGCAGCAGGGCGAAGTGGTGCGGGGTGGAGTTCGCGGATTCGGCCAGCGCGGTGTCGGCGAGGTTGCGCAGCGGCGAATCGATGGCGCAGTGGTTGGGGCGGTCGCAATCGATGGCGGTGGCGCGCGCGCCGATCGCGATGGCTTCGGCGTGCCCGCGCTTGGTCTCGGACATCGCGCACGCACCGCACGACAGCGCGAGCGCCAGCACGAGCAGGTGCCGCAGCAGTGGACTCATTTCGCCGGCTCGCTCGCCACGTCGGTCAAGCGCACCTGCAGGTCGAAGCGCACTTCGTCCTTCAGCGCGAGGCGCCAGCCGTCCAGGTCGTAGTCGCCGCGGCGGACGACGCCTTGCGCGTGGATCGCGCAATCGCGGCCGGGGCGCGCGCACTGGCCCGCGGAGAGGACGAAGCGTTCGCGCCGCTGGATGCCGTGCATGCGCAACTGGCCATGCAGCGTGCCGCCGTCGCGCAGGATCGCGGCGTCGTAGGGTTCGGAGATGAACTGCACGTCCGGGAAGCGCGCCGCATCGAAGAAGCGCGGGCCGCGGGTGAGCGAGGTGTAGCGCGGGTGGTCGACGATCTCGACGTTCGCGGTCGGCAGTCGCAACCGCACCTGGCGCTTGCCGTTGCCGAGGTCGACGACTTCGCCGGCGCCGCCCACGAACCGACCGACCAGCACCTGGCTCCAGCGCGTGACCAGCGTGAACTCGAACTTCGATTCCGGCGCCACGTGCGCCAGCTGCGCCTGCGCTGCCACGCCGGCTGCGACTGACGCCAGCAGCACGGTGGCGATCCAGCGATACATGCGCCTAGCCCGTCACGGCCACCAGAAGGCGGCCAGGCGCGCGACGCCCGGCTCGATCGCGGCGTCCTTCGGCACGCTCAGCACCGCGATGCCGCCGGGCGGCATGCCGCGGTAATCGCCGGACTGCCCACTGTGCATGAGCGCGGCGAGCTGTTCGAAACCGGGGTTGTGGCCGACGAGCAGCAGGCGTTCGACGTCCTTGTGGCCATCGGCCAGCTCGATCAGCGTGCCGGGCGTGGCGTCGTAGATCGACGGCTCGAGGCGCTGGTCGACGTAGCCCACCGCGGAGAGCACCGCTTCGAGCGTTTCGCGCGTGCGCCGCGACGGCGAACACAGCGCGCGGTCCGGCACGAAGCCGTGTTCCTTCAGCCAGCGGCCGGCGGATTCGGCTTCCGCCAGGCCCTCCGGCGACAGCGGACGGTCGAGGTCGGCCTGGCCGGTGGCAGCGGGCTCGGCGTGTGCGTGTCGCAGGAGAATGAGTTGGCGCATGCCCGGAGCTTAGCCGAGGTGGAAGCGCGCGAGGGGTGAATGTCGTTTCACGCGCGCTTGAGCCACTTCAGCAGCGGCGCCCAGTCGGCCTGGTGCTCGCGCACCTGCTGGGACTGGTAGTCGAACAGGCTGCGCCCGAGCCCGGCCATCAGCACGTAGGCCTGCGTATCGCGGAGTTCGGCGACCAGCGGATACGGCCACTGGCGGAGCAGGTCCATCGACGACTGCGAGGCATTGGTCCAGGGCCGCAGGCGGTTGCCGACGAGGCCCACGGGCAGCTGCCCCTTCCGCACGCGGGGATGTTTCGCGAGCGTATCGAGGAAAGGGACGGTGGCCTCGATGTCGATCACCGACGGCAGCACCGGGACGACGACCGCATCGGCCACGTCGAGGAAATGCGCGAGTTCCTGGCCGTGCGCGCCGGCGGCGGCGTCGACCACCACGTGCTGCGCGTCCTTCGGGACGCGGCGGTCCCAGTCCTTGCGGGTGCCGTCGACGGGGAGCACGGCGTGTTCGAGGGTGGCGCGCTTCTCGGCCCAGTGGCGCGAGGAGCCCTGGCGGTCGGCATCGACCAGCACCGTGCGTTTGCCATCGAGCGCGAAGCGCGCCGCGAGGTTGGTCGACAACGTGGTCTTGCCCACGCCGCCCTTCGAACTGGCCACGAGCACCGTCTTCATCCCGACCCCCGGATACGCTGGAAGCCGCAGGGTACACGGCGCATGGCGGGCGCGCGCGCGGCTGCGTGCTAGCCTGCGTCGCATGACCGGCGAGATCGACCAGCTCTGGCAACGCGCCGAGTCGATGCTCCACCAGCGCCAGCTCGACCCCGCGAAGCAGGCCTACCAGGCCATCGTCGCGCGCGCCCCGGGCCATGCCGGCGCCTGGCTGCGCATCTCCACCCTCGCCTCCCTGCGGGGCCGGTTCCGCGAGTCCGCCGATGCGGCCTTGAACGCGGCCAACGGCGAACCCCAGCACCCGCAACTGCGCGCCGACATCTTCGACCGCCTCGTCGCAGTGGGCGAATCGCAGGCCGCGCCGATCTTCTTCGAACGCAGCTTCCTGGCCACGTGGTCGCCCGAGGCGTTGTTCGAAGGCGCGCTGGCGCTCAACACGCTCGGGCTGCCGACGCGCGCGCTCGAACTGGTGGACCTCGCCCGCGCCCGCGGCGAACGCGGACCGCGGCTGGGCCTGCTGCGCGCCACGCTGCTCGTCTTCGCCGGCCGCCTGGACGAGGCCGAGGCGGAGCTGGAATCGGTGATCGCCGTCGCCCCGCAGTTCGCGAGCGCGCATTGGACGCTGTCGAAGCTGCGCACGTGGACGCCCGCGCGCAACCACATCGATCGCCTGCGCAAGCGCCTGGTCGCCACGCCGACGCTGGATCCCGGCGTGCCCTACCTGTGGTTCGCGCTCTACAAGGAATACGAGGACTGCGGCCAGGACACCGAAGCATGGAAGGCGCTGGTGCACGGCTGCACCGCGCGCCGCCGCGCGATCGACTACGACCCGAAGTACGAGCAGGACGTCTTCGATCGCCTGATCCACCTCACCACGCCGGAATTCCTCGCGCCGCAGCCCCCCGCGCAGAAAGGCCCGCGCCCGATCTTCATCGTGGGCATGCCGCGCTCGGGCACCACGCTCATCGAACGCATCCTCGGCGCGCATCCGCAGGTGCGCGATGCGGGCGAACTGCAGGACTTCCCGTTCCAGATGGCGTGGGCCTGGGACCACCAGTCGCCGCGCATGCTCGACAACCACATGCTGTCGACGATCGACCGCGTGGATTTCGCGCAACTGGGCCAGCGCTACCTGCAACGCACGCAATGGCGCGCGTGGGCGGCCGACGGCGAGCCGCGCGCGGCGTACACCGACAAGCTCCCGCGCAACGCGATGAACGTGGGTTTCATCCATCGCGCCCTGCCCGGCGCGCGCATCCTCAACGTGGTGCGCGATCCGATGGACACGTGTTTCTCGAACCTGCGCGAATTGTTCGGCGCGGCCTATCCTTATTCCTACGACCAGCGCGAACTGGCGGCGCATTACCAGAACCACCGCAAGCTGATGGCGCACTGGCACGAAGTGTTGCCCGGCCGGATGCTCGATGTGTCGTACGAATCGCTGGTGGCCGACCCCGAAGCCGTCGCGCGCCAGGTCTTCAAGTTCTGCGGGCTGCGGTGGGTGCCGGGCTGCGCGGCGATCGAGAAGCGCAGCGCCCCCACCGCCACGGCGAGCACGGTGCAGATGCGCCAGCCCATCGATGCGCGCCACCAGGGCCGCTGGCATCGCTACGAAACCCAGCTCAAACCGCTGCGCGACGCGCTCGGGGACGCCGTGGACTGAACGCGCATGCGGGGCCGTATTGAGGCCGCGATCGGGGTCGGGGAAGGTCGGGCAAGCCGCCGCTGCTACAATTCGCGGTCTTTTTTCACGACTTTCGGTCGCGCCTCATGACCAGCACTGCTGAGCTTTCATCCCCCGCGTCCGCCAATACCGAGCTCACGAAGTCGGCGGTCGACGGCGATTACACCCTCGATCACAAGTACACGCGCCAGTCCGGCCGCATCTACCTGTCGGGCGTCCAGGCGCTGGTGCGCCTGCCGCTTATGCAGAAGCTGCGCGACCAGGCCGCGGGCCTGGACACCGCGGGCTTCGTCAGCGGCTACCGCGGTTCGCCGCTCGGCGGCTTCGACCTGGAACTGTGGCGCGCGAAGAAGCACCTCGAAGCGGCGCGCGTGAAGTTCACGCCGGGCCTCAACGAGGACCTCGGCGCGACGATGGTGTGGGGCACGCAGCAGACCAACCTGTTCCCGGGCGCGAAGGTCGAGGGCGTGTTCGGCATGTGGTACGGCAAGGGTCCGGGCGTGGACCGCACCGGCGACGTGTTCAAGCACGCGAACGCCGCGGGCACCGCGCCGAAGGGCGGCGTGCTCGCGCTCGCGGCCGACGACCACGCCTGCCGCAGCTCGACGCTGCCGCACGGCTCCGAACATGAATTCGTCAGCGCGATGATGCCGGTGCTCAACCCGGCCGGCGTGCAGGACATCCTTGACCTCGGCCTGATGGGCTGGGCGATGTCGCGCTTCACCGGGCGCTGGGTGGGCTTCAAGACGATCGCCGAAACGGTGGAGTCCTCCGCGTCGGTCGACGTCGATCCGCTCGCGCTGAAGATCGTGCTGCCGGAAGACTTCGAGCTCCCGCGCGGCGGCCTCAACATCCGCTGGCCCGATCCGCCGATGGACCAGGAGATGCGCCTGCACCAGTACGCGGTGAAGGCCGCGCAGGCGTTCGCGCGCGCCAACCAGCTGGATCGCATCGTCATCGATTCGCCGAACGCGCGCCTGGGCATCATCACCACAGGCAAGTCCTACCTCGACGTGCTGCAGGCGCTGGAATACCTCGACCTCGACGCGCGCGCCTGCGCCGACCTCGGCATCCGCGTGTACAAGGTCGCGATGACCTGGCCGCTGGAACCGGTGGGCCTGCGCCAATTCGCGCGCGGCCTGTCCGACATCCTGGTGGTCGAGGAAAAGCACGCCTTCATCGAAAGCCAGATGAAGGAATCGATGTACAACTGGACCGGCGAGCGCCCGTCCATCGTCGGCAAGTACGACGAAGCCGGCGAATGGATCCTGCCGTCCACCGGCGAACTCACGCCGGCGAAGATCGCCAGCGTCATCGCGCGGCGCATCCAGAAATTCCACGACAGCGAACACGTCCGCGACGTGCTGCGCTGGATGGAAGCGAAGGAATCCGAACTCGCCCTGCCCCGCGCCGCGTTCCCGCGCGTGCCGCATTACTGCTCGGGCTGCCCGCACAACACCTCCACGGTGGTGCCGGCCGGTTCGCGCGCGCTCGGCGGCATCGGTTGCCATTACATGGTCACGTGGATGGACCGCAGCACCGACACCTTCACGCACATGGGCGGCGAAGGCGTGACGTGGGCGGGCCAGGCCAGCTTCACCGACACGCCGCACGTGTTCCAGAACCTCGGCGACGGCACGTACTTCCACTCCGGCTCGCTCGCGATCCGCCAGTCGATCGCCGCCGGCGTCAACATCACCTACAAGATCCTCTACAACGACGCGGTCGCGATGACGGGCGGCCAGCCGGTCGACGGCACGCTGAGCGTTCCGCAGATCGCGCACCAGGTGCGCAGCGAAGGCGTGCAGACGATCGTCGTGCTGTCGGACGACATCGCCAAGTGGAGCGATCCGTCGATCTTCCCGTCGGGCGTGGAATTCCTCGACCGCAGCGAACTGGACAACGTGCAGAAGCGCCTGCGCGAGATCCCCGGCTGCACGGTGCTGATCTTCGACCAGACCTGCGCGACGGAAAAACGCCGCCGCCGCAAGCGCGGCAAGATGGTCGATCCGCAGAAGCGCGTGCTGATCAACTCGCTCGTGTGCGAAGGTTGCGGCGACTGCGGCAAGAAGTCGTTCTGCGTTTCCGTGCTGCCGAAGGAAACCGAGTTCGGCCGCAAGCGCGAGATCGACCAGAGCAACTGCAACAAGGACTACAGCTGCGTCAACGGCTTCTGCCCGAGTTTCGTGACGGTGCACGGCGGTGCGTTGCGCAAGAAGAAGGGCACGAATGCGGCCGACCGCTTGCAGTCGATCCCGATGCCCACGCTGCCGTCGCTCGACCAGCCCTGGAACATCCTGATCACCGGCGTCGGCGGCACGGGCGTCGTCACGATCGGCGCGCTGCTCGGCATGGCCGGGCACCTGGAGGGCAAGGGCGCGAGCGTGCTCGACCAGACGGGCCTGGCACAGAAGGGCGGCGCGGTCACCACGCACATCCGCATCGCCAACAAGCCCGAAGACATCCACGCCGTGCGCATCGCCGCGGGCGAGGCCGACCTCGTGCTCGGCTGCGACATGGTGGTGGTCAACGACTACTGGCCGTTGTCGAAGATCCGCAGCGGCCGCACGCAGGTCGTGCTCAACAGCTACGAAGCGATGCCGGGCACGTTCACCACGCGGCCGGACATGCAGTTCCCGGCGCAGGACATCGTCGGCGCGATCAAGCTCGCGCTCGGCGGCACCGATCCCTTCATCGTCGATGCCACGCAGCTGGCGACGGCGCTGATGGGCGACGCGATCGCCACCAACCTCTTCATCCTCGGCTATGCCTGGCAGCGTGCGCTGGTGCCGGTGTCGTTCGATGCGCTGATGCGCGCGGTGGAACTCAACGGCGCGGCGATCGAGATGAACAAGACCGCGTTCGCGTGGGGCCGCCTGGCCGCGACGGATTTGCCGGCCGTGCTCGAAGCCGCGGGCCTGTCGCGCAGCGTTCCGTCGCAGGACACGCTGCACGACCTGCCGGTGCTCTCGCCGGGCGAATGGGAAGGCCACGAGTGGGGCGCCAACGTCGCGCCGAAGCCGCTCGCGAAGGAAGACGAACTGCGCCACGTGCCCGCGCACGGTGCCGAGGTCGCGTTCCTCCCGCTCGACGATGCGCGCCTGTCGCGTTCGCTGGATGAAGTGGTGTCGCGCCGCGTCGCGTTCCTCACGGAGTACCAGAACGCCGGGTACGCGAAGAAGTATTCGGACTTCGTCGCGCAGGTCCGCGCCGCCGAACAGCAGCGCGCGCCGGGCAGCACCGATCTCTCCGAGGCCGTCGCGCGTTACGCGTTCAAGCTGATGGCCTACAAGGACGAATACGAAGTCGCGCGCCTGTACACCAGCGGCGATTTCCAGCGGAAGCTGCAGCAGCAGTTCGAAGGCGACTACAAGCTCAAGTTCCACCTCGCCCCGCCGCTGCTGGCGAAGAAGGACAGCGAAGGCCGCCTGATCAAGGGCGAGTACGGCCCGTGGGTGTTCACCGCGTTCAAGTGGATGGCGAAGCTGCGCTTCCTGCGCGGCGGTGCGTTCGACGTGTTCGGTTACACCGAGGAACGCAAGATGGAGCGTCGCCTGATCGAGGAATACTTCTCGACCGTGTCGTCGCTGCTCGCATCGCTCGACGGCGGCAACGTCGCGCTGGCGACGGAGATCGCCTCGATCCCGGAACACATCCGCGGCTACGGCCACGTCAAGGATGCGCACCTGCACTCGGCGAAGGAACGCGAAGCCGAGTTGCTGGCGAAGTGGAAGGCGCCGGGGGCGCCGGTGCAACGGGCCGCCTGATCAAGGGACCAGGGACCGGGGACCAGGGACCAGTCACTGCAAAAGCAAAAAAGCCGCGCTTGATAGGCGCGGCTTTTTCTTTGCTTTTCCCCGGTCCCTGGTCCCCAGTCCCCGGTCCCCCCTGCTTACTTCTTCGGCGCGTAGATCGGCGTCAGCAGGTCCGGCTTGCCTTCGATCCGCTCCAGGTGCGGGTACTTCAGGCCGTCGAAGTACGACAGCTTGATCGTGCGGAACAGGTCGAACTCCTTCACCAGCAGCGTGATCGGCTGCTTGCTGTCCTTCGCGGCCTTGACCGCGTCTTCCAGGATCTCGCCGCTGTACGCGCGATCGTTGACCGCCACGATGGTCATGCCCGGGCCGATGCCGGCCTTGAACGCCGGGCTGTCCCAGCGCACGTCGGACACGGTGCTGTCCTTGCCCACGCTCAGGCCCAGCGAATACAGGAAGTCCGCACCGCCGCCGTACTCGGCCTGCGCGGCCTTGGCGTACGCATTGGGCTTGTCCTTGTAGACCAGCTTCCAGCCCGAGGCCTCGATGCCGCCGGTGAGCGGCTTGCGGCCGTCGAGGCGATCGCGCAGGAACGTGTTCCAGTCGTAGGGCTCGATCGAATTGAGCGTGGCCACCACGTCGTCGAAGGTGTATGGGTTCACCTTCCAGTCGCCGTTGTTGATGCCGAAGAACTTCTTCGCGAAGTCGTCCAGCGAATGCTTGCCGCCGCTCTTCTGGCGCAGCAGGGCGTCGGTTTCCAGCCAGATCATCTGGCCGCCGGAGTAGTAGTCCTCGCTCAGCTGCCAGCTGCGATACGCCTTCGGCAGGCGCTTGGCGACGATCGGATCGTTGGTGGTGTCCTGCAGCGCGCGCCATTCCAGGCCCGGGCGGTTGTCGGCGTAGTTGGCCGCGACCAGCGCCAGCGCGTCCTTCGCGGTGTCGAAGGTGCGCAGGCCCGCGCGCGCGGTGATCACGTTGCCCCAGTACTGCGTCTGGCCTTCGTACACCCACAGCAGGCTGCCCTGCATCGGCGTGTTGAAGTTCGGCGTGGCAAGGTCCGCGCCGCGGCGGTACTTGCCGTCCCACGAATGGTTGAACTCGTGCGCGAGCAGGTCGCTGCTGCCGGTCTTGGGATCCCACGAGGTGAAGTACTTCGGGCCCACGCCGTTCTCGCTGGAACGCTGGTGCTCCAGGCCGTTGCCGGACATCTGCGAGCTGAGCGAGAACAGGAAGTCGTAGTGGTCGTAATGGTGCGCGCCGTACAGCTTGTACATCTGCTGCACGAGGTTGCGGTGCGCCTGCAGGTGGTCGGGCTTGGCTTCGAGGTACTTCGCGTCGTCGGCGACGACGTTCAGGCGCACCGGCACCGGGCCGTTGGGGTCGAGGTCGTAGGTCTTGAAGTACTTGCCCGCGTAGATCGGCGAGTCGGCGAGCACTTCGAAGTTCACCGGCTTGTACGTCACCGTGTCGCCGGCGCGCGCCTGCGTTTCGAGCGCGGTGGCGGCCTGCCAGCCGGCCGGGTACTTCACGGTGGGCGCGAAGGTGATCGCGCTGGCGTCGTAGCCGGCGGGATACAGCGACATCGCGATCCACTGCAGGTTGAGCATCGCCGGCGTCATGACGACGCGGCCCTGCATGTTGTCGGTGGGCGAGAGGAACTGGAACGCGACGTCGAGCTGCGTGGCGCCGGCCGGCACGTCCACCTTGAACGCGAACACGTCGAGCGGATCGCGCACCCATTCCAGGCGCTTGCCGTTGGCGGAGATCTCCAGGCCCGCGATCTTGTCGACGCGGCCGTAATCGGCGTGGCTGCCCGGCAGCCATTTCGGCAACAGCAGCGTCATCGGCCCGGTCTGCTGCACCGGGATCTTCTGCTTCACCTGGAAGATGCGCTGCGACAGGTTGGTCGCGTCCACGTCGATGGCGATCGTGCCGGGATACGGCGTCTTGCTCGCGGCATACACCGGCGCCTGCGGCGAGGTCTGCGCGAAGGCGGCGGGCGCGGCGGCGAGCGCGGGCAGCGCCAGCAGCAGCGAAAGAGCGAGCACGGTCGGACGTGGCATTGCGGATCCCCCAGGAGGTGTCGAAAGGCGAAACGCCGATCGTCTGTCATGGAGCCCCCGCGCAACCCCTGCCATTCGGCATGGTCGCGCGGGCCGCGGTCGCATTCAGTGCGGCTTGAAGCTTCACGCGGCGCGGGCGTAGGGTGCGGCCTCCCCCGACATGGAGTCCGCCATGGCCCCCTCGACCCGCATCGCCTGCGTCGCCTTCACGGTGTTCGCGTTGTCCGCCTGCACGTCCACGCCGCACGGCGATGACGCCGTCGCATCGTCCGGCACGATGGCGCCCGCGCCCGCCGCCGATGCAGGCACCGCTGCCCCCGCAACGCCGGCGCAGCAGTGCAACGCCGACGCCGCGCAGTCCGCGGTGGGTCAGGTGGCCTCGGATGCCGTGGTCGAAAAGGCGCGGACGGATGCGGGCGCGACGGTCGCGCGCACGCTCAAGCCCAACCAGGCGGTGACGATGGAATACCGCTTCGATCGCCTGAACCTGCGCGTCGACGCGAAGAACGTCGTCGAGTCGGTGGCCTGCGGCTGAGCCCGCCCTAGGTCAACGGCGAACCGGCGAGGATCATCTTCGCCAGTTCCGGTTCGCCGCTTTCGATCAGCTGCACCGGCGTCTTGCGGAAGCCGCTGAGCACCATCGCTTCGCTCAGGCACCACTCGCGTTCTTCGCGCGTCAGCGTGCGGCTGCCCGCGGCCACGTCCTGCAGCGTTTCGCGCGTGGGCTGCACGTCGACGGGTTCGGCGGGCGTCTGGTGCACCGGCGTCGGCAGCGCGCGGATGCGTGCGCCGGCTTCGATCAGCATCCGCATGCGCAGGCGCGCGGCTTCGGCGGCGGGGATGTTGTCGTTGACGCCTGGGACGGCGTCGGCGAGGGCCTGGCGCAGTTCGTCGCGTTCGCGGCGCACGCGCAGCTGCGCCTCCGGCGATTCCTCCGTGTTCGACAGCCCCAGGATCGCGTCCTCGATGCGCGCGCGGAGCGGGCTCGATTCGAAATCCGGCACGGCGCGGCGCAAGGCGGTGCCGCAGTCCAGCAGCAAGGCGCGCAGGGAGCTCATGCGTTGGCATCCTTGCGATCGGCGTCGGTCAACTCTGCCGCGGCCGGGACCGGCGGCGCCTCGTCCTCGGCCACGTGGTGGCTGCGCGCCTCGTCGGCGTCGACGGGCTGGTGTTGCAGGAAGCGGTTCTCGGCGGTTTTCTCGACGATCCGGTGGCTGTGCTTGTTGTGCATGGCGCGGCTCCCGCGGGAATCCCGGGGGAGCCTAGACCGGCGGATGTTGTGGCCGCGTCACTTCAGGGTGCGATCGAACAATTCCAGGATCCGGCGGTACTCGTCGTACCAGCTGTCGGGGTGCGTGAAGCCGTGGCGTTCCAGCGGATACGGCGCCAGTTCCCACTTGTCCTTGCGGAGCTCGATGAGCTTCTGCGTCATCATCACCGAGTCCTTGAAGAACACGTTGTCGTCGATCATGCCGTGGGCGATGAGCAGCGAATCCTGCAGGCCGGCGGCGTATTCGATCGGCGAGGAGACCTTGTAGGCCTCCGGGTCGAGTTCCGGCGTGTTGAGGATGTTGGCGGTGTACTCGTGGTTGTACTGCGACCAGTCGCTCACCGGGCGCAGCGCGGCGCCGGCCTTGAACACGCCGGGCTGCTTGAACAGCGCCATGAACGTCATGAAGCCGCCGTAGCTGCCGCCGTAGATCCCGACATGCGCGCGGTCGCCCTGCTTGTTGGCGACGATCCAGTCCAGGCCGTCGAGGTAATCCTCGAGCTCCGGCGTGCCCATGCGGCGATAGATGTCGGTGCGCCACTTGCGGCCGTAGCCTTCGGAGGCGCGGTAGTCGAGGTCGAGCACGATGTAGCCGCGCTGCACGAGCAGGTCATGGAACATCTGCTCGCGGAAGTAGTTCGGATAGCGCGTGCTGACGTTCTGCAGGTAACCGGCGCCGTGCACGAACATCACGATCGGGTACGTGCGGCCGGCTTCCATCTGCTTCGGGCCGTAGTACTTGCCCCAGATGGTGCCCGCACCGTGCTTCGACGGGATCTGCACGTACTCCGGCTGGATCCACGTGCGCGCGCGGAACTGCGGCGTGCGCGTGTCGGTGAGTTCGGCCAGGCCTTCGCCGTTGGCGCCGATCACCGCGACCTGCGGCGGGATGTAGCTGCCGGAGTGGCGCACCAGCACCTTCGCCTCGTCGGGCGAGAGCACGAAATCCTCGACGCCATCCAGCGCCGTCACTTCGCGCACCGCGCCGCCGTTGCGATCGACGCTGCACACTTCGTAATCGCCCGGCCACGCGCGGTTGCACAGGAAGAAGAAGCGCTTGCCGTCGCCGGTGAGCACCGGCTGCGAGGTTTCCCAGTTGCCCGACGTCAGCGCGCGCGGCGCGCCGTTGCCGTCGGCGATGTACAGGTGCGAATAGCCGTCCTGCTCGGAGAGGAACCACAACGCGCCATCGGGCGCGAAGCCGAAATCGTTGAAGCCCCAGTTGATCCAGGCCGGATCGGTGAGGCGATGGCGCGACTGCAGCTTCGCGTTGGCGAAATCGACGGTGGCGATCCAGCGATCCTTGTTGTCGATCGCGCGGACCATCACCGCGGCCTGACGGCCATCGGGCGTGAAGCGGATCGACGGCGGGCCGCTGTTGTCGCCGGAGGTGAGCACCTGCACGTCGCGCGCGCCCTTCAGCGCGGGCTTCTTCGCGGCCTTGCGCATCGCGGCGAGCGGATCGACGTCGATGCCGGGCAGCGCGTCGAACTTCAGTTCGCGCACGCTCGCGCCGTTGACGTCGACGAGCCACAACCGCTGCGGCAGCGGCGCGTTGTGGCCGACGCGCGTGCGCACGTCTTCGAATTCCTCGTACCCCGATTCGGTCACGTACTTCGGCATCTTGCCGGCGGTGCCGGTGTCGGCGCCCTTCGCGGTGGTGACGACCAGCAGCCAGCGGCCGTCGGGCGACAGCGCGCTGTCGGCGATCTCGACGTCGTCGCCGAGGAACGCCGGCGCGGGTGCGCGCGTCGGATCGGCCTTGCGCCAGGCGTCGCTCTGTTCGCGCGCGGCGTCCTTCTGCGCGCGGTCATTGCGCAGCGTGTCGATCAGGCGCAACTGGCGGTCGCGCAGGTCGTCGGCCTTCGGCGGGGTGTTCGGTGCTTTTTCCGCACGCACGACCGCGGCCTGGCGCACGCCGTCGCGCGCGGTCCAGCGATACCAGTCGTTGGAGACGCGGAACGCGAGGCTGCCGTCGCTGCCCCATTGCGGCTGCGATTCGTCGTCGTTGCTGCGCGTGACCTGCGTGAGCGCGCCGCTGCGCAGGTCGCGCACGAACACGTCGCCGTTGCGCACGAACGCCATGTGCGCGCGCGTCGCGTCGATCACCGGTTGCGCGGCGTCGGCATCGGCGCGCGACGGGCCGTCGAGCACGGTGGCCACGCCGCCGGCGATCGGCTGCACGTAGGTATCGCGGACCGTGGCGCCGGCGCGCTTGCGCAGCGAATACGCACGCTGGCCGTCCCACGACCACCACGCCTGTTCGATCGGCGGGCCGATCCAGTCCGGATCCGCCATCACCTGCGTGAGCGTCAGCGGCGCATCGGCGGTGGCGGCCTGCGGCGCCTGCGGCGCCTGCGCGAAGGCGGGCATCGCGAGGGTGGCGAGGAGGCAGGCGAACGGAAGCAACGGTGCGGCGGCGGGCAAGCGCATCGGGAGTTCTGGCA
Source organism: Noviluteimonas caseinilytica (assembly GCF_018406605.1). GTDB lineage: Bacteria > Pseudomonadota > Gammaproteobacteria > Xanthomonadales > Xanthomonadaceae > Noviluteimonas > Noviluteimonas caseinilytica. The sequence continues at coordinate 1,381,369 of NZ_AP024545.1, read as the reverse complement.
GGACGGAAGCCGCGCAGCCTAGCAGCCGGGACGGGCGCGGGCCGAGGTCAAAGGTCATGCGGATTCGCGCGAAATCGCCCTACATCCGGGCTCGTGGCGGCGCATGCGCCTGCCCTTCGCGCGCCGGGCCCTGGAACGGTGCGAGCCCATGCACGGCCGGCCCGTTCAGCCGGTGCCCGTCGACCGCATCGAATCGCGAGCCGTGGCAGGGGCAATCCCAGCTGCGCTCGGCGCCGTTCCAGTGCACCACGCAGCCCAGGTGCGGGCACATCGCCGAATGCAGGTGCAGCGCGCCCGCGTCGTCGCGCCACGCGGCCACCTTCTGCAACCCGCAGCGCAACACGGCGCCCTCGCCCGCCGGCAACGCGCCGAGGCCTTCGATCTCGCCGGCGCTCATCCAGTCGGCGTAGTACGGCACGAAGTTGAGCGTTTCGCGCACGAAGGCATCGGCGGCGCGCAGGTTGAGGCGGCTCGGCGAATACAGCGCGCGCAGCGGCGAATCGCCGTCGACGATCAGGTCGGCGATCAGCGCGCCGGCGATCGTGCCGTGCGTGAGGCCGTTCCCGGAATCGCCGGTGGCGATGTACACGTTGTCGGCGAAGCCGGGGTTGTGGCCGAGGAAGGCGAGGCCATCGATCGGTTCGATCACCTGCCCCGACCAGCGATAGCCCACGTCCAGCGCGTCGGGGAAATGGTGGCGCGCCCAGGATTCCAGGACTTCGTAGCGCACGGCGGGTGCGTCGTCCTGCCCGGTCTTGCGGTCTTCGCCGCCGACGACCAGCCACGTGCCGTTCCGCGCATGGGCGATGCGGACGTAGTGGTAGGGCTCGCACATGTCCCACAGCAGCGCGTCGGGCACCGCGCCCGGATCCAGCCGCAACGCAATCACGTACGTGCGGTACGCGGCCTGTTTCGCGTGGATGGCGATGCGGTCGTTGAAGGGCACGTTGGTCGCGACGACGACCGCCTCGGCCTGCACGCGCGCGCCGTTGGCGCAGGTGGCGCCGGCGTTCGCACCGCCGTCCACCGCATCGACGCGGGTGTGCGTGTGCAGGCGACCCCCGAGTTGCACGAACGCCCGCGCGAGCCCGCCGAGGTAATCGAGCGCGTGGAAGCGCGCCTGCCGCGGGAATCGCAACGCATCGCCGAAGGCCGCCATCGCCCCCGGCGGGGCCGCGACGCGTTCGACCGCGATGCCGGCCCGGCGCGCGGCCGCGAACTCGTCGTCCAGCAGCCGCGCGGTGCGCGCATCGTCATGCCCCCGCACCAGGTACCCGTCGACCCGCGCGAACCCGCAGACGATGCGTTCGTCGATGCAGGTGCGTTCGATCATGTCGATCGCCACGCCGTGGCTGTGCGCGGCCAGGCGCGCGCCCTGTTCGCCGTGCAGGTGTTCGAGGCGGCAGTAGCGATCGTCGAGGGCGTCGGACAGGTGGCCCGTGGTGCGCGCGGTCTGGCCGTCGTGGAGGTCGCCTTCTTCCAGCACGACCACGTCCGCGCCGGCGCGCGCCAGGCGGTACGCCGTGGTCAGGCCGGCGATGCCGGCGCCGACGATGCAGACGCGCGCATGCGCATCCGCGGATAGGGGCGCGAAAACAGGCGGATCAGCCGTCGCCATCCATAGGGAGCGACTGGCGCTTTTGCGTTCGGAGGTCGGAGTGCGTTGCATCGACTCACCTGCATTCGCGCGTGATCCAGCCTAGCCCCCGTTGCGGTGATGGGTGCGTGGACTGCGCGCGCACGGGCGTATTCATCGGCGGGGCACGGCCGGGTTCGGGGCGGGCGGATGCGATGCCTCCCTCACGATCGGGGAAGTTCTTCACGCATGCGGGAATTGCGGGTTCCGTCACAACGTCGTTTCCTACACAATCGTCGCGACTTTCGACGGGCCCGCGATGCACGCTTTCGTCTACAAGAGCCTCCGACAGGCCGACACCTACGTGTACCTCGCTGCGCGCGACGACTTCGCCCGCCTGCCGACGCCGTTGCGCACGCAGGTGGGCGAGTTGCGCTTCGTGCTCGAGGTGGCGCTGACCCCGGAACGCAAGCTGGCCCTGGCCGATCCCGCCGTGGTGCGCGAAAACCTCGCCACGCGCGGCTTCTACGTGCAGTTCCCGCCCACGATGGCGGACCCGATGACGGAAGACTGGGGCACCGATGGCTGAGCCCGCGCGCCGGTCATTGCGCATCGCGGCCGCGGCCCTGGCGGGCGTGGCCCTGTCGCTGGCGACCGGGTTCGATGCCGCGCTCGTCGCCGGGATCGCGGGCGCCCTGGCGCAGCCGGCCCATGCGCTGGCGGTGTCGTGGTGGCGCGGCACGCGCACCTCGTCCCGCTGGCCGCGCGATGCGGGCGCCCTCGCCAGCTTGTGGGCGGGCGGGCTCGTCGTCGCCGCGATCCTGGTGGTCTGGCCCCTGGCCGCGCTGCGCGAGACCGGCAGCCTGTCGGCCGCGATCGGCCTGAGCCTCGCCGCCGGCGTCGGCCTGCTGCTGCTGTGGCGCACCTGGCCGGTGTGGCACGTGCTGGAACGCGAAGGCGGCCCGATCGGCAACGCGTGGCGCAGCCTGGGCGAACTGGAAATCGGTGCGTGGCGCGGGCTCGGCGTCGCCGCGATCGTGGCGGCGATCCTCGGCGCGATCCTCGCGCTCGCCTGGCCGGGCGTGTTGCCGGCGCCGATGCGCTGGCCGGTGGCGATCGCGCTCGCGCTCGGCGGGTTCGGGCTGCACTGGGTGCTGCAGGTGATCGCGACGGCGTCGCCGCTGCCCTTCGAACAACTGCTCGCGGCCGCGGACACGGACGATGCGCCGCTCGAACCGATCGCGCTGCACGACGACCTCGACGTCGCGCTGTACGCCGCCGCGCGCGGTGGCCGCGTGGATCGCGCCCTCGCGCTGCTCGATGCCGGCGCCAACGGCCATGCGCTGCCGCCGGACGACGAACGCGACCAGCGCACGTTGCCGATGCTCGCCGCGATCCTCCCGGACCTGCGCCTGCTGCGCATGCTCATCCAGCTCGGCGTCGACGTGAATGCCGCGCACGCCGGCATGGCGCCGCTGCTCGCCGCCACGCGCGACAGCTGGCACGGCCGCCCGGAAGCGGTGATGACGCTGCTCGCCAACGGTGCCGACCCGCGCGTCGCCGATGCCGACGGCAACACGCCGCTGCACCACGCCGCGCGCAGTTCCGATCCCGGCGTCGCCGCGCTCCTGCGCGATGCCGCGGCGGAAGTCGACGCGATCAACCACGACGGCCTCACGCCGCTCGGCATCGCGTGCGCGGCCGGCAACTGGCGCCTTGCGCGCTTCCTGCTCGAACGCGGCGCCAAGCCCGAACGCGCCGGCGCCACGCCGGTGCTGCTCGCCGCCGCCGGCACGGAAGAAGACGATGTCGCCGGCGTGCAGCTGCTGCTGAAGCACAAGGCGAAGGCCGACGCACGCGACGCACGCAGTCGCAGCGCCCTGCACGAAGCCGCGCGCGCGGGGCATGTCGAGATCGTCGACATGCTGGTCGCCGCCGGCGCCGACGTGCAGGCGCAGGACATCGACGGCCGCACGCCGTGGCTCGAAGCCGCGCGCGGCGGGCACCTGGAAGTCCTCGAACACTTGCTGCTGCATCGCCCGCAACTCGCGCATGCCGACCACGACGGGCGCGATGCGCTGATCCTGTCCGCCACGGCGGACGGCGCGACGCCCGCGCTGGTGCAGCGTTTGCTGGAACTCGGCCTGGATCCGATGCGCCGCGACAACGAAGGCAAGCGCGCAGCCGATCATGCGGCGGCCGCGGGGCGCTGGTCGCTGGTCTCCGCACTGGATCCGGCCTATCCGCTGCCGGCGGCCGTGGCCGATGGTGGTGCTGCAACGGCCATCGATCGCGCACCGGTGACGTTGATGCGCGATGCGTTGCGCGAAGGACGCTTCGGCGACCTGCACACGGTCGCGGGGCTGCTGTCGCCGCGCGAACTCGGCGTGCAGTTGCGCGAAGCCGCGACGGGGGCCAATCCCGGCGCGCGCATCGACTGGCTGCTCGCCAACGGCGCCGATCCCGACGTGCGCGAAGGCCTGGAGGACAACGCGATGTTCGCGTTGCTCGCGCAGGGCCCGGCCGCGGCAGGCGCGGTGCAGGCGTTGTTGCGTCGCGCGGTGTCGCCTGCGGGTGCGGGCGGACTGGCGCGGTTCCTCGGCGGGTGCGTCGCCAGCGACCACGCGGGTCGCGGCCTGGAACAACTCGCACTGGATTTGCTCGAACGCGGCGCCGATCCGTATGCGCCCTCGCCCGCCGGCGATCCGCCGCTCGCGCTGGCCGTGCGCCTGGGCTGGTTGCGCGTGGTCGAACGCCTCGTCGCGCACGGCGTCGATCTCGATGCGCGCGATTCGCACGGCATGACGGCGTTGCATCTCGCCGCGGCGCTCGGGCGCGAATCGGCGTTGAAGTCGCTGATCGCGCAGGGCGCGAATCCCGACATGCGCGCGGCCGATGGCCAGACGCCGCTCGGCGTTGCGTTGTCGTCGGGGCGTCGCGATCTCGCCGATTGGCTCGACTGGCGCGGCTGGCCGTTGCCGGGGCGTCCGTTGCAGGCCGGCGATCTTCCGTCCGCGGCGATCGTCGGCGAGGCCGATGCGGTGCGCCGCCTGCTCGATCTCGGCTTGCCCGTCGATGCGACGGATACGCAAGGCTGCACCGCGTTGTTGCGTGCGGCCGGTGGCGGGCATCGTGCGGTCGTCGACCTGTTGCTCGATCGCGGTGCGGATCCGCGCATCGCCGCGCGCTCCGGCGCGACGCCGTTATCGGCCGCCGTGAGCATGCGCCAGGCCGACATCGTCGAACGCCTGCTCGCCGCCGGTGCGCCGCTCGAACAACGTTTGCCGGGTGAAGTGACGGTGCTGATGCTCGCCGCCGCGCTTGGTTTGCCGGATCTCGTCGCGCGCTTGCTGACCGCCGGCGCCGACGTGCATGCGAGCGATGCGCAAGGCCTGGCGCCGCTGCATTGCGCGGCGCTCTACGGATTCACCGCGCGCGAACGCCCGCGTCTCGTCGCGTTGCTCGATACGTTGCTGCTCGCGGGCGCGGAAGCCGACCAGCCCGCGGCCGGTGGCGTCACGCCGCTGCTGCTGTTGCTCGGTGCGCGCGCCGAGCCGGGCACGGCATGCGACGAAGACGTCGTGCTCGCCGGCCTCGAACGCCTGCTCGACGAAACCGTCGCGCTCGAAGCACGCGATCCGCGCGGCTTCGGTCCGCTGCACCTCGCGGCGTTGCATGGCTTGTTGCAGGTCGTGCAGCGCCTGATCCGCGCGGGTGCGGATCCCGACCTGCGCGACGGCCTCAACCGCAGCGCGCGCGAGATTGCGGTGATGCGCGGCTTCGTGGATGTCGCCGCGGAGTTCGTGCCTGCCACGCCGGGCGGCGTGTCGATGGCGCGGTTCCTGCGCGAACCGCGCTGAAACCGCTGGACTAGACGTCTTCCTGGCGCGCCGCCGCGGTCTGCGTCGTTGATTCGCGCGCGGAGCGTTCGGCCGGCGGCGTCGACAAGCCCTTGAGGTCACCTTCGCCACGGTCGGCGCCGAAGAGCTGTTCGAGTTCCTTGCGCGCCTGCTGCGAGGTCTGGATGAGCGCGGCTTCGTCGTCGTAGACCAGGTATTGCGTGCGCAGCAGCGCTTCGTCGTGCTCGCGGAATTGCTGCACGCGATCGGCGGCGACGTCCGGCGGCAGGCCCAGTTCCTGCAACACGTGCTGGCCCATCACCAGGCTGGAGTGGAACGTCTCGCGCACCACCTGCGCGCCGAGGTCGAACAACTCCCATGCATGGCGGCGATTGCGCGCACGCGCGAACACGGTGGCTTCCGGGAACTGGCGGCGGATCGCCCGCACGGTGCGCAGGTTGGTTTCGACGTCGTCGACCGCGATCACGAACACCTGCACGTCCGACGCGCCCGCCGAACGCAGCAGGTCGGCGTTGGCCGGATCGCCGTAGTAGATCTTGCTGCCGAAGCGGCGCAGGAATTCCACCTGCTCCTGGCTGTGCTCGATCGCGATGAACGGGATGCGCTGCGCCGCCAGCATGCGTGCGACAACCTGGCCGAAGCGCCCCATGCCCGCGATCAACACCTTCGGCTCGGCTTCCGGCGTGATCGTGTCGAACGGTTTCTCGGGCGCCGGTTGCGCGGCGAGCCAGCGCGACAGGCCGATGTACAGCGGCGGCGTGAGCGCCATCGACAAGCCGACGATCGCCACCAGCTGCGCGCGTTCGACCGCGTTGATCAGCCCGGCGCGCATCGCATCGCCGAACACGACGAATGCGAACTCGCCGCCCAGCGCCAGCACGCTGCCCAGCAGCAGCGCCTCGCGCTTGCCCAGCCCGCCGGGCTTGATGCCGATGAGGAACAGCAGCGCGAACTTGATCGACATCAGGGCGAGCACGCCGAACACGACGAGCGCCGGATCGCGCGCGATGCCCAGCACGTCGATCGACATGCCGATGGCAATGAAGAACAGGCCGAGCAACAGGCCTTCGAACGGTTTGATCTGCGCTTCCAGTTCGTGGCGGAACTCCGAGTCGGCGAGCAGCACGCCGGCGAGGAATGCGCCGAGGCCCATCGTCAGGCCCGCGATCTGCATCAGCCACGCCGCGCCCAGCACCACGAGCAACGCGCTGGCAGTGAACACCTCGGGCATGTTGGTCTTCGCCACCACGCGGAACATCTGCCGCAGCAACAGGCGACCGCCGATCACGACGCCGGCGATCGCGCCGACGGCCTTGGCGATGGCCATCCACGACACGCCGTTGCCATGCGCGCCGCCGAGCAGCGGGATGGCCGCCAGCAACGGGATGGCCGCGAGGTCCTGGAACAGCAGGATCGCGAACGCGAGGCGGCCATACGAGGTGGTGAGCGCCTTGCGTTCGGCGAGCAGTTGCAGGCCGACGGCCGTCGACGAAAACGCGAGCCCGATGCCGACGACGATCGCGCCGGCATGGTTGATGTTGCGAAACACCACGAGCGAGGCCAGCGCGATGCCGCACGTGAGCATCTGCAACCCGCCCGCGCCGAACACCGGTTTGCGCATCACCTTCAGGCGCGTGGGCGACAACTCCAGGCCGATGACGAACAGCAGCATGACCACGCCGATTTCGCTGGCGGCCAGCACGGGCGCAACGTCGCGGATCACGCGCGCGCCATACGGCCCGAGGATCACGCCCACCACGAGATAGCCCAGCACCGCACCCAGCCCGAAACGACGGAACACCGGCACCGCGATCACCGCGGCCAGCAGGAACACCAACGCCAGTTCGAGCCCGCCACTTCCGTGCATGGGGTTACCTCCGGTCACCTGTGCCGAATACTGCCACGCGCGTATGGCTGAGCCGTTGCGCGCAATCCCGCTGCGACCCTAGCATCGCCGGGCGCGGGCGGGGTGCCTGCCGGGGGAACACAAGGATGCGACGGACGTGGATGATGGGGTTGCTCGCGTGCGCGATGGCGCTGATGGCGTCGCTGGTTTCGGCGCGCGAGCCGGAAGTGAAGACGGTGGATGTCGATGCCGACATCGTGATCGCGCAGGACGGCAGCGTGCGCGAGATCGACGTGGGCAAGGACGTGGCGCCGGGCGTGGCGGCGCTGGTGGAGAAGGCCGTGAAGCAATGGCGCTTCGAACCGGTGGTGCGCAACGGCAAGCCGGTCATGGCGAAGACGGGCCTGACGATGGACCTGGCCGCGACGAAGGTCGGCGCAGGTTATTCGCTGCGCATCCAGCGCGTGGTGTTCGTCAGTTCGCGCGCCAAGCCGCTGAAGTACGTGGTGCCCGGGATGCCGAGGACGGCGATGGGCAGCGGGATGAACTTCGATGTGCTCGCGGCGATGCGCGTGGATCCGCAGGGCAACGTGGTCGAGGCGGCGTTGTTGTCGCTCCAGGTCCGCGGCGGTCGTCGCGAACCCAAGCACCTGCGCGAAGACTTCGCGGTGGAAGTGGAGCGCGCGCTCAAGCATTCGAAGTTCCGCCCGGCGGACGTCGCCGCCGGCGAACGCGGTGACGATACGTTCTACCTGCCGCTCGATTATCGAAATGCGCTCGGGCGCGGCGCGTCGCTGACCATCGCCGAACGCTTCGGCGATGCCACGCCCGTGCCGTGGCTCACGCCCGACCAGCAACCGAAGCTGATCGAGCTGCCGGAAAGCAAGGGCGGCATGCCGGTGGCGATGGCGGACAGCGATGTGCGGTTGGCGACGAAAGTCGTGGGCGCCACGCTCTGACACCTGCATCCCGCGCCAACAAGAACGCCCCGCATCGCGGGGCGTTTTCTTTTCCTGCCGGAAGCCGATATCAGCGCTTCATCGAGCCGAAGAACTCGTCGTTGGACTTCGTGTTCTTCATCTTGTCGAGCAGGAATTCCATCGCGGCGATCTCGTCCATCGGGTGCAGGAGCTTCCGGAGGATCCAGATCTTCTGGAGCATTTCCGGCTCGATGAGGAGGTCTTCGCGGCGCGTGCCCGAACGGTTGATGTCGATCGCCGGGTAGACGCGCTTTTCGGTGATGCGGCGGCTCAGGAGCACTTCGGAGTTGCCGGTGCCCTTGAACTCTTCGTAGATCACCTCGTCCATCTTGCTGCCGGTTTCGACCAGCGCGGTGGCGATGATGGTCAGCGAGCCGCCTTCTTCCACGTTGCGCGCCGCGCCGAAGAAACGCTTCGGGCGGTGCAGCGCGTTGGCGTCCACGCCGCCGGTGAGCACCTTGCCGGAGCTCGGGACGACGTTGTTGTACGCGCGGGCCAGGCGGGTGATGGAGTCGAGCAGGATGACGACATCCTTCTTGTGCTCGACCAGGCGCTTGGCGCGCTCGATCACCATTTCGGCGACCTGCACGTGGCGCGCGGCGGGTTCGTCGAACGTGGAGGAGATGACCTCGCCGCGCACGGTGCGCTGCATTTCGGTCACTTCTTCCGGGCGCTCGTCGATGAGCAGCACGATCAGGTGCACGTCCGGGTGGTTGGTGGTGATCGCGGTGGCGACCTGCTGCAGCATCATCGTCTTGCCCGCCTTCGGCGGCGAAACGATCAGTGCGCGCTGGCCTTTGCCCTGCGGCGCCATCAGGTCGAGGATGCGGCCCGAGATGTCCTCGGTGCTGCCGTTGCCGCGCTCCAGCGTGAAGCGGCGGCGCGGGAACAGCGGGGTGAGGTTCTCGAACAGCACCTTGTTCTTCGAGGCTTCCAGCGGCTCGCCGTTGATCGTGTCGACCACCGACAGCGCGAAGTAGCGCTCGCCATCCTTCGGGAAGCGGATGCGGCCGGACAGGTGATCGCCCGTGCGCAGGTTGAAGCGGCGGATCTGGCTCGGCGAGATGTACGTGTCGTCCGGGCCGGCCAGGTAGCTGGCTTCGGCCGCGCGGAGGAAGCCGAAGCCGTCCGGCAGGATTTCGAGCACGCCGTCTGCGGCGACGCCTTCACCGTGGCGCGTGAGCACCTTCAGCAGCGCGAAGATCACGTCCTGCTTGCGGGCGCGGGCCACGCCTTCGGAGATGTTCAGCTGTTCGGCGATCTCCAGCAGCTTCGGCGCAGGCATGCGCTTGAGGTCGCTGAGGGAGTACTGCGGGAAGCCTTCCGGCACGCTCGGCATCGGGCGCTGCGGGAAGTGCTGCTGTTCGTTCGCGCCCTGGTCCTGCGGCATGCCGTCGTCGCGGTAACGCTCGCGCTGGCGGTCTCGGCGGTTGCGGAAGCGGTCGCGGCGGTTGTTGTTGAAGCGGCCCTGGCCATCGCCGCCGTCATCGCCCTGGTCGCCGCCGTCGGCCTGCTGGCCGCCGCCCTGCTGCTGGGGATTCTGGTTCTGGTTCTGGTGTTGCTGCTGGTTCTGGTTCTGGTTCTGGTGCTGCTGGCGCTGCTGCTGGTGCTGCTGCGGCTGTTGCTGCTGCGGCGCCTGCGGTTGCTGCTGCGGCGCCTGCGGGGCCTGCGGCGGCGCGACGGGCGCGCTTTCGGCCGGCGGTGCGCTGGCGGCGGGCGCGGCCGCATCGGTGCTGGCGGCGGCTGCACGCGGCTTGCGCACGCGCTTCTCGGCGACGGCGCCGGAGTCGGAATTCTGGTCGGACAAGTAGGGATCCTCGCTAAGCGGCGAGCGCCCGCGGATGCGCGGGCGGGGTTTCAGGAGAGGGTTTCAGAAGGGTGCGGCGCGCTTTCGCCTGCGCCGGGTGCAGCGAAACTAGCACTGGCCCGACGCGGCGGCAAGCGTGCCCCGCTGATGGCAAGTGTGGAATTCAGCAAGTGTCGGCCGCGCGAAGGCACGGCCGGGGGTCATCTCAGAGCGCCTTGTCCAGCATCTGCGCCAGCTGGGCCTTGCCCACCGCGCCGATCTGGGTGGCCTGGACCTGGCCGTTCTTGAAGAGCAGCAGGGTCGGGATGGAGCGCACGTGGTACTTCATCGCGATGTTGCGGTTCTGGTCGATGTCGACCTTCACGACCTTGGCGCGGCCGGCATAGGTGGAGGCCAGCTCGTCGAGCGCCGGGGCGATCATCTTGCAGGGACCGCACCACGTCGCCCAGAAATCCACCAGCACCGGGCCCTGGGCAGTGAGGACCTGGGCGTCGAAATCGGCGTCGGTGGCGTGGATGACGTTGTCGTTCATGTGCGTCCTCGGAACTGCTTGGGCGTGGGAAGGCAGCCTGGCGCTCGGTGCGCCGCGGGCTGCTGCTAGACTTGGGCGCTATCCGCGGCGGCTTCAAGCCCCGCCCGCACCCCCGAATCGATGGCCGGCAGTCTGCTTCGCGGACGCCCCCCGACGCAAGGGCGACCACCGCGCCCCACAGGCAGCCTTCCGACGCATGAGCGACAAGCCCCTTACCGATATCGCCTTCTCCGAGTTCGACCTCCATCCGGCGCTGCTCGCCGGCCTGGAAGCCGCGGGGTTCAACCGCTGCACGCCGATCCAGGCGCTCACCCTGCCGCTCGCCCTCGCGGGCCGCGACGTCGCCGGCCAGGCGCAGACCGGCACCGGCAAGACGCTGGCGTTCCTGATCGCCGTCATCAACCGCCTGCTCACGCGCCCGGCGCTGGCCGATCGCAAGCCGGAAGATCCGCGCGCGCTGATCCTGGCGCCCACGCGCGAACTGGCGATCCAGATCCACAAGGACGCGGTGAAGTTCGCCGACGCGCTGGGCCTGAAGTTCGCGCTGGTCTACGGCGGCGTGGATTACGACAAGCAGCGCCAGATCCTGCAGTCGGGCGCCGACGTCATCATCGCCACGCCCGGCCGCCTGATCGACTACGTCAAGCAGCACAAGGTGGTTTCGCTGCACGCGTGCGAGATGTGCGTGCTGGACGAAGCCGACCGCATGTTCGACCTGGGCTTCATCAAGGACATCCGCTTCCTGCTGCGCCGCATGCCGGTGCGCACCGAGCGCCAGACGCTGCTGTTCTCCGCCACGCTCTCGCACCGCGTGCTCGAGCTGGCCTACGAACACATGAACGAGCCGGAGAAGCTGGTCGTCGAGACCGAGTCCATCACCGCCGCGCGCGTCCGCCAGAAGATCTACTACCCGGCCGACGAAGAGAAGATCCCGCTCCTCATCGGCCTGCTCTCGCGCAGCGAAGGCGCGCGGACGATGGTGTTCGTGAACACCAAGGCGTTCGTCGAACGCGTGGCGCGCGCGCTGGAGAAGGCCGGCTACCGCGTCGGCGTGCTCTCCGGCGACGTGCCGCAGAAGAAGCGCGAGTCGCTGCTCAAGAAGTTCCAGGCCGGCCAGCTCGAGATCCTGGTGGCCACCGACGTCGCCGCGCGCGGCCTGCACATCGATGGCGTCTCGCACGTCTACAACTACGACCTGCCGTTCGACGCCGAGGACTACGTCCACCGCATCGGCCGCACCGCCCGCCTGGGCGCCGAGGGCGACGCGATCAGCTTCGCCTGCGAGCGCTACGGCATGTCGCTGCCCGACATCGAAGCCTTCATCGACCAGAAGATCCCGGGCGAGCACGTCACCGCCGACATGCTGGTCGCGATGCCGCGCACGCCCCGCCCGGTGGTGGAAGGCGCGGAGCCGGAAGAAAGCGTCAGTTCCATCTTCCGCGAAGCGCGCGAGCAGAAGGCCGCGGACGAAGAACGCCGTGGCGGTGGTCGCAGCAAGCCTGGCGCGGGGCGTTCGTCGCCCGGCGGCGGGCGCCCCGGCGAGCGTCGCCCGCACGGTGAGCGCGGTCCGCGCCCGCCGCGCAAGCCCGAAGGCGTGCCCGCTGCCGCGGCCGTCGATGGCAGCGCGCCGCAGCCCGTGGCCGCCGCACCCAGGCCCCCGCGCCCGCCGCAGGCCTCGGTCGAAGGCGCGCCGGATGCCGAACGCGCGCCGCGCAAGCGTCGTCGTCGTCGCGGCGGCAAGCGCATCGAAGGCGCCGACGCGCTGCCGATGCAGCAGTCCGCGCCCGCGCAGGTCGGCGCCAAGCCGGCCTCCGTGCCCGACGCCAGCCCCTCGCTGCTGTCCCGCGTCGCGAAGGGCCTGAAGGCGCTGGTCACGCGCGCACCGCGCTCGCAGCACTGACGATCCGATGATCCGCACCGCCGCGCCTAGCCGCGGCGGTTGGCTCCGGCGATACTGCGGGCCCTCGTCCCACGGATGCGCCGCACGCCGATGTCGGTCCTGCGCTTCGACAATGTCAGCAAGCAATACCCGGGCGGGCATGTCGCGCTGTCGGAGGTGAGCTTCGACGTCGCGCCCGGCGAGATGCTGTTCGTCACCGGCCACTCTGGCGCTGGCAAGAGCACGCTGCTCAAGTTGATCCAGCTGGCGGAGCGTCCTTCGCGCGGCGCCGTGCTGTTCGGCGATCGCAACCTGGCGAAGGTGCGCGGCGGGAAGGTCGCGCTGCACCGGCGTTCGGTCGGCGTGGTCTACCAGAACCACCAGTTGCTGATGGACCGCAGCGTGGGCGAGAACGTCGCGCTCCCGCTGATCCTGCGCGGCATGAAGCGCGGCGAGATCGGCAAGCGCGTGCGCTCGATGCTCGAACGCCTCGGCCTGGGCCCGCGCGAACGCGCCCTGCCCTCGCAACTCTCGGCCGGCGAACAGCAACGCGTCGGCATCGCGCGCGCGCTCGTGGCAGAACCGGCGATGCTCGTCGCCGACGAACCCACCGGCAACCTCGACCCCACCTTGTCGGCCGAAATCATGGCGCTGTTCGCCGCGCTGCCGGAAACCGGCACCAGCGTGCTCGTCGCCAGCCACGACCTCGGCCTGATCAAGCGCATGCGCAAGCGCGTGCTGGTGCTGGACCAGGGGCGACTGGCCGACGACATCTCGCCGGAGGAGCTCGCCGATGCCTGAGGCAGCTGCCGTGCGCGACAAGCGCACCCATTCCAGCGGCCCCGGTGCGTGGGTCGACCATCATCTCTACAGCTTCGTCGCGAGCCTCGGGCGCGTGTTCCGCAAGCCCTGGGCCACCTTGCTCACCGTCGGCGTGATGGCGGTGGCGCTCGCGTTGCCGCTCGGCCTGTGGGTGGTGCTGGGCAACGTGCAGCGCTTCGCGGGCGAGGTGCAGAGCTCGCGGCAGATCTCGGTGTTCCTCAAGACGGGCGTCGATGCGGCGCATGCGAACGCAGTCGCCGACACATTGCGCAAGCGCGATGAAGTCGCTTCGGTCGTCGTGCGCACGCCGGACGAAGGCTTGCAGGTGCTGCGCGCGCAGGACGGCCTGGGCGAGGCGATCGATGCACTCGCCGCCACCGGGGCCGACGACAACCCCCTGCCCTACGCGCTGCTGGTGGTGCCGCGCGGCGATGACCTCACGCTCGCCGAATCCTTGCGCGCATTGCCGGATGTCGACCTCGTGCAGCACGACGCCGTGTGGCGTTCGCGCCTGGACAACTGGTTGCGCTTCGGCGGGCGCGTGGCGCTCGTGCTTGCGGCATTGCTGAGCCTGGGGGCGCTGCTCGTCGTCGGCAACACCGTGCGCCTGGACATCCAGTCGCGGCGCGACGAAATCGGCGTGCTGCAGTTGCTCGGTGCGAGCGACGGCTTCATTCGCCGCCCGTTCCTGTACCTGGGCATCTGGTACGGGCTCGCGGCCGGCGCACTCGCGCTCGCATTGCTCACCGGTGCATGGATGGCGTTGCGCGCGCCGCTGGCGGACCTCGCCAACAGTTACGGCAGCGGCTTCACCCTGCAGGGCGTCGATCCGTTGCAGGCCGCGATCGTGATCGGCGGCGCCACGTTGCTCGGCTGGATCGGCGCGGGCGTCGTCACCAGCCACTTCCTGCGCCAGACGCGGCCCACGCGATGAGCAGCCAGGACCTCCGGCATCTCATCAGCGACGCACCGCGCGTGCTCGTCGTCGATGGCTCCAAGCTCGTGCGCAAGTTGATCGGCGACGTGCTGGTGAAGGAATTGCCGAACGTCGAGGTGGTCGGTTGCGCGGGCGTGGCCGAAGCGCGCGCTGCGCTCGACACCGGCCCGTTCCACCTGGTCACCACCGCGCTGTCCCTGCCCGACGGCGACGGCATGGCGGTCGCGAAGATGGTGCGCGCCGCGTCCGGCCAGGCCTACGTGCCGGTGATCGTGGTGTCCGGCGAAGCGCAATCGCGCCTGGAAGACCGCAGCCTGAGCGAAGACGTCACCGATTATTTCGACAAGGGCCTCGGCCACAACGCGCTCGCCGCGTTCATCCGCGGCTACGTGCAACCCGAACCCGTCGCCGGCGCGCGCGTGCTCTACGTGGAAGACAGCCGGGTCGTCGCGATGGCGACCAAGCGCATGCTCGAACGCCAGGGCCTGCAGGTCGTGCACACGATCAGCGCCGAAGACGCGCTCAAGCATCTCGAAACCTTCCGCGACAGCCCCGATGCACCCGGCGCGGACCTCGTGCTCACCGACGTGTACCTGAAGGGCGAGCTCAGCGGCCGCGACCTGCTCGCGAGCATCCGCAACGATTTCCGCTACGGCAAACGCCAGTTGCCGGTGCTGGTGATGACGGGCGACGAGAACAAGGACAACCAGAGCGGCCTGTTGCGCGAAGGGGCCAACGACCTGGTGCTCAAGCCGATCGAAGAACGCCTGCTCGTCACCAAGACCCTGTTCCAGCTGCGCGTGGCGAAGATGCCGGAGCAGCGCAGCCTCGACGCATGACGGACGCACCGTCCGCGAACACCGACCGCGTTCGCCTCGAACCGGGCTGGAAATCGCGCATCGGCGATTACCTGTTGCGCGACGACATGCAGGCGCTGTCCGCGTTCCTGCGCGAGCGTCGGGCGAAGGGCGCGCAGGTGTTCCCGCCGTTGCCGCAGGTGTTCGCCGCGCTGGACGCCACGCCGTTCGACAAGGTGAAAGTGGTGATCCTCGGCCAGGATCCGTACCACGGCTTCGGACAGGCGCACGGCTTGTGTTTCTCCGTGCAGCCCGGCACCGCGATCCCGCCGTCGCTCGACAACGTGTTCAAGGAATTGCAGCGCGACCTCGGCATCCCGCGGCCTGCGCACGGCTGCCTCACGCACTGGGCCGAACAAGGCGTGCTGCTGCTCAACGCCGTGCTTACCGTCGAAGAAGGCAAGGCCGGCGCGCACGCGGGGAAAGGCTGGGAATGCTTCACCGACCGCATCGTGGAAGTGCTCGCCAACGAACGCGAGCATCTCGTGTTCCTGCTGTGGGGCGCCTATGCGCAGGCGAAGGGCAAGGTGATCGACACCGGCCGCCATCGCGTGCTGAAGGCGCCGCATCCTTCGCCGCTGAGTGCGCACCGCGGGTTCATCGGATGCGGGCACTTCTCGAAGACGAACGAATACCTGGTGCGGCACGGGCAAGCGCCGATCGACTGGCGCCTGCCTTGACCAACACGCGCTGACGCGCGTCAGTCCTGCTTCAACGCCAGGTCCACGCCGAGCGTCTTCGACAACTCCGTGATCCGCGCCTGCAGCGCCCCGTCCACTTCCTGCGGGCGCACGCGGCCGAGGATGCCCTTCAGCACGCGCTTCTCGTTGTCGTCCACCACGCCGTCGGCTTCGGCGATCGCGACGATGCGATTGAGTTCGCCCAGGTCCAGCTTGCCGTCGTCGCTGAAACAGGTGATCGAGTGGAAGGCCATCTCGAGGTAATCGCGGCTTTCGGCCATGTCTCGCTCCCTGCGGCTCAGAAGATCTTGCGATAGACGAGGAAGCACGAACGCTCGGCCACCTGGTCGTAGAGTCGCATCGCCGTCGTGTTGGTTTCGTGCGTTTGCCAGTAGACGCGGGGGGAACCCGCTGCACGGGCGCGGGCGTAGACCGCTTCGATCAGGGCGCGCCCGATGCCGGTGCCGCGCGCCGCCTCTGCGGTGAAGAGGTCCTGCAGGTAGCAGGTGGGCTGCAGCTGGATGGTGCTGCGGTGGAAGAGGTAGTGCGTGAGCCCCAGCAAGGTGCCCGCCCGGTCGGCGACCAGGGCGTGCATGGGTTCGGCCGGATCGAAGAACCGGGTCCAGGTCGTTTCGATGACCTCCGCCGGGACGGCGGTGTCGCCCTGCCGGCCATAGAAGGCGTTGTAGCCGGCCCACAGGCCCTCCCATTGCAGGCGGTCGGCGGGGGCGAGGTCGCGGATCACGATGGTGTTCATCGCCCGATCTTACGTGCGCTCCGGCCCCGCTCGCACTACATTGGTGCAATGTCCGACCGCGCCCTCGCCTTCGACCTGCTCACCACGCCCATCGCCTGGACGGGCGCCGATGGCCGCGTGGAAGGGGCGAACGCGGCGTGTGCGCGATGGCTGGGTGTCAGCGCGAAGCGGTTGATGGGCGTGCCGCTGGCGGCGCTCGAGTTCGAAGGCGATGCGTTCGCGCGCGCCCTGTCCGATCCCGCGCTCGAAGGCGCGCGCCTGCGCCGCATTCCCCTCGCCTTCCCCGGCAGCGATGCGCCGCGCTTCGCCGACGTCGCGTTGTCCGCGCGCGATGCGGGCGGCTGGTGGGTGGAAGCGCATCCGGTCGACGAATTTCCCGGCGAGGATCCCGCGCAGTTGTTGCCGAGTGCGTTGTCCGCGGCGCTGAAAGGCCTCGCGCATGAACTGCGCAATCCGCTCGCGGGCCTGAAAGGCGCCGCGCAATTGCTCGCGCGCCGCGTCGCCGACGATGCCACCGGCCGCGAACTCACCGCGCTCGTCGAATCCGAAGTCGATCGCCTCACCGCGCTGCTCGATCGTTTGCTGTCGCCCGCGCCGCCACGCCCGTTCGAACCGCTCAACATCCACGTCGTACTCGAACGCGTATTGCGCCTTGCGGAAACCGACGCAGGCTGGGCGGTGCGCCTCGTGCGCGATTACGACCCATCGTTGCCCGACGTGCTCGGCGATCCCGATCGCCTCACGCAAAGCACCTGGAACCTCGTGCGCAACGCGATCGAAGCCGGCGCCGCCAACATCACGCTGCGCACGCGCGCCGAACACCAGGTGCGCATCGGCGACACGCTGCATCCGCTCGCCATCCGCGTCGAGATCGTCGACGACGGACGCGGCGTGCCGGAAGAACTGGCCGAACGCATCTTCCTGCCCTTGGTGAGCGGCCATGCCGCGGGCAGCGGCCTTGGGCTGGCGCTCGCGCAACAGGTCGCGCGCGAGCATCGCGGCTCGCTCGCCTATCGCTCGCGCCCGGGCCACACGGTGTTCACGTTGTTGCTGCCGTCGTGGACGGCAGCGGAGGAGGGTACCGATGGCGAATGATGCGCGCCGCATCTGGATCGTGGACGACGATCGCGCCGTGCGCTTCGTCCTCGCCACCGCGTTGCGCGAAGCGGGCCACGCCGTCGATGGCTTCGAGAACGCGCGCGATGCGCTGGCGGCCTTGCGCGATCGCGGTGCGCCGGCGTTGTTGTTCACCGACGTGCGCATGCCGGGCGAAGACGGGCTCACGCTGCTCGACAAGCTCAAGCAGGCTGCGCCGCAGTTGCCGGTGATCGTGATGAGCGCGTACACCGACATCGCGAGCACGGCGGGCGCGTTCCGCGGCGGTGCGTACGAATTCCTGTCGAAGCCCTTCGACCTCGATGCCGCCGTCGCGCTGGTCGCGCGCGCGTTGCCGGAAGCGGGGGAGGGCGCGGCCGTCGCGCGCGTCGCACCCGCGATGCCCGGCACCGAGCTGATCGGCGAAACGCCCGCGATGCGCGCGTTGTTCCGCAGCATCGGGCGGCTCGCGCAGGCGCCGTTGTCGGTGCTCATCACCGGCGAAACGGGCACCGGCAAGGAGCTCGTCGCGCGCGCGCTGCATCGCGAATCGCCGCGCGCGCATCGGCCGTTCGTCGCGCTCAACACTGCCGCGATTCCCGCCGAACTGCTCGAGAGCGAATTGTTCGGCCACGAGGCCGGCGCGTTCACGGGGGCGACGAAGCGCCACGTCGGCCGCTTCGAACAAGCCGACGGCGGCACCTTGTTCCTCGACGAGATCGGCGACATGCCGGCGTCGCTGCAGACGCGGCTGCTGCGCGTGCTGGCCGAAGGCGAGTTCTTCCGCGTCGGCGGGCGCGAACTGATCCGCGTCGACGTGCGCGTGATCGCGGCGACACACCAGGACCTCGATGCACTCGCCGCCGAAGGGCGCTTCCGCGCGGACCTGCTGCATCGCCTCGATGTCGTGCGCCTGCACCTGCCACCGTTGCGCGAACGCACCGACGACGTGCCCGCGCTCGCCGAACGCTTCCTCGCCGCGGCCGCGCGCAAGCTGGACGCACCGCCGAAACATTTCGCCAAGGCCGCGCTTGCACGCCTGCGCGCGCACGACTGGCCCGGCAACGTGCGCGAACTCGAGAACCTCTGCTGGCGCGTCGCCGCGCTGGCGCCCGCCGATACCGTGGGCGTCGCCGATCTCGAAGCCGCCTTGCGCGCTTCACCGCGTGCATCCGTCGACGCCGACGACTGGGAAGCCGCCCTCGCACGCTGGGCCCGCGCCCGCATCGAGGCCGGCGACGCCGACCTGCATGCGGAAGCCAAGGCCAAGCTCGACCGGATCCTGCTGGATGCCGCCCTGGAACACACCCACGGCCACCGCGGCGAAGCCGCTTCGCGCCTTGGACTCGGACGTAACACGGTGACCCGCAAGCTCGGGCCCGGCCGCAAGCGTCGCTGATCCCTTTCACGGAGGAATTGCCATGCGCCATGCATCGCTCACCCTGTTCGTCGCCCTCGGCGTCACCGCGTGCGCGACCAAACCGCCGGCACCGCCCGCGGCGCCCGCACCGCAGAGCACGGCGAAATCCGCGCTGGTCAACCTTGCGCCCGCCTCGGGCAGCCTCGTCAGTGGCCGCGTGATGCTGGCGCCGATGCGCGACGGCGTGCATCTCACCGGCACGATCGGCGGCTTCCAGCCCGGCAGCGTGCATGGCCTGCACGTGCACGACAAAGGCGATTGCAGCGCCGCCGATGCGAGCAGCGCGGGCGGGCATTTCAATCCGACGGCCAGTGCGCACGGCCGCGCCGGCACGGCCACGCACCACGCGGGCGACATGGACAACGTCACCGCCGACGGCAATGGCCAGGTGCAGCTCGACATCCACCTGTCCAACGTGACGCTGGGCGGCGGTGCGGCGAACGACATCGCCAACCGCGCGCTCGTCGTGCACGCAGCCGCGGATGACTACATGACGCAGCCCTCCGGCAACAGCGGTGCGCGCGTGGCGTGCGGCGTGATCCAGGTGAAGGGATGACCGCCGCGGTCTACCGCGTGCGGACCGCGCACGCGGCCGACGCCCCGTTGCTCGCCGAATGGGCGGCCGCGATGGCGCTGGAAACCGAACACAAGCAACTCGACCACGACACGGTGCGCGCGGGCGTCGCGACGGGCATCGCCGAACCGGCGAAGGCGCGTTACTTCATCGCGATGCAGAACGCGTCGGTCGCAGGCTCGGAAGTGCTCAGCATCCCGGTCGGCACGCTGATGCTCACCACCGAATGGAGCGACTGGCGCAACGGCGACTGGTGGTGGATCCAGAGCGTGTACGTGCCACGCGAACACCGGCGCAAGGGCGTGTTCGCCGCGCTGTACAAACACGTGGAGACGTTGGCGAAGGACACGCCGGGCGTGGTCGGCTTGCGCCTGTACGTCGAACGCGAGAACGCCAACGCGCAGCGCACCTACGAAGCGCTGGGCATGCAGGACGAGGGGTACCGGATCTTCTTCGCGAAGACTTAGGCGAGCTCGGCGTGCGAATCCACGCCGGCATCGCAATGCACGAAGTTCACCGGGATGCCGTGCGCCTGCAACACCGCGGCGAACTGGCGCTGGCGTGCCTGGAAATGTTCGAACGCGCGTTCGAGCCGATCGCAGTCGCCTTCCGATGCGTGCGCGGCGTCCGGCATGTAGCGCGTGCGCCACGCTTCGGGCGTGAACAACGCGATGCGCGCTTCGCGATCGGCGTAATGCACGACGGGTTCCGACCCGGCCTCGAGCCATTCTTCCGCATCGGGGGCGAGCAGCGCGGCTTCCAGCACGGGCCACAACGGCGCGAGGCCGGCGTGTTCGTACTGCAGCGCCATCATCGCGGCGAGGTCGTGCAGCGTGAGATAGCGCGCGTGCTCCACCTGCAGGCCGAAGGTTTCCTGCGCGAACAACGCCGTCGCAGCGCCCGCCATCCCGCGCTCCATCAACTCGCGTTCGAAGCGATCGCCGATGCGCGCGGCGATGTCGGCGTCACCGCCGAGCACGAAGGGCACCAGGCGCAGCGGCCCGCCCGCGTGTTCGGGTTGCGGCGACAATGCGCCCGGCAACTGCGCCGCATGCGCGCCGAAGGCGATCACGCGCCCGCGCGCGTCGCCCGGGGCCCGCGCGGCGAGCTGGTCGAGTTCGCGATGCAGCGGCCAACCCGGCCGCAGCAGTTCGACCACGTCGTAATGCGCACCCACGGTGACCAGTTGCAATTCGCTGGCTTCGGGGGAAAACCCCGACAAATCCCGTGCAATGTGCTGCGCCAGCGTGCCCGCGGCGCCCTGGTCGAGCGCATGCAGCGCGGCTTGCGAGCCCGGTTTGAGCTCGAGGGCGAGGGCGCCGAGCAATTGCAGGTCCGGCGTCGTGTCGTTCATCTGTCGTCCGGGCTCGTGGATTGGCCCCGCACAGGGGCGGGTTTACACTGCGGCGCATTATGCCCGCGCGCGACGCGCGGGCCGTGATCCACGAGGTGCCTCGATGCTGCACGGCCGTCCCGTCGCCATTCTCGGCGGCGTCCGCATTCCCTTCTGCAAGCAGAACACCGCTTATGCGGACGTGGGCAACCTGGGCATGTCGGTGCGGACGCTCGGTGCGCTGGTCGAAAAGTTCGGCCTGCACGGCCAGCAGCTCGGCGAAGTGGCGCTCGGCGCCGTCATCAAGCACTCCAGCGACTGGAACCTCGGGCGTGAAGCCACGCTGTCGTCCGGCCTGTCGCCGCTCACGCCCGGCATCACCCTGCAGCGCGCGTGCGGCACCTCGCTCGACGCGATCGTGCACATCGCGGGCAAGATCGCGACGGGCCAGATCGAAGTCGGCGTCGGCGGCGGTGCGGACACCACGTCCGACGTGCCGATCGTCTACGGCCAGGAATTCCGCCGCCGCCTGCTCGCCGCGGCCATGGCCAAGACCACCAAGGACAAGCTCGCCGCGTTCAAGGGCTTCCATCCGCGCGAACTCAAGCCGGACTTCCCGGGCGTGGCCGAGCCGCGCACCGGCAAGTCGATGGGCGACCACTGCGAGGACATGGCCAAGCAGTGGAACATCTCGCGCGATTCGCAGGACGAACTCGCCGCCGCCTCGCACCACAAGCTGGCTGCCGCGTACGACCGCGGGTTCTTCGACGACCTGGTCGTGAGCTTCCGCGGCGTGTCGCGCGACAACATCCTGCGGCCCGATACCTCGATCGAGAAGCTCGCCACGCTCAAGCCCGCGTTCGATCGCACCAGCGGGCGCGGCACGCTCACCGCGGGCAATTCCACGCCGCTCACCGATGGCGCGGCCGCGTGCCTCGTCGCGACGGACGAATGGGCGTTGGCGCACGACCTCGAAGTGCTGTGCCACCTGCGCGATGCACAGGTCGCCGCGGTGGACTTCGTGCATGGCGAAGGCCTGCTGATGGCGCCGACGATCGCGGTGGCGGACATGCTCCGCCGCAATAACCTGACGCTGCAGGACTTCGACATCTACGAGATCCACGAAGCCTTCGCAGCGCAAGTGCTGTGCACGCTGCGCGCATGGGAGAGCGAGGAATACTGCCGCTCGCGCCTCGGCCTCGACGCGCCGATGGGGCGCATCGATCCGGCGAAGATCAATCCCAACGGCTCATCGCTTGCGGCGGGTCATCCGTTCGCGGCCACCGGTGCGCGCATCGTCGCCACCGCCGCGAAGGAACTGAAACAGCGCGGCGGCGGACGGTGCCTGATCTCCATCTGCACCGCCGGCGGCATGGGCGTCGTCGCCATCCTCGAACGCTGACGCGCGATCAGCCTTCGCCTGGATTCGCGGGCGCGGGCAGCGGACCGTCCACTTGCAGTTCGGCGTGCGTGCGGATGAAGCGCCACGCCACCAGGCCCGCGCTGGCCAGCAACGCGCAGGCCAGCAGGAACGGCGCACCCGGCAACTTCGCCGGCGCATGCGGGCCGATGAAGAGCGCGAACACCGAGGTGTAGATCGCCGGCGCGATGATGC
This sequence comes from Noviluteimonas caseinilytica, assembly GCF_018406605.1. Lineage (GTDB taxonomy): Bacteria > Pseudomonadota > Gammaproteobacteria > Xanthomonadales > Xanthomonadaceae > Noviluteimonas > Noviluteimonas caseinilytica. The sequence continues at coordinate 1,358,799 of NZ_AP024545.1, read as the reverse complement.
CCGCCAGGCTCGCCAGGCTCGTCAACGCACCCTGCACGCGCCCCTGGACTTCGGGCCCCACCAGGCGCGTCACCATCGATTGCGTCGCCGGCATCGCCAGCGCCCACAACGCCATGATCGGCATGCCCATCAGGAACACCGCGCCCGTGGGCGCCAGTCCGTAGATCGCGAAGCCGACCACGCCGCACGACAGCCCGATCAGCAACGCGCGGCGTTCGCCGAACTTCGCGACGACGCGCTTCACCAGCACGGCGTTGACGATCACGCTGAGGACGCCGACGACGCCGAGCACGTAACCCACCGTGCGGGGGCCCCAGCCGTACGCGGCATCGGCGAACAGCACGAAGACGCTCGGATACACGTAGTGCGCGAGGTTGAGCAGGAACACCACCGCGACCATGCCCCAGATCGCCGGATAGCGCGCCAGCAGCTTCATCGAACCGAACGGATGGGCGTGCGCCCAGTCGATGCGCGCGGAACGTCGCGCCTTGGGCAGCGACTCGGGCAGCACGAACAGGCCATAGCAGAAGTTGACCAGCGCCAGTCCCGCCGCGGCCCAGAACGGCAGGCGGATGTCGATGCCACTGAGCGTGCCGCCGATGATCGGGCCGACGATGAAGCCCAGGCCGAATGCGGCGCCGAGCATGCCGAACGCCTGCGCGCGCTTCGACGGCTCGGTGACGTCCGCGATGTAGGCGTTGGCCGTGGTGAAGCTGGCCGCGAAGATCGCGGAAATCACGCGCCCCACCAGCAGCCAGGGCAGCGTTTGCGCCAGGGCCATGAAGATGAAGTCCACGCCCAGGCCCAGGCACGACAACAGGATCACCGGCCGGCGCCCGAAGCGATCGGACATCGCGCCCTGCACCGGCGAGCTGACGAACTGGATGGCGGCGAACAGCACGCCGAAGATGCCGACCCATTTCGCCGCCGTCACCATGTCGCCGCCGGCCATCTCCTGCACCAGGTGCGGCAGCACGGGAATGATCAGGCCGAACGCCATGATGTCGATCAGGACGGTGACGAAGATGAAGACGGTCGCGGCCTTGCGCGCGCCGGGATGGGCGCCGGTGGGGGCGTCGGAAGTCACTGGGGATTCCCGCGGATGGACGACAGGCGCGCAGTCTAGCGTGGCCCGTCAGCCGGCGAGACAGCCCTTCATCATCGAGGCAGCGCAGAGCAGGCCGAACATCAGGCCTGGCAGGACGAGCGGCGCGGCCGGGCCCCTGCGCGACTCCGAAGTCATCGCCACTGCGAACCATCCGAGTGCATAGGCAAAGGCGATGCCCGCCGTATTCATGGCGAACGCGATGGCGTTGGCCATCGTGTGCGCGAACGGCAGGGTGGTGGCAAAGGCGTAGGCCGCCGCGCGCGACAACCCGACCAGCGTGCGAGGTTCCGACAGTACGGTGCGATTCCCGGCGGCGTTCCAGAAAGTGACCTGGCGCGGGTCGATCTCCGGCGGCAGCGCGATCCGCGAAACACCGAGCCATTGGAGCAGCGCGTGCAGGCGCGTGGGAACACCGGGGATCAGCGAGAACAGCAGTACCTGCCAACGCGCGAACGGCCGCTTCAGCTGGCGGACCCATGCGTTCGCGGCGCGTGGCGTCGCGGCGAGGTGCCTGTCGATCATCGCGCGCGCCAGGTCGCTCGCATGCTCCGGCAGCAGGTACCAGCGCACGATCAGCGTTTCGCGCAGCAGTGCCACCTGGACCGGATCGCGACCGCGATCGATCTGCCACTCGTCGAAGAAGCCGGCGAGCACATCGAACGCGTGCTCGCCGAATGGCGGCAGTTCCTCCCACAGCATCGTGGCGATGTCGCTTGCCGCCTCGCCCTTGTGCTTGAGCGACCACAGCACGTCCTGCGCGAGCAGCCACGTTCGCAATCCCGCCGCATCGTCCGCGCGGCCGAACGCCAGCAGCGCGGGATGGAGCGTGTCGATCGACTGCGCGGATGCGTCCGGTTCCGGCGATACGACGGCCCCGATCGGCGCGTGGATGGCCTGGTTCGCCGGCATCACCGCAACGTCCGCGTCGTCGTCGATCATCCAGCACGCGGCTTCGTACATTGCGCGCAACTGCTGGAACCCTGCCGGGTCCTCGTCGGGCCGCGCAGCCTTCAACCGCTGTGCGTACGCGCGTTTCAGGTCGCGGACGCTTGCGCCGGAGCCCAGGCCGAACCACGCGAGGGCATCAAGCATTGCGATACCGCGGCAGGCTGCGATGCCGGAACGTATCGACCATCCACAACACCAGCGCCGCCGTCAGCGTCACCGGCCACAAGGCGGCCAGGAACACGTACAGGAGTGCGTACGCGATGTTCAGCGTCGGAATCCGGTGGCCGCCGCGTCGCATGAAACGGTAGAACGCGAGCGCGGAAATCGCGGGCGCCAACGCGAACATCCACGCGAGGTTGTCGGTGGCCGCCCACGCCACGAACATCGACACCACGAGCAGCGGCACCGCAAGCGTTCGCAACCATGGCCACCGCGTGGGCGCCTGGTCCGGGGCGGCCTGCCAGTTGAACAGCCAGCGCAGCGGGACGGTGAAGCACAACCACGGCAGGTACATCGCCGCCGCCCACAGGGGCGACCATGCGAAATCGATGAGCGTTTCGCGCAACCAGTGCGTGTCGTAGCGGATCGACGTCACCAGCGTGACGAACCACGCGAAGGCCAGCGCCCACGTGCCGCCGATCGCAAGGCGCGGCAGGCGCAACGCCGACGTGGTGCAGGCCTCCATGAAGAACTTCACCTGCGCCGGTTCCACCGGGGGCGGCAAGTCGAGGCGTCCGCCGTCCACGCGCAGCAGGAAATCGCACACCCGCCTGGGCCCGTTGCGCACGCCGAACCACCAGGCCTGCGCGAACTTCAACGGACGGGTCACCTGGCGCAGGATCGCCTCGGCCTCCTTCTCGCCCGGCCTGCCGTCGGGTCCGCGCACGATGCGGAACAGCTGGCGCTTGTTGGCGAGCAGGTAACGCACGTGCATGCGCCGCCGCAATCGCAGCAGCGCCGCGGCGTCCACGTTGCGCTGCACCTGGGCGAGGCCGAAGAACTGCAGCGTGTCGTCGAACAACGCGTTCCGCAGCGCGGGCGCGTCGTCGAACAAACGCTGGACCAGCAACCGGCCCGCCGATTGCTTGCCGTCCAGCGACCACAACGCCGGATGCGCCTCGAGCCAGTCGCGCAGGCGACGTTCGTCGTCGAGCGTCGCGCGCGCGATGAAGTCTTCGTAGAACGCCTGCGCGTCGAACGGTGCTTCGACCGGCGCATCCACCACGGCAGGCACGCGCGTGGACGGCTGCCACGCAGGCTGCGTCATGCGGATGCGGGCGATCGTCACCGGGGCTGCGTCGTCATCGCCGGCGCTTTCGAATTCGGCTTCGGCTTCGGTGTCTGCTTCGTCCGCATCGACACCGGCGACGGCCTGCGCATCGCGCCACTGCACGAACTGCATTGCGTCCTGGTACCACGCATGCAGCTGCTGGAATCCGTCCGGATCCACGTCCGGCCGCATGCCCTTCAGGCGCGTCGCATATTCCCGCTTCACGGCGCGCACGTCCGCCCCGGCCGGCAGGCCGAGGCGCTGCAGCGGATTCATGCGTTGGCCTCGATCTCGTCCAGGCCCGCGGAGAACGCCTTGCGGTCGTGGTCGATGCGCGCGGTGTCCTGCGAATCCAGCGCCGCGCGGAACGCGGCGATCCATTGCGCCAGCGTCGCGCGTGCGCCGAGGTATTCCTCGTACAAGCGCTCGGCGCGCGCCAGCACCGCCAGGTTTTCCTGGTGTTCGCGCGGGTGGATCTTCAGCCCTTCGAGTTTCGCCAGGCGCTCGCGGATCTCCGCGGCGCTCAGCAACCCCGGATTCTGTTCGAGCACGAGTTCGTGGCGCTTGCCGGTGGCGTGCTCGGTGACTTCCACCTGCAGCAGGCCGTCGACGTCGTACGTGAAGCGCACGGTCACGCCGTTCTCGTGTTTCGGGCGGCGCGGATCCAGCTTCACCTGGATCTCGCCCAGGCGCACGTTGTTGGCGACCATCGGGTTCTCGCCCTGGAACACCGGCAACGCGAGCACCTTCTGGTGGTCCTGGATCGGGAAGAACTGGTCTTCGCGGCTCACCGGCACGGTGCTGTTGCGTTCGATGATCGGCTGGAAGAAGCCGGCCTGGTACGTGCCGTCCTCGCTCTGGCGCGCCACTTCGGTGCCGAGCGTGTATGGGCACACGTCGGTGAGGATGACTTCTTCCAGTCGTGCGTCGCGCGCCTTCAGGCCCGCGGCGACGGTGGCGCCGAGCGCGATGGCCTGGTCGGGATCGATGTGGCGCAGCGGCAGGCGGCCGAACATGCGCGACACCATCTTCGCGACCATCGGCATGCGGCTCGCGCCGCCGACCAGCAGGATTTCGTCGAGCTGCGACGGCGACAGCTTCGCATCGCGCATCGCGCGTTCCAGCGGCGCGCGCATGCGCTGCACCAGCGGTTCGCACAGGCGCAGGAAGCGCGCTTCGTCGATCGTCCACTGCACCGGCTTGCCGCCCAGCTGCACGTCGACGCTCGCTTCCGAAGCGCCGCTCAGCGTGCGCTTGGCGAGCTCCAGCGCGCGCGACACGCGGGCCAGTTCCATCGCTTCGAGCGCGGACACCTTCACGCCCTGGTCGTCGAAGAAGGCCTGCAGCAGCACGCCGAGGAAATCCTCGCCGCCGAGATAGTTGTCGCCCGCGCTGGCATGCACTTCGACGACGCCTTCGAACATCTCGAGGATCGACACGTCGAAGGTGCCGCCGCCCAGGTCGAACACGAGGAAACGGGACTCGCGGTCGCGCTGCTGCAGGCCGTAGGCGAGCGCCGCGGCGGTGGGTTCGTTGACCAGGCGCTCCACGCGCAGGCCGGCGAGTTCGCCCGCGGCGCGCGTGGCCTTGCGTTGCGCATCGGAGAAGTACGCCGGCACGCTGATCACCGCATCGGTCACGCGTTCGCCGAGCGCGGCTTCGGCATCGGCGACGAGCGAGCGCAGCACGAGCGCCGACAACTCTTCGGGCCGGAACGCACGCTTGCCGAGGAAGGTTTCGCGATTGGTGCCCATCCAGCGCTTGAACGCCGCCACCGTGTGCTGCGGATGGCTGACGAGGCGATCGCGCGCGGCCTGGCCGACCAGGATCGTGTCGCCGTCCACGCTCACCACCGACGGCGTGAGGACGTCGCCGAGTGCGTTGGGGAACAGCCGTGGGCCGTGTTCCGAGTAGGTGCCGATGAGTGAATGCGTGGTGCCGAGGTCGATGCCGACGATCATTGGCGCGTGGTTCCCCGCACGCGGCCCGTGGCCGGCGCGTCTGTGCTGTGGATGACTGCGCGCCGCAAACGGCGCTCCCCGGCGCCGATGGTACCGGGCGATCGGGCATATCGCACCGTCTGTCGGCACGGTGTCCGCTGCCTGCGATGCGCGGCGTTGGACCAACGTTCCACCCATTCCCCCGGGGGGTCGGACCGTGCGCTACCGCGCTTTCCTCAGTTACAGCCACAACGACGCCGCATGGGCGCGTTGGCTGCTGCGCAAGCTGGAAGGCTACCGGGTGCCCGCGCGCCTGGTCGGCACGCCGGGGCGTGATGGCCCGATTCCTGCACGGCTCGGCGCGATGTTCCGCGACCGCGACGAACTCCCCAGCGCCGGCGACCTCACCGGCACGATCCGCGAAGCGCTGGCCGAGTCGGCGAGCCTGGTCGTGATCTGCTCGCCCGCCGCCGCGCGTTCGCAGTGGGTGGATGCGGAGGTGCGCGCCTTCATCGAGCAGGGCCGCGCCGATCGCGTGCTCTGTTTCATCGTCGATGGCGACCCCACCGTCGACGAATGCTTCCCGCCCGCCACGATCGACCATGGCCGCATCCCGCTCGCGGCGGATGCGCGCCCGCAAGGGGATGGCCGCGAACGCGCCTTCCTGAAAACCATCGCCGGCCTGCTCGGCGTGGGTTACGACGCGCTGGTGCAGCGCGAAACGCAACGCCGCAACCGGCGCATGGGCATCATCGCGGCGGCGTCGCTCGCGGGCATGGCGCTGACGTCGACGCTGGCGGTGAGCGCGTATGTCGCGCGCAACGATGCACAGCGGCGACAGGTGCAGGCCGAAGACCTGCTCGGTTTCATGCTCGGCGACCTGCGCGAGAAGCTCACGAAGGTGGGCCGCCTCGACCTGATGCATTCGGTCGACGACAAGGCCACCACGTATTTCGCGACCCTGCAGCCGCGCGACCTCAACGACACCGCGCTGGAAGCCCAGGCGCGTTCGCTCACCGGCATCGGCCAGGTGCGCCTGGGCGAAGGCAACCATGCGGCCGCGATGCGCGCGTTCCAGGAAGCCTACGCACGCAGCGCCGCCTTGCAGGCGCGCAAGCCGTCGGATGGCAAACGCCTGTTCGATCGCGCGCAGGCCGAGTACTGGATCGGTTACGTCGCCTGGCAACAGGATCGCCTGGACGACGCGGAAAAATGGTTGACCCGGTACCGCGACAGCGCGCTGAAGCTGGCGGCGATGGATCGCACCAACTTCGACTGGCAGAAGGAAGTGGCGTACGGCCACCACAACCTCGCGGTGTTGGACGAATCGCGCGGGCGCCACGCGGAGGCCGAACGCGCGATGCGCAAGGAGCTCGCGCTGTTCCGCGAATGGGTGCGCACGCGCCCGACCGACATGGGCACGCGCGGCGAGATGGGCACCGTGCTGTCGTGGCTCGGCAGCAATGCGTCGCGCCAGGGCAAGTTGTCGGAAGCCGAAGCCTTCTTCAACGAGCACCTGGCGAACCTCGACACGCTGCGCCGCGCGGATCCGAAGGACGCCAACCTGCGCATGGACTGGGTGGACGCGCAATTGCTGCTCGGCGACGTGCGCGCGCATCGCGGCAAGCTTGCCGAAGCGCGGTCGGCGATCGAGGCGGCGAACACGCAAGCCGATGCGTTGGTGGCGCAGGATCCGAAGAACCACAAGTGGGCTTCCGCGCAGGGCATCGCGCGGTTCTGGCGCGCGCAACTGGACGTGGGCACGCCGGAACGCGCCGCACCCGAAGCCGCGGCCGCCACCGCCGTGCTCGAACGCGCGCACGCCGAAGAACCGAAGGACGCACGCATGCGCGAATGGCGCGGGCGCGCGGCGGTGCTGCAGGCGCAGGTGGCGCTGGCGATGCACGATGCCGCTGCGGCGCGCCGTTACGCCGCCGATGCGCACGCCACGATGGACGCGACGTGGAAGCAGGCGAAGGACGACAACCTGCGCGTCCCGCTGGCGCGGCTGGCGCTGGTCGACGGCGAACTGGCGCAGGACGCCGGCAACACGGCGGCCGCCGACACCGCGTGGCACGACGCACGCACGCTGCTGCTGGCCGACACGCCGGAGCAGGACATCCCGTTCGCCCGCCTGGATCCGCTGGTCCGGACGCTGCACCACCTCGGAGACGCGGACGCCGAAAGCGAATATCGCCGCAGGCTCGTCGCCGCGTCCTACTCGCCCCTGCAACCGTTGCCGCCGCTGCCTGCGATCGCGGCACGCTGAGGAACAGAGCCATGCAAACCGATGACCACGCCAAGCTGCGCACGACCAAGCTGCGCGTCGACGACAACGGCAGCTACAAGTATTTCGGCGGCCACGACGACCAGGGCAACCTGCACGCCGGCAAGGACGACGGCCATGTCGAGTTCCGCATCGATGTCGTCGGCAACCGATGGAAAGTCGAGAACGTCGAGTTCGACGACAACCCGGACGGCCAGCTGAGCTGGAAACCGGACGGGGATTCGGCCGTGATCATCCACAACGCCAACACCAGCGGGATGGATGTGAAGTACAGCGTGGTCGTGCGCGATCCGAGGGGGCAGATCGTGCGTTGCGATCCCATGATCCACAACGAACCGCGTGGATAACGAAGCGGTTCCCCCTCAGCAGGAGCGTCGCCATGTCGAAGAACGAAACCGTCACCCTGAAGGTCAAGCCGGGCAACAGCAACGGCAACGGGTGGACCAACACCACCGGTTCCAACGGGCAGCCCTACAGCTTCAAGTATTCCGGCGGCCAGAACGACAACGGCGGCCTGAAGACGAAGGTGGGCGACGGCCAGGCAACGATTGCCCTCAGCGTGGACACCGACAACCGCTATTCCCTCTTCGGCGTGAACTTCGTCAACGACACCCAGCACCAGTTGTCCTGGTCGCCCACGTCGGGCAGCCAGTCCGCGGGCACGATCACCGACGCGAATTCGGTCGCGGAGAACTGCGACTACGTCACCGTGGTCGTCGACGGGCAAGCCAACGGCGCGACGATCTACTGCGACCCCATGATCCAGAACGAGCCCCGCGGCCCGATGCCCCGCATCGTGCACCAATGAGGAGCACGACCATGTCCAAGCACGAGCACGTCACCCTGAAGGTCAAGCCCGGCGCCTCGAGCGGCAATGGCTGGCAGCAGGTCATCGCGTCCAACGGCCTGATGTACAGCTTCAAGTACTCGGGCGGTTACCAGGACAAGGGCGGGTTGAAGACCAAGGTGGGCGATGGGCCGGCGCTGATCGACGTGCACGTCGACAAGGACCAGCGCTACACCATCGACCACGTGCACTTCACCGACGATCCCTACCACCAGCTGAGCTGGGCGCAGGGGGACGACGCGTCCGGCGTGATCATGGATGCCAACACGCAGGCGGAAGACGCGGACTACGCGATCGTCGTGGCCGATGCGCAGGCCGGGGGCGCCACGATCCCGTGCGACCCGATGATCCAGAACGAACCGCGCGGCCCGAAGCCGCGGGGGCGGATCACGCAGCACTGAGTGCCGTTACGGAGACGGCAGCTCCGCCGCCGTCTCCGGTTGCGCTTCCGGATCCTCGCGGAAGTTGCGCGGCAGGCGATTGTGGATCGCCGTCGCCGCGACCGCGGCGTGGCCCACCGCGACGCTGATCTGGTTGAGCCCCGTCACCACGTCGCCGATCGCGTACAACCCGTCGACGCTCGTCTGCTGGCGATCGTCCGTTTCGATTTCGCCGTTCCCGTCGACCGTCGCCCCCAGCGCGGCGCCGAGTTTCGATTGACCGTCGCCGCCCAGCACCGGATACACGGTGTCGAATCGATGCGCGCTGTCGTCTTCCAGCTTGAAGACGCAGCAGCGGCCGTCGTGTTCGAGGCTCTTCGCGACGGGCAGCACCGCGACCTTGGCCTCGCGCGCGAGTGCGGCGAGTTCGGGATCGGGTTCGCCGGGTTCCGAGCGCACCGCCGCCACGCTGCGCGAGAACGTGCGCAGGAACACGGCGTGCCGGATCGCTTCGTCCACCGGCGCGTACACCGCGATGTGGTCGTCGCTGGCTTCGTACGCATCGCACACCGCGCACATGCGCACGACGTTGTTGGCGATGGCCTCTTCCAGGCCCGGCATCGCCGGCATCTTGTCCACGATGCCGGTGGCGAGGATCACGCAGGTGGCTTCCCAGCGCGTGCCGTCTTCGGCGATGGCGGTGAACACGCCCGTTACCGCGTCGCGTTCCAGCTTCGCGATGCAGCCGGACACGATCTCCGCGCCGTAGCCCTGCGCCTGCGAACGCAACTTGTCGAGCAGTTCCGTGCCGGCCACGCCGAACGGGAAGCCCGGGCAGTTGTGGCTCTTCGGGATCCAGCGCGCGCGGCTGCGCCCGGCGTCGACCACGAGGCTGCGGCGATGGAAACGCGTGAGGTAGGTCGCTGCCGTGAGGCCCGCGGGGCCCGCGCCGATCACCAGGCAATCGAGCGGCGCGGCGGCTTCGGCCATCAGCGGTTCTGGCCGACCGAGATGAACTTGAGGAATTCCGAACGCGTGCGCGCGTCTTCGCGGAACGTGCCGAGCATCGTGGACGTCACCATGCTCACGCCGCGCTTGTGCACGCCGCGCGTGGTCATGCATTCGTGCGCCGCTTCGATCACCACGCCCACGCCCAGCGGATGCAGCGCGCGCTGGATGCAGCCGGCGATCTGCGCCGTCATCTTCTCCTGCACCTGGAAGCGGCGTGCATACGCCTCGACCACGCGCGCGAGCTTGCTGATGCCCACCACCTTGCCGTCGGGCAGGTAGCCCACGTGCGCGCGGCCGATGATCGGCGCCATGTGGTGTTCGCAGTGGCTTTCGAACTGGATGTCGCGCAGCACGATGAGTTCGTCGTAGCCCTCGACTTCCTCGAAGGTGCGCTGCAGGTAGTCGTCGGGATCGAGCGCGTAGCCGCTGAACCAGTCTTCGTAGGCCTTCACCACGCGCTTGGGCGTGTCGAGCAGGCCTTCGCGCGCGGGATCTTCGCCGGACCAGCGCAGCAGCGTGCGCACGGCTTCCTCGGCTTGCTTGCGGGAGACGTCGTTGCGGGTGTCGTCGCTCATCGGGAAGGCGGCCCTGCGTGGGGGCCGCCATGGTAACGGGCAGGCGTGTCCAGGACGATGTTCAGCGCGGTGGCGGCTGGTGTTCGGAACGCCCCAGCGCTTCGTCGAGCGAGCGCCATGCATGTTCGACCGCGGGCCGTGCTTCCAGCCAGCCCAACCGCGAACCGAACCGCGCGTTCGCTTCCCAGGCCCCTTGCAGCGTCGACTCCATGTCGGCGAAGGACTGGCCGTCGGCGCGTTCGTAGTTTTCGAGACCGAAGCGATAGGCCGGCTCGTAGTCGGTCCAGTCCAGGCCGTGCCGGTAGTAGGGCATCGACTGGAAGATCTGCTGGAAATGGCCGAGGTTCTCGCGGCGATCGCGTGCCTCGGAGAGGCGGTCGCCCGCCATCGCGCCGAGCGCCACGCCCACCACGCCGCCGATGGCCATGCCGGGCGGACCGCCCACCACCGTGCCGATCGCGGCTCCGGCTGCACCGCCGGCCAGCGCACCACCGCCGGTGCCGACGATGTGGTCCTTCTTCAAGATGCTCATGGGCAGGCCTCCTGTCGAGATCGCACGCTAGGGCGGCGGCTGTTCAACCAGAGTGAAGCCGTGAAAAAGCAAAGGCCGCGCGAGGCGGCCTTTGCGTCCGGCGATCCCTGCCGGCTCGTCTTGCGGCGCCCCGTGCCGGTGAGGGCAAGGGGCCACCGCGAGTCTTGTCACTTGCTGGGCTTAGCGACCGTCGCGGTCGGCGTCGCCCGGCATCGCGCGTTCGATGTGATGCCAACCATCGCGCACGGCGCCGCGGGCTTCGCTCCACGCCAGGCGCGAGTTGGCCTTCGTGGTGTCCCAACCGGCTTCGAGGTTGCTTTCGACGTCTTCGAAGCGCTGGCCCTTGTACTGGCCATAGGTGTCGTAGCCGTACTTGTACGCCGGCTCGTAGTCGTTCCACTCGCGGCTGCTGTTGTAGTACGGGGTTTCGCGATACGTGTTCTTGAAGTGATCGTTGTATTCGGTCGGGTTGACGGCTTCGGCCACCGCGCCGCCAGCCTTCGCGCCGAGCACGCCACCGGCGATCGCACCGACCACGGTACCGATCGGGCCCGCGGCCGAACCAACGGCGGCACCGGTCACTGCACCGGTCACTGCGCCCGTACCTTCACCGACGCTGTGGTCCTTCTTGATGTCGCTCATGGTGTAGCTCCTGGATTCTTTGGGGGACGACGCGTCAAGCGACGCGGCGAAGGCGGATGTTGCGCACGCGCTGGTAGAGCGACAGTGAAGAGCGCACGCGATTGCATGAATCATCGGCAACATCACTGCGCGAAGCGGGCGCTTGCCTGTTCAGCGAATCGCAACGAAATCGTCACTCACGCGACGCAAACGCGCAGCAAGCCCCGAAACGCGTTGTGCGCGCACTGCCAGCGCAGCGCGCAATGCGGCTTCCGATGCGCACACGTGCAGCGTGGTGCGTGCGCGCGTCATCGCGGTGTAGATCAACTCGCGCGAGAGCGTGCGCGCAGGTTGCTTCGGCAACTGCAGCCACACCGTGTCGAACTCCGAACCCTGCGCCTTGTGCACGGTCATCGCGAACGCGCCGGCATGCGCGGGCAACGCACCGGGATGGAACGGACGCAATCCCGCAGCGGTGCGGAACCACACCGCCGTGCCGTCTTCGCTGCGCAGGCACAGGCCGAGGTCGCCGTTGAACAGGCCGTGGCGATAACTGTTTTCGGTGATCGCGATGAGGCGGCCGTGGAAATACGGTGCGCGCTGCGCGCCCGCGAGCGCTTCTTCGATGCGCGCGCCGAGCGGGCCCGCGCCTTGCGGCCCGTTGCGCAATGCGGTGAGCACGCGCGCGTGCTGCGCGAGGGCGAGGGCGGCATCGATGTCGTCGGACGACGTGGCATCGACGGCGCCGAGCATGCGCCAGGGGGCCAGCAAGCTGTCTCGCAACGCGGGCGACAACGGATCGTCGATGTCTTCGTGGAAGTGCACGCCTTGCAACGCGTTGCCGCGCAGCAGGTCGAGCGCGGTGTCGGCGTCGCCGTCGCGGACGGCGGTGGCGAGCGGCGCGAGTTCGAGCGCATCGGACTGGCGCCATGCACGGCGGAGTTCGACGCGGATGCCGCCGAAGCCTGCGGCGGCGGGGATTCGCGTGGCGAGCGTCGCCAGCGCATCACCACCGATGTCATCGACCGGCGTCGCGGCGTCGGCGATCGCGGACAACACGTCGCCCGCTTCCACCGACGGCAACTGGTCGCGGTCGCCGAGCAGGATCAGGCGCGCGCCTTCGGGCACGGCTTCGACGAGCTTGCACATCAGCGGGAGATCGACCATCGAGGCTTCGTCGACGACGACCAGGTCGAACGCGAGCGGGAGGTCGGCGCCGTGGCGGAAGCGCGGGCGTTCCGGGATCGTGCCGAGCAGGCGATGCAGCGTGCCGGCTTCGAGCGGCAATGCATCGCACAGCGCGGGGTCGACGCCTGCCTCGCGCAATGCGGCGACGGCGCTGCGTAGGCTTTGCGCCATGCGTTCGGCGGCGCGCCCCGTCGGTGCAGCGAGTGCGATGCGTGCCGGACGTCCGGCGGCGCGCGCTTGCGCCACCGCGAGGATCAGCAGGCGCGCGATGGTGGTGGTCTTGCCCGTGCCGGGCCCGCCGGTGACGAGCAGCAACGGATGGCGCAATGCGAGCGCGGCGGCGCGGGCTTGTTGCGGATCGCGCGTGGCGGGCGGGAACAGTTGGGCGAAGACGGGGTCGAGTGCGTCGACGCTGTCGTCGGGCATGTCGGCCGCGGCGATGCGGCGCAGGCCCAGCGCGAGGCGGCGTTCGTATTCGCGATAGCGGCGCAGGTAGAGCAGGTCGCCTTCGAGGACGAGCGGCATCGCGGGATCGGCGGCTGCATCCGCGTCGGGCGTCGCGACCCAGGGCGAGGCGCGCAATGCATCGCGCAGGGTGCTGGCGTCGTCATCCGAATCCGCGAGCGCGAATCCGGCGTGGCCTTCCGCGATCGCGAATGCGGCCTGTTCGGCGGCGCGCAACACGCGCGGATGCGTGTCCGGCGCGCGACGGCGCAGCAGATCGGCGAAGGCGCGATCGAAGGCGCGCGGTGCGTCGTCGGCGGTGCGCTTCATGCGTGGCCTCCGATCAGCAACGCGTCGACGGCTTCGACGAGCGCGGCGGGGAATTCCGGGACGGCGAGGCCGGGGACGGCGTCCGTCGCATCCAGCCCGCGGCAGAACAGATAGCGCACGCCGCCGAAATGCGTCGCCATCGAATACCCGGCGCCCCGTCGCAAGCGCATCCAGCGATGCACGGCGACCACGTACAGCAAGGCCTGCAGGTCGTACTCGCTGGCGCCCATGGCGTCGGCCAGCGCCTGCGTGTCGTACGCAGGCAAGCGATTGGACTTGTAGTCGACGACGTACAGGCGCCCGTCGACGCGATACGTGAGATCGATCTTGCCCGTCATCAGGCCGGACAAGCGCGGCCACGCGCCGAAGTCGCGGCGACCGCGCGCAATCCCGTGCGCCTGCAGCAACGCCAGGAAGGCATGCGCATCGGCGTCGGCGAGGGTGAAGTGGAATTCCAGTTCGGCGATGCGGTCGGCGTCGGGGACGTCGCACAGGCGCACGCCTTCGGGGAGCGGGGCGTTCAGGGTGCGCGCGACGAGGGGCGCGAGTTCGCGTACGCCCGCGTCGAGGTCGGTGTCGGGATAGTCCTGCGAGCGCAACGCGTCGCGCAGGATGTCGACCTGGTCGGCGGGTGCGTCCTGCGCGTCGCGCCACGCGGCGAAGTCGACGTGTTCGAGCGCATGGTGCAGCGCGTTGCCGAAGCGCGTGCCGGAAAAACGCAGCAACGCCGGATCGATCGCGTCGACCACCACGAGCGGGCGCTCGTCGTCGGCGGGCGACTCTTCGGCCAACGCCTGCGCACCGTGCGCATGCTGGCGATGCAGCTGGCTGAAGCTGTGGATCCACCAGTCGCGGCGCAGGCGGCGTTCGGGCACGCGCGGCGGCGGGATGTCGCCGGGTGTCGCGGGCGGGAGGCGGGCGTCGTCGTCCGCCTCGTCGCGCGGCGCACGCAGGTCGAGGCTGCCGCCGAGGTCGCGCTGCACGTCCGCGTGCGGCAACACGCCGCCGAACAGGCGATGCAACGAGGATTGCGCGTTCGACGCGAACGGCCCCGTGCACAGCCACAGCGCATCGCGCGCGCGCGTGAGGCCGACGTACAGCAGGCGCATGTCTTCGGCGGCATCCTCGCGCCGGGCCGCGTCCTTCGCCTTGTCCCACGCCGGCGCACCCGGTTGCGGCTGCTGCGTCTTCCATTGGCGCACGCGGCGGCCGGTGGCGTCGTGATACTGCATGACGCGCGCGCGGTCGTTGCGGGAGCGCCCGATCGCCGCGAACGGCAGGAACACGAGCGGGAATTCCAGGCCCTTGCTCTTGTGCAGCGTGAGGATCTGCACGCGGCTCGCATCGGATTCCAGGTTGGGCCACTGCGTTTCGTCTTCGCGGTCGGCGTGCGCGATGGCGGCACGCAACCAGTCCACCTGGCCTTGCGGACCAAGGCGTTGCGCGCGCGCTTCCTGCAATTGCTCGCCGAGTTGCAGCAGGTGCGTGATGCGGCGCTCGCCGTCGGCGAACGCGAGCAGGCGCGCGGCTTCGCGTGCGACGACATCGGCGAGCATCGGTTGCGGGCCGTGCGATTCCCAGCGCAGGCGCCAGTCGGCGAGGTCCTGTTGCCAGCGGCGCTGCGCTTCGCCGTCGTCCTCGAGCGCCTGCAACATGCCCGCGTCGTATCCGAACAACGGCATCGCGAGCACGGCCCGCAGGCGGCGATCGTCGCCCGGCGCGGCCAGCGCGAGCAGCAAGGCAAGCAACTGCTGCGCTTCGTCGGTTTCGTACAGGCTGCCGCGGCCGGCGCTGACCGCGGGCACGCCGAGGTGCGTGAGCGCGTCGCGGATCGCGATGCCTTCCTTGTGGCTGCGCACCAGCACGGCACAGTCGCGCGGCTCGACGGGGCGCTGCACGTTCGCGTCGCGGCGGGTCGCGCGGCCTTCGCGCGCAAGCAGCAGCAGGTCGCGGATGGCAAGGGCGCAGCTGCGCGCGGCGCGCTCGATCGATTCGCCCGCGGACCACTTCGCGCCGGTGGTGGCCACGTGCGTCTGCACGATCAGGGCCGGCGCCGGCGTGCCATCGATGCAGAAATCCGGATCGCACGCGCGGTCGCCCGGTTGCGTGGGCGCGAACGCGATGCCTTCGCCGAGCGGTTCGGCGTCGACGCTGGCGTGCGCGAACACGCGGTTCACCGCGGCGAGCACGCACGGGCGCGAACGGAAGTTGCGGTCGAGCGGCGCGGCAAGTTGCGCGGTGCCGCGCGCGTCGAGGTACGTCTGCACGTCGCCGCCGCGGAAACGGTAGATCGCCTGCTTGGGATCGCCGACCAGCAACAGGCCGCCTTCGCCGAACAAGCGCGAGAAGATCGCCCACTGCCGCGCATCGGTGTCCTGGAATTCGTCGACGAGCACCAAGGGATATTGCGCGCGCAGGGCTTCGGCGAGCGCGTGGAAGACCACGTCGTCTTCCGTCGCTTCGAACACGGCGTCGACGAGGTCGTCGAAGCCGCGCACGTTGGCTTCGCGCTTCATCGCCTGGTCTTCGCGGCGCGCGTCGGCGCGCAACGCGTGCAGGTGCATGAGGTCGAAGCCTTGTTCGGTTTCGAGGAAGCGTTCGACGTGCGCCGACAGGGCGAGGGTCGGTGCGAGGTGCGCCTTGCTCGGAACGCAGGCCTTTCCCAGGCCTTCGCGCGTGAGCTTCGGCAAGTCTTCGTGCGATTGCGGCGGCGCATCGGACTGCACCGAGAACCAGTGCCACAGCGTCTCGATCGGCAGGCGCTTGTCCTTCGCCTTGCTCAACAGCCCCTGCGTGGCGGCCGCATCGAGCAACGCGCGATCCGCCTCCCCGTGGTGCGTGAACGCACGACGCAACGCGAGCCACGCCTGCGTGCGCGCGGTCTGCGGATCGCCGGCGGGCGGCGGCGGCAGCAAGGGTTCCGAAGACAACAGGTCACGCAGGTCGTTCGCCAGGCTGTCGACGTCGGTGAACATGCGTTGCAGGAACGCCGCGCCTTCCGCGGTGCGCGCGTGCGCGCGCCACAGCACGACCGCCAGGCGGCTGCGCTGCGCGGCGTTGTCGGGCTCGATGGCGGTGGGCAGCAGCGGCTGGCCGGCGAGCAAGGCGTGTTCCGACAACAGGCGCTGGCAGAAGCCGTGGATGGTGGTGATCGAGGCCAGGTCGAGGTCGCGCACGGCGCGACGCAGGCGCAGGCGCAATGTCGACAGGGATTCGCGGGTGCCGTCGTGCAGCGCGGCATGCAGCAAGCCGCGGAGGAGGGCACTTTCGGCGTCGTCGCCTTCGCGGTGCGGCGCGTCGTCCGACTGCCAGGCGTCGGCGAGTTGCGCGGCGCGTTGCAGGCGCAGGCGGACGCGTTCGTGCAGCTCCTGCGTCGCGGCCACGGTGTAGGTGACGGCGAGGATCTGCGGGACCTCGAGGCGCTGCACGATCACGGCGCGCGCGAACAAGCCCGCCAGCGCATACGTCTTGCCCGTGCCGGCGCTGGCTTCGATGAAGCTGCGCGCATCCAGCGGGGTGTCGAGGATGGTGGCGCTCACGCGAACATCCCCGCGTCCAGCGGCGTGGCGTGTTCCAGCGCGCTGAAGATCGCGACCGAGAGTTCGGCGAAACGCATCTGCGCGCTCGCGTCGTCGTCGTAGAACGGATCGCGGCCGCGCAACGCAACGCGCGTGGCGGGCGAGGCTTCGGCACGGCCGATGCCTTCGAACGCACTGCCCATCCAGGTATCGCGCGCGGCGCGCAATGCGGACGCCGGGTCCTTCTTCGCCAGGCATGCGACGAAGTCGTGGCCACTCTTCGGCAGGAACACCTGCGGCGCGCGCACTGCGTGGTCGTGCCAGGCGAAGAAGGCGTCGAGTGCGGCAGCGGCGCGCTTCTCGGACACCGGCTTGCGTACGATCCATTCGGGATCGGCGCCTTTCTCCGGGCGGGCCAGCAGATGCATCGACTTGCCCAGCAACGACGCGCACAGCGCATCGAGCCCATGGCGGATCACGTGCCCGCCGTGCTGGCCGTCGGGACGCAGCACCACGCGCAGCAAACCCGGGCGATGCAGGCCGTCGAGCGTGCCGCGCAATGCGCCGGCCTCCGACGCATGCGAAAACGCGGCGCGCGCGGCGGCGTCACCGAAGCCCTTCGCGAGTGCGCGTTCCGCGAACGGCGCGATTTCCTCCAGCATCTCCGCGACCTGCGCGCGGCCATCCGCGCCGGGCGCGACGACGGCGCGTGCGAGCAAGCGTGCATGCAGCGCATGCGCATCGGGCCGCCCGTTCGCGCGCATCCACGCATCGAACACCGCGTGGCGCAACGCATAGGCACCGAGCGCGTCGGGCGCGCCGAGCGGTTCGTGTTCGGCCAAGGGTGGTTCGTCTTCCGGCAGGCGCAGGCCGAGACCTTCCTGCAGGTACACGGCGTGCGGGCGCATCAGCGAGCGACGCAGGCGATCGAGCGACAACGCACCGCGCTCGCCTTCGCGTTCGGGCAGCACCAACGTGGGCGGCGCGAACACGGGTTCGTCGTCCACGCCCGAGGCTTCCGTGGACGCCGCCCGCCAGCGCGCGTCGTAACTGAAGCGGCGCGGTTCGATGGGCTCGCCCTGCGGCAACGCTTCCCCGACATGCGCCGCACCGAATGCGCCCGGCGAGAACGGCTGCAACGCATGCCGCACGACGAGGGCCTCGCGCACCTTTGCCGTTTCGACCGCGTGGTATGCGGCGGCCGCGTCGAGCAATTCGGTCACCAGCGTCGACGGCTCGCGCCGGCTGTTGTCGCGCGGATCCATGCCGCACCAACTCATCGCGAAGACGCGGCCGGACGAGGCGAACAATTGCAGGAACAGGTAACGATCCGCATCGCGCCGCGAGGGATCGCCCGTGCGCCGCTCCGGCGTCGACAACGCGTTGGCGAGGCGATTGACGGGATCGCGGCCTTCGCGCGCGGGGAAGGCGTCGGCGTCCATGCCCAGCAGCCAGATCGCGCGGAACGGGATCAGGCGCATCGGCACCATGCGGCCGAAGCAGATGCCGCCCGACAGGAACGGCGCGCGCGCATCGCTGGTGCCGAGTTCGGTGCGCAGGTGGTCGAGCACGACGGCGTGTTCGACCGGCGCGTCGTAGCCCGCGGTGGCGGCGCCTTCGGTGAATCGCGCGATCGCATCGCGCAGGCGGCGCAACAGTTGCGCATCGGCGCTGTCGCGCGGCGGTGCGAACGCGTCGTCCAGCAGGCGCTGCAGCACGGTGGCCCACGTGGCCGGCGGATGCGGACCGGCCAGGCGCGTGCGCGCGCTGCGCAGCATGTCGACGCAGCGCAACAGCGCGTCGAGGGTTTCCGCGGCCTGGCCTTCGAGCTCGGGCCACGGCGCGATGCCGGCGATGTCGTCGTCGGCGCCGCTCGCGTAACCGAGCAGCAGGCGCTCGATCGCGAATTCCAGCGTGTACGCATTGCCGTCCGCGCCGTGGCGCTGGCGGTCGTCGCCGTCCAGGCCCCAGCGCGCGCCGGCGGATTCGAGCCAGTCCTGCACGCGTGCGCGGTCGGCATCTTCGAGGTCGAAGCGCGCGGCGATCGCGGGAACGGCGAGCAGGTCGAGCACGTCGGCGGTCGATGGGGCGCGCAACGGGAGTTCGAGCAAGCGCAGGAACGCCTCGGCGATCGGTGCACTCGCGAGCGGGCTGGTGTCGGCGATCGTGTACGGCAGTTCGCGCGCGGTGCCGAGCGCGCCGCCGAACACGGCTTCGATATGCGGCGCATACGCGTCGATGTCGGGCGCCAGGACGGCGATGTCGCGCGGCTGCAGCGGCGGATTGCCATCGGCGGGCCAAGCGTCCAGCAGCGCGCGCAGCTGGTCGTGCAGCACCTGCACTTCGCGCAGCCGCGTGTGGCAGGCGTGGAATTGCAGGCTCGGATCGCGTGCGTCCACGGTCGCGCGCGGCCATGCGGCGTCGTTGGCGTCCTGCAAGGGCGCGCGGTTGTCGAGCAGGTCGGCCTGCATGCGCCCGAGCAGCGTGGTGCGCGTGGGTTCGACGAACGGTGCGAGGTCGAACGCGGGCTGCACCGCCTCGCCGCCGACGAGCATCGCGACGAAATCGCGGCCGGCCTGGCCCCACGCGGCGAGCAACGGATTGGGTTGCGCGTCGCCGAGCGCGAGGTACGCATCGTCCGCGCCCGGCGCGTAATCGGACCAGCGCGCGAGGTCGCCCCAGAAGCCGCGCGCCGGCGAGTGCAGGTAGAAATGCTGCGTGCCCGCGTGCGACTGGCTGGCGATCACCTGCAGCACGTCGGGCGAGACGTTCTGGCACGCGAACACGAACAGGCGCGGCGGCAGGCCGGTCGGCGCTTCGCCCGCACCGGCGCCGAAGCGCGCGAGGTAATCGTCGATGCGCCGCGCGCGATGCGCCTTGCCGCGGCCGATCGCGCGCCACAACGCCGCTTCCCAATCGTCGCGGGGTGCGCGCTTCTCCCAGCCGAGCAGCCAGTCGCGGCGCCAGGCCTGGTATTTCTCGAACGTATCGGCCAGCGCGGTGGCGAGCGACCAGGCCTTGCGCGGCTGCGCGTCGTCGAGGAAGCGCTGCAACGCCGCCGGGGGGTGGCGCTGGAGTTCGCGCAGGACGTGCCAGCGGAGGGTCTCCGGGGCCAGGCGGTCCTGCGGCGGCGCGGGGCCGAGGTTGCGATCGAGCGCCAGGTCCACGAATTCGCCCGGCGTCAGGAACACCAGGTTGGCGCAGATGCCGCTCGCTTCGGCCAGCGCCTGCTGCAGCCAGCGGCGCATGGAGAACTGCGGGACCAGGACGATGTCGGGGCGCAGCCAGTCGCCGTCGGCCGGCGGCTTCGCGACTTCGGCCGCCAGCAGCCCGGCGAGCACGTCCAGCGCATTGCCGTGGTAGAGGCGGAAGTCGGGGCGTCCCTGCATCGGGGCATGATGCCGGACGCGTGTCGCACTCGCCGAGACATGCCGAAGCGGCCGGCCGAAAGCAGACCTGCGACAATCCGCCCGCTCGCGCCGCCGCAAGCGCTAACCGCCATTCAGCGCCCGGGCGCCAAGCTGCCGCGCTTTTTCGCGATCCCCCGATCCGCCCCCGAAGACCCGCCCGTGACCGATCCAGACACGCCCGCCGTCCGCGTCACCGATGTCCGCCTCGAACGCGGCGGTCGCACCGTGCTGCACGACGTCACGCTGGTGGTGCCGCGCGGCGGCGTGACCGCGGTGCTCGGCCCGTCGGGCAGCGGCAAGTCCACGCTGCTCGCGGCGCTGACCGGCGAACTGGTCCCGGCGGCCGGCAGCGTGGAAATCTTCGGCGAGCCCGTCCCGCGCCAGCAGAAAGCGTTGCTGTCGATGCGCAAGCGGCTGGGCGTGCTGCTGCAGGGCAACGGCCTGCTCACGGACATGACCGCGGCGGAAAACGTCGCGCTGCCGCTGCGCACGCACACCGACCTGCCCGATGCGGTGATCCGCAGCCTCGTCGAAATGAAGCTGCACGCCGTCGGCCTGCGCGCCGCGGCCGACCTGTATCCGCGCGAGCTGTCCGGCGGCATGGCCCGCCGCGTCGCACTCGCCCGCGCGCTGGCGCTGGATCCGCCGCTGATGATCTACGACGAACCGCTGACGGGCCTGGACCCGATCGCCAGCGGCGTGGTCATGAGCCTGGTGCGCCGCCTCAACGACACGCTCGGCCTGACCAGCATCGTGGTCACGCACCACGTGCACGAAACCATGCCGGTGGCCGACCACGCGATCGTGATCGCGAACGGCCGCATCGTCTTCACCGGCACGCCGGCGGAATTGGCGGCCTCGCAGGATCCGCTGGTGCGCCAGTTCCTGGACGGCCAGCCCGACGGTCCGATTCCCTTCGACACGACGGCGCGCGCGCCGGAGGCCGCCTGATGCCCTTCGTCGCCGCCACCCGCGGGCTCGGCGCCGCCGGCCTGTTCGCGCTTTCGGTGTTCCGCGCCTCCACGCCGACGCGGGATTTCTTCGCCGAGCTGGTGAAGGAGATCTACAAGATCGGTGCGCGCTCGTTGCCCATCGTGGCGGCGGGCGGGGCGTTCGTGGGCCTGTCGGTCACGCTGCTCGGCTATCGCGCGCTGGAAACCTACGGCGCCACGGGCCAGGTGAGCGCGCTGCTCGGCCTGGGCCTGTATCGCGAACTCGGGCCGGTGCTCACGGCATTGCTGTTCATCGGCCGCGCCGGTTCGTCGATCGCGGCCGAACTGGGCCTGATGCGCGCGACCGACCAGATCACCGCGCTCGGCCTGATGGCGATCGACCCGGTGGCCAAGACCGTCGCGCCGCGCTTCTGGGCCGCGGTGCTGTGCGTGCCGCTGCTCACCGCGTTCTTCGTGAGCCTTGCGATCACCGCCGGCTATTTCGAAGCGGTGCACGTGATCGGCATCGACGGCGGCACGTTCTGGCAGACGATGAAGGACAGCGTGGATTTCCACGACGACTTCCTCGTCGCGTTCTTCAAGGCCGCCGTGTTCGGCGGCGTGTCCGCCCTCGTGGCCGCGTACGTCGGCTTCCATGCCGAACCGACGATCGAGGGCACCTCGATTGCCACCACCCGCGCGGTCGTCAATGCGTCGCTGCTGGTGCTGATGTTCAATTTCGTCCTTTCCGCCCTGTTGTTCAGGAGTTGATGGCCATGCGTGGTCCCCGTCTCGAATTCGCGGTCGGCGCATTCCTGCTGCTGGCGCTCGCCAGCGTGCTGGTCCTGGCCCTCGCTTCCACCAACGGCAAGTTCGGCTTCGGCGGCGATAGCTATCCGCTGAAGGCGCGCTTCTCCACCATCGGCCAGCTGCGCGTCTCGGCGCCGGTGAAGATCGGCGGCGTGATCGTCGGGCAGGTGTCCGATGTGTCGCTCGATCCGCAGAAGTTCGATTCGATCGTCACGCTGTCGATCGACGGCAAGTACAAGGATCTGCCGGCCGATACGTCGGCGGGCATCTTCACGGCGGGCCTGCTGGGCGAAAGCTACGTCGGCCTCAGCCCCGGCGGGGATGTCGAAACCCTGAAGCCCGGCGACGAGATCACCTTGACGCAGAGCGCGGTCGACCTCATGCAGCTGGTCGGCAAGTACATGTTCTCCGGCGCCGACAAGCCGGCCGCCCCGGCCGATGCCGCCGCCGCACCCGCCACCACCGACGTTCCCTCCCCCGAAGCCACCACGGAACCCACGCGATGAAACGATCCCAGTCCGCCGCGCGCGTGTCCCCGCGCCGCTTGATCAACCAGACCCTCGTCGCCGCCGCCATCGCGACCACGCTCGTGCTCGCCGTGCCGTCGCTGTCGCATGCCCAGGCCGCGGTCGCCGGTGCGACGCTGCGCAACACGCCCAGCGCGCAGGTGCTCGACAACAGCACGCGCATCGTCGCCACGCTCGAAAAGCGCCGCGACGAATTCAAGAAGAACCCGGCCGCGCTCGACAAGTTCATCTCGAGCGAGTTCAACCAGATGTTCGACCGCGACTACGCGGCGCGCCTGGTGCTCGGCCGCCACGGCCGCGGTGCGTCGGATGCCGACGTCAAGGATTTCGCCGACGCGCTCGCCGACAGCCTGATGGCGCGTTACGGCTCGGCGCTGATCAACTTCGACACGGGCCTGAAGGTCCGCGTGAAGTCCGAGACGCCGCTGCGCAACGGCGCGATCGTCAAGGTGTCCAGCGAGTTCCTGCGCGCGGGCGGCCAGACCACGCCGGTCGATTACCTGATGCGCAAGACCGGCACGAAGTGGCAGGTGTTTGACGTGATGGTGGAAGGCGTGTCGTTCGTGCAGACCTTCCGCAGCCAGTTCGATGCGCCGCTGAGCACCAAGTCGATCAAGCAGGTCGCAGCCGACCTCCGCGCCGGCCGCGTGCAGCCCGACGCCAAGCAGTAATGCGCACCCCCGCCGACAACGGCGCCGGCGTGGCGCGCGATGGCGACGCACTGGTGTTCACCGGTGCGTTGTCGCGCGTGGCGGTCGCTGCGTTGTGGGCGCGCGCGCTGGCCCAGCTGTCCGGCGTGCGCCGCTTCGACCTTGGCGGCACCACCTCGGTGGACAGCGCGGGGCTCGCGCTCCTGGCCGCCCTCGCGGCCCGCGCCGGCAACGGCGTCGTGGTGACCGGCGATCCGCCGGGGCTTTCTGCCCTCCGGGACGCCTATCGGCTCGATGCGGGCCTCGGATTCGCCTCCGCCTGACCGGTAAACTGCCTCGCATGGAACGCACGGCTCCCCCCTCTTTCACGCGCCTGGCCGTAACGCTGTCGCTTGCGCTCTGCGCGGGACAGGTGTTCGCCCAATCCACCGACGCGCAACCGGCAGCGGCCACGACGGTGATGCCCGCACCGGCCGTTTCCGTCGAAGCGTCGCCGCAGGTCGCGCCGCCGGCCGCCGCCGAACAGACGCAGGCCGAGCAGGATTACGAAGCGATCTACGGCTCCGAGGGTCAGTACAACGACCCGACGTTGCCCACGCCCGCGCAGCTGCCGGAATCCTACGATCCGTGGGAATCCTTCAACCGCAAGATGCACGGCTTCAACGAAGTCGTGGACAAGCGCATCGCCAAGCCGCTCGCGAAAACGTACGTCGCGGCCGTGCCGCGCCCCGTGCGCCTGGGCGTCAGCAATTTCTTCGCCAACCTCGCCCAGCCGCTGAGCGCGATCAATGCGCTGCTGCAGGGCAAGCCGAAGCAGGCCGGCCAGGCGCTCGGCCGCTTCGTGCTCAATTCCACGCTGGGCCTCGGCGGCATCTTCGATCCGGCCACCGCGGCCAAGATCCCGTATCGCAGCGAAGACTTCGGCCAGACGCTCGGCGTGTGGGGCTGGGAGCGTTCGCGTTACCTCGAACTGCCGCTGTTCGGGCCGCGCACGGTGCGCGATGTGTTCGGCATGGTCGGCGATTCGCCGCTGTCGCCGTTGCGCTCCATCGAACTGGACCGCAGCCGCATCTTCCTGCAGGGCCTGCAACTGGTCGACGTGCGCACGCAGTTGTTGTCGCTCGACAGCATGCGCGAGGGCGCGACGGACGATTACTCGCTGCTGCGCGACGCATGGCTGCAGCGCCGCAACTACCAGATCTTCGGCGATCGCCAGCAGGACTCGGGCGAGTTGCCGGATTACCTGCAGGACGACCAGGACAACCCGATCGTGCCGATCGATGCCATCCCGGTCACGCCGATGGACGGCGGCTGACGCTCAGGCGTCCGGCGATTCGTCGAATTCCAATTCGTCCGGCACCAGGGCCTCGGGCAGCTTCTTGCGGCTCTTCACTCCGAGCTCCACCAGGCGCCGCGCACGCGGGATGACCGCCTGCGCCGAATCCTCCAGGCGATCGCGCGCGGACTTGTAGGCCTTCGCCGCGCCGTCGAGGCTCGCGCCGACGGACGCGAAATCGGTCAGGAAGTTGATCACCGAATCCAGCAGCAGGCCGCCGGTCTTGCTGATCTCCAGCGCCTGCTTCTGCAGCTTGTCGCGCGTCCACACGCGATCGACCACGCGCAGCACGGCCATCAACGTATTGGGTGACGCGAAGGCCACGCCCTTGGCGAAGGCATCGGCCTGCAGCGTGGTGTCGAACCCGAGCGCGCCGGCAAGCGCGCCTTCGATCGGCACGAACGCGATGGTGACGTCGAGCGCGGATTCGCCGACGGACTTGGGATAGTTGCGCTCGGCCAGGTCGCGGACGTGCATGCGCAGCGCCACGGCGTGGCGACGCATCGCCTCCTGCTGCGCTTCCGGGGTCTCGGCGTTCATCGCCTCCTCCCACGCCACCAGGTTGACCTTGCTGTCGACCACGATGCGGCGGTCGTCCGGCAGGCGCACGATCACGTCGGGGCGCAGGCGGCGGCCTTCCTCGTCGGTGCTGGTCTGCTGGCGATCGAAATGCACGCCGTCTTCCAGGCCCGAGCTGCGCAGCACGTTCTCGAGCATCAGCTCGCCCCAGTCGCCGCGGACCTTCGCGTTGCCCTTCAGCGCGCGCGTGAGCGCCGAGGCCTGCGAGGCCATGTCCTGGTTGAGCGTCTTGAGTTCCTGCACCGCGCCCAGCAGCGCCGAACGCTCCTTCGCTTCCTCGCCGTACACCGTGTCGATGCGCTGGCGGAAGGTGCCGAGCTGGTCGGCGAAGGGCTTGAGCATCAATTCGATGTCGGACTTCGACTGGCCGGTGGCCAGGCGCACGTCGTGTTCGAACTTCTTGCCGCGTTCGTCGAAGGCCTTGGTGGCCAGTTCGGTGAACTTGGCGGAGAGGTGTTCCTGCGCGTTGCGCACGAAGGCTTCGGTTTCGGCGCGCGCGCGGTTGGCCTGTTCAGCCTCGGCGCGGGCGCGGGCCAGGGCGGTGGCGTCGTCGTGCGCGCGTTCGCGCAGGAGCGCGAGTTCCTTCTGCAGCGCATCGCGTTCGCCGATGCGCGCCTGCAGTTCGCCTTCCAGCGTGGCGGCGCGGACCGCGACGTCCATCGCGTCGCCCTTCGGCCGGCGCAGCCACACACCCGCGGCGATGCCGGCCACCAGCGCCAGGACGCAGGCCAGGATCAGGGTTGCGGTCATGGGCGAAGTCCTCCGGTTCGGCGTGGGCAGTGTATGCGCTCCACGCGTCGCACCGGCTGCGACTCAATCGAGGACGCGACAGAACACCGCCTTGAGGTAACGCGATTCCTGGGCCTGCGCCAGGAACGGATGGTCGGCGCCCGCGCCGGAGACCTTCAGCACCTGCACCGTGCGGTTGGCGTAGAACGCCGCGCGCCGGAGCATGTCGAGGAATTGCTCTTCGCTCACCAGGCCCGTGCACGAGAACGTGGCGAACAGGCCGCCCGGCTTCACCACGCTCATGGCCAGCTTGTTCATGTCGAGGTACTTCTTGAGCGCGGGGATCACCTGGTCGGGGTCGCGCGTCATCTTGGCCGGGTCCAGGATCACCACGTCGAAGCGTTCGCCGTTGTTCGAGGCATCGCGCAGCCACGGAAAGATGTCGGCCTGCACGAAGCGCGGGCGCACGTCGTTGAGCTTCGCGTTGCCCTTGGCGATGTCGAGGACGTCGTTGTCGATGTCGATGCCGATCACTTCCGACGCACCGCGCGCGGCCGCGTACACCGCGAAACCGCCGGTGTTGCAGCACAAGTCCAGCACGCGCTGGCCGGCGCACAGGTGCGACAGCCACTCGCGGTTCTCGCGCTGGTCGGCGAAGAACCCGGTCTTGTGCGCGCCCGCGGGGTCGGCGCGGAAGCGGATGCCGTGTTCGGTGATGATCGCGGGCGCGGCGGGCTCGCTGCCGCGGTAGTCGAAGCTTTCCTGCTTCTGCACGTGTTCGTCGGCGAAGGAATGGAAGCGGCAGCCCGGGAACTGTTCGCGCAGCGCCTCGTAGATCCATTCGCGGTGGCGGAACATGCCGGCGCTGAAGAACTGGACGACCAGCAGGTCTGCGTAACGGTCCACGACGAGGCCGCTGAGGCCGTCGCCCTCCGAGTGCACGACGCGCCAGGCGTCGCTGACGGCGTCGAGCTTCAGCAGTTCGCGGCGCAGGCCCACGGCCGCGGCGATCTTGCGCGAAAACCAGGCCTGGTCGACGGCGACCGATCGGTCGGTTTCCAGGATGCGCACCGCGATGCGCGAGTGGCCGTTGTAGAAACCGCGGCCGATCCATTCGTCGTCCACGCCGACCACGTCGACGATGCTGCCGGGCTTGGGCCGCACGGCGGGCTTCTCGACCAGCTTCTGGAAGATCCACGGGTGGGAGGACCGCCATGCATTGCGCAGGCGGACGACGGTGGGGGCGGGGGCGTCCATAGGGGCGCAAGTTTACGCGGCGGCCACTTGTCCCGCGCGAAATCGCCGCCATCCCCCTGCCATGCACCTGCCGACCCAAGCCCTCCCCGACGATCCCCTGGCCCAGCGCGTGCGCGATCGGCGGCGGGTCAGGCGGGCGTTTTTCGGCAGCGCGGCGGCGGTGGCATTGCTGACGGTGGTGTACCTGCTGCAGGGCGCGTTCGATGCGAGTGCGTGGGCCGTGGCACCGCATTCGCTGGCCGGACTGCGCGGCGTGCTGGGCGCGCCGCTGCTGCACGGCTCGTGGGATCACCTGGTGTCGAATGCGTTCGCGCTGCTGCTGCTCGGCACGCTGGCCGGCAGCGTGTATCCGAAGGCGACGGTGCGCGCGATCCCGATCGCGTGGATCACGAGCGGGTTGGGCGCGTGGTGGCTGGGTGACGTCGGCACGCATCACCTCGGTGCGAGCGGTGTGGTGCAGGGCTTGGCGTACCTCGTCGTGGCGCTGGGCTTGTTGCGACGGGATCGTGCATCGATGGCGGCGGCGATGATCGCGCTGACGTTTTCAGGTGGGATGCTGGTGGCGGTGTTGCCGCATGATCCCGGCGTGTCGTGGCAGTCGCATCTCGGAGGCGCGATCGGCGGTGTGGTTTCGGCGGTGTTGTTCCGGCACGTGGATCCGCCGGCGCCGCGGCAGCGGTATAGCTGGGAATTTGAAGAAGAACCGCCGGAGCAATGAGCGGCGCGGGCGCGCGACCGTCAATCGGTTGAAAACGCTTTGCCCTGTGGCGACCTATAGAGCAAGCGCCATTTACCTGCATCGTGCTGCTGATAGGACATGGAAGCAAAGGCGGCTTCGCATTTCGTCGCGCAGGTTCTCGGCTTGAAATAGACCCGCACTTCCGCGCCGTCGTCCCACCCATCGCCTCTCGTGACCCCTGTGATTTCCGGAGCTTGGCCTTCCCATCCGGGAGAGGACAAGAAATCGCCCATGATCTGGTGATCACTTGGCCCG
Source organism: Noviluteimonas caseinilytica (assembly GCF_018406605.1). Lineage (GTDB taxonomy): Bacteria > Pseudomonadota > Gammaproteobacteria > Xanthomonadales > Xanthomonadaceae > Noviluteimonas > Noviluteimonas caseinilytica. The sequence goes on along the minus strand of NZ_AP024545.1, from coordinate 1,330,576 downwards.
CTTGTGCACGCTGCCATTCCAATGCACGCAGAGATCACGCCCGTCCTTGATAGTGATTTCATTGTCCGCAAGCCTTTACCGCGAATTCCTGAAGACACCACGTCCGCCAAGCAACCAGGTTTCTTTCGCGGTCCGCGTCCGTCGCTCCGTTGTAGACAAAAACAAAGCTCTGCCCGGTCATTTGGTTCAAGAGAGCGCTAAGAGCATCGTGGACTGTCCTTGGGCTGTAGTGACGAAGCCCTTCAAACGCTTCAGGAGATTGGTTTGACAAGGTGATCGACTCTTCGGCGAGCCTCTTGGTGTCGTCTAGGTGAGCGACCAAATATGGGATTGCAACTCTGCCGGCTCTCTCCAGTTCTTGCAGCGCGAGACGTTGTTTTTTTGGAGAGCTGGTCATGTCTGTGACGAGTCGATCGACCAGTTCAGCTGTTTTCTCATCTCCGAGCCTGGAAGTTGCGCATGCCCCGACTAAAGGAATGCACAGCACTGCGAGAAGTTTGGCGCTCCAATTCATTGCTGATCCCCGCATGGGCAATTGCAGCCCAAAGCGTCCATGACTGCTTGTCGATCCGTTGCGGTCACCGTCCCTAAGTGCTCCGCCATGATGGTCCCCTGCCAGCCTTCCTGCGGGACCGTGATACCGCGCTCGACCTCAACATATCGATCGTCCAGTCTCATGATGTGCCCTGACTCATGCGCGGCGGTCCAGGGGTCTTCTTCTGCGAACCAAGTGCCTCGGTTGCCTTGCATGAATGAGCGGCCTCGGCCAGACATGAAGGTGATATCGGTAGACCACCATCCCCCGATGCTTGTCGTTACCTTAAATCCCGGTGCCGACCATGCTTGCTCGATGGACGACCTCCATGACGCGATTACTTCGGGTGTGGCTCCGGGTCCGTCGAAATCAAAATTGATGTTGATCTCTGCACCGGTATCCGAACACCGGCATGTCGCGCGCAAGCCCAGTACATCGACACGATCCGTAGGATTGCTTCCGACATAAGTGTAGGGATTCATGCCGCCACCCAGGCCAATTGGGTCAGGCTGGGTGTAACGCCCACCATGCTCAACTTCCGAAAGGTAGTATCTAAACCCGTTGAACCATGTGCGGGATTCCTCGTCCCAGTACTGGCCCGGAAAACCGAGGCTCATTCCTCCAACGGCGTCCACCTTAACCTCGCGATTGAACGCATGGTTTGCTGCGCGCCAGCGCACGTTTCGCCCGGCGTCGGTTAATACCTCTGGCCTACCCAATTGGTCGTCGTGCGCGAAGTACAAGTCCGTTTGCCCATTGACCATGCCGACCAAGGATTCGCCGACACGGATGTAATCCTTCCATCCTGAAGGCGTCCGCTCGGCGAGAAGCTGGTTTTGCCCCATGTACGTGAAGCGGGTTGCGCCGTTGAATTCGCCCTTTTGAACACGCTGGTCGATCGCGTTGGTCAGATAGTTAGTTTCTACGCTTCCGGCGGCGCCCATGCGCGAAACTTGCAAAAGACGTTGAAAGCCGTCGTAAACAAACCGTGTATCTGCATCCCCAATTCGATTCAGGCGGACGAGATTCCCGTTCGCGTCGTACTCCAACGACGACTGCTTCGCGCCACTCGCCCCAAGCACACGGTTGCTGTTCGGATCCACCTGGATCGCAAACACGTCGTCGCCTTCGCGATACGCGGTGCGATTGCCATTGAGGTCCAACGTGAAATCGGACTGCCGCGCCGGGGCATGCGACGACGTGAGTCGCGAAGTCGCATCGAACCCATTCGTCAACGTCAGCGCGCCATCCACCCCATTCGTGATTCGCGTGATCTCATCCGCGGCATTGCGCTGGTAGGTCAGGCTCTGCCGCGCGCCGGAGGCATCGGCGACACCCAGGCCGGCTACGCGTCCGTCGAGATCGAGGTGGATCGTGCGCTGCAGTCCGTTGCCGTAGTCCCACCCCGTTGCGCCGCCGAAGGGCGATGACGTGATGTTCCCGATCACGGGTACCGTTTCCCCGGCGACCGTCGCGTACACGCTCTCCAGCTTGCCGGCCGCGTAGCGGTACCCGACGAACGTGCCGCTGGGGTACGCGATTCCCGCAAGCCGCCCGGCGTGATCCCACGCGAACGCGGTCTGGTTTTCGTCCTCCCCGATACGTTCGCGCTTCAGTTCGATCTGTCCGGCCTGCGTGTAGTCCACGCGGGTCTGCGTGGCTGCGGTCAGGGATTCGCACCAACGCCCCTTGCCGTTGGCGCACGCGTCGTAGACGTGCGTCCGCCATTCATCGCCGCTGCCTTGTCGCGTGAGCCGCCCCAGCGTGTCGTATTCGTGCGTCAGCGTGGTTCCATCCGCCAACGTCTTGTGCAGCAGCTGGCCGGCCTGGTCGTACGTGTAGGTGGTGTGCCCGCGATCCTGGCTTTCCTCGCGGACCAGGCGGCCCATGCCGTCGTAGTGGTAGCGCGTTGGAATGCCGCGCGGGTCGACGATCTGTGTGATGCGGTCCGCGGCGTCATAGGTGAACATTGCGCGCCCGCCCAGCGGGTCGATGGACGCCACCATCCGGCCGAGCGCGTCGTAGGCGAACGTGGTCGTCCTCCCCAACGCGTCGGTGGACGCCGTGCGGTTGCCCACCGCGTCGTACGCGTATCGGAACTTGACGCTGCCATCCGCCGCCAGCACGCGGATCACGCGGCCGAGCTCGTCGTATTCGAGGGCGGACTGGTAGGTGACAGTTGCCTGGGCGTTTGCGATCGACAGGCTGGCGATCGCTGCACCCAGCGCGAGTGCGAGAGAGGAGCGCGCGTTCATCGCGGCTGCTCGCAGGGGCCGGCGCCGCACGGTCGCCGGGTGACGTCTTCGACGTACATGGATTTCACCGGAACCTCCACGAGGGCTTGCACGTTTTCCATCCAGACCACGCCGCCGAAGTGGTGGTATTGCGATCCGGGCGGCGGGTTGAAGGCGTAGGTCAGCGTGGCCACCTGGCCCGGATGGATGACACCGGAGGCGTACGTCCTGGGCGGCATGGGGTGTTGCGCGTTGTTCTGCGCAAGGACCACGGTGGGGTCGGGTGCGAGATTCCAGGGGTGCGAGCCGGTGTTGCGCACGCGTACGGAGATCCAGCTTGTCTGGCCGTGGAAGACGTGGCCCGGCACGTCGTGGCTGACCAGTTCCGCGCGATATACGACGGGCGGCGGAAGGGCGACTGCGGTCGTGGCTTCACCGAACGCGGTGCCGTCGCTCTTCGTCATGCGCCACTGGAACGTGAGCGACGTGGTGACGCGGGGGGCGGTCGCGGCGAAGGCGATGGTGGCGACCGCGCCGGGCGCAACGTCACGATCCAGCGCGACGCCGTGCGGCAATCCCCATGCTTCGCTGTTGGCGGAGCGCAGGCGATAGCCATCCTGTACGCGCCACGGCACGTTGCTCGTATTCCGGACCTGCACCGTGATCCAGTACGCCGTGCCGCCAAGCATCGCGCCCGGCACGCTCTGCGCCACGAATTGCGCGGCGTGCACGGGGAAGGGATGCAGGTCGGCGCGTTCGACCTTGATGCCCGCGACCTGGGATTCCGGGTTGTACGAAACGCGGCGTACGTCGAACCGGCCATCGCTGGCCTGTTCGAATTCGGCTTGCAAGCGTTCCGCGACGTCGTAATGGAATTGGCGCCGGTTGCCTTCCGGCGTGGTGGTGGCGGCGAGCAAACCGGCGGCGTTGTATTCGTGCCGCGTTTCGGCGACCTGTCCATCCGCGCGCAGGCGCTCGGCCGTCGCGCGCCCTCGCGCGTCGTACTCGAATTCGCGAACGGCACCGTTTGGGTCCACCACCCTGCCGGGGCGCCCCATCGCGTCGTACTGCTCGTAGCGCGTGACATGCCCGAGGCTGTTGGAGACGGAAAGCAGGTCGCCCGCGCTGTTGTACGCGTAAGTGACGGCATCGCCGGCGCCCGCGAGCGGCCCGTCGACGACAAGGGTCGCGACCATCCTGTTCGGATGATGGGTGTACGTGGACGAGGTGCCCGTCGCCTGCCCGGTACTGGCACCCACGCCCCACTGCGTCGTCGTCGCGGGCCGGCCCTCCGCGGTGTAGGCGTAACGCGTGTCCGACACGCCTTCCACGAGATGCCGCGCAAGGCGTCCGTTCGCATCCCATTCCAGCCGCGTGGTGCGCGCCACCGCCGTGCCAAGCGCTTCCGTGCGCTTCAGCAGCCGTCCGTGCGTGTCGTAGTCGAAGTCGGTGACGACGCCTGCTTCGTCGGTGATCGTGTCGAGGCGACCTTCGGCGTCGAACGTGCGCTTGCTGAAGCTGGATGGGCAATGCACCGTCGCATGCCCGGTGATTTCGATGATTCGGCCATCGACGATGCGGTAGGTGGTCTTGCGCCCGAGGGCATTGGTGCGCTCGGTGCGATCGGCGAAGTAAGCGTAGCGCTTGAGGTCGGTGCCGTCGGCCTTGCGCGATTCGACGACGCGATCGCCTTGGTACGTGTAGTACGTCTTGCGCACGCCGGCGACGGAGATGCCCGACAACTTTCCGTTGTCGTAGTGATAGCCCAGGTTGCCTTTGCCGTCGGGATAGGTCACCGACGCAAGTCGCCCGCCCGCGTGCGCGTAGCGGTACACGACGCCCGAACTGTCGACGACTTCGACCAGGCGGTTGTTCTGGTGCGAGAGGCGAATCGATCGGCCCGAGGTATGCCGCACCTCGACAAGATGGCGTGCGGCGTCGTACGTGTAGTACAGGCCCGTGCCGTCGGGTTGCAGCCGCCACATCAGCAAGCCCCGGGTGTCGTAGTGCTCACTGCCGCCGTCGGGCCATTCGAGGAAGTAGCCGCCCGCGACGGTGGTGATGCGGGCCAGGGGATGCTCCTCCGAGCCGAGCCAGGCATTGGATGTGCCGTTCCAGTTGAAGCGCACCAGGTCGCCGGCTTCGCGGTGCGCGTAGATCACGTAGACGAGCGGGACATTGCAGGCAGGGCCGCCCGGATATGGATAGCACTGCGTCGACGAAGGCGGGCCAGGCACCAATGCATCGAACGACAGTTTCAAGTCGTGGTTGCTGATCCACTGGTTGCCGAGCATGCCGACGCCGCGCCAGCCCTGGTGGTACGTGCGATGGATGCCGAGGCCTTCGCTGCCTGCGACGACGAAGTCGGTGACGTCGTCGTATTTCTTGCCGGTAACGATGTCGACCGGATTGTCGCAGCGGTTTTCGTCTTCGGATTCGTCATCGCCGCCCGCGGCCCCGCCTGCGGCACCTTCGGAGAATCCGCCGCCACCGCCACCATTTCCGTTACCGCTCCAGGAAAAACCGGGCACGGATCGCCACCCCCCGGTTCCCACCACGGTTACCCGCTCGAACGTACCGACATGATTCGCAGGTTTGTAAAAGACACGCCCGTCGGCAGGTTTTTTTGCAACGGCCTCGACGGTCGTCAGCGCAAACGCAACCAGAACCCACTTCCATCCCTTCGCCATGCCGCTCCCCGGAGCACGTTGCATGCCCGCAGGGTTCTTCATGGACAGCGCGCGAAGCTAGGCGCTCGCGGCGCGAAGACGCGAAGAAACATCTGCGAAGTCGTGCGCCGCCCGATCGGCTACGCGAGGTCCAGGTACCCCTCCGGCACCAACGCCGTCGCCAGCATCACCGCGTTGATGTCTTCATGCGCGCGCCATGCCGCGGTGTCCTGCGCGGCGGGATCGCACCATGCATCCGTGATCGTGCGCGCCAGCGGTACCTGCGTGATCAAAACATCGAGCGCCCGCCGCAATTCGGGTTGCGCATCCAGCGACGCGGCATCGCGCTCCAGCAACACCCACAACCGCGACACGGCCTGCAAGCCGATCGCGAGCCCGAGTTCGCGGAACGCCAACCGCGTTTCCACCGGTTGCGCGAACGGCTGCGTCGCCAGGTAACGCGCCAATCCGCGCGACGCCGCGCCCACCACGAGCCCGAGCAACGGATTGTCGCCGGGCCGCACGCGCAGCAATTGCGCGAGGCGATTGGCATCCGCCAGCAAACCGCCGATGCCCAGCGGATCGTCCGTCAGCAGGTTCGTGCCTGCGACGATCGCGGCCATGTCGCGCAATTCGGCGTCGAGTTCGGGGCCGTGGCCCACGCGCCCCTGCGGTTGGTGCGCGCGCAGTTGCCAATACGTGATCAGCGCGTCGAGTGGATCGTGTTGTCCCATCGCTTCGACGAGCGGTTGCGAAAGATCGATGCGCATCTTCCAGTACATGCGCTTCGGTGCACCGGGCGTGGGCGCATAGGTGAACGCGCGATGCGCGGTCTGCGCGAGTTCGCGGGCCCATCGTCCGGCATCGGCGTGACCGGTGCGACGCGAGAATTGGTCGAGCGCATGCATCCAGCGCGCGAGGTAATGGAAATACTGGCCGTCGCGTTCCCACTCCAGGTCCCAGTCCACGACGGTGTCGTCGTCGCGTTCCGGCAAGGGCTTGCCGATGCGCAATCCGCCGCGCGTGGGATGTTCGGTGCCGGTCTGCGCATCCATGCCGCCGATCCAGCCGGTGCGCGCGTCGTCGGCGCGATGCTGGCCGAGCACCGCGTGCACCTGTTCGATCAGGCGTTCGGCGAGGTCGGCCTGCCCCAGCGCGAGGAAGTTGCAGACCGCGAACGCATCCGTCCACAGGTAGCGCACCGGCGGCAGGTCGCCGATCACGCCGGTGCGCTCGGCGAACGCGTGCATCAGCGACGCGGCGGTGCAGCCCGCCGCGGTCGGTTCGTCGTGTCGTTTCGCCTGCGACGTCGCCATTGCGGCGGATCATCGCGGGCGCATCGATTGCGTTTCGTGAAGCAGCGGCGTTCAGTTACCCGAATGCGCGGGGCTCAGCGCAGCCCCAGTTGCCGGTCGTGCAAGCGCGACCACAGCGCCAGCGACACCAGCGCGCCGCACAGGCACAGGAACATGTCCCACTGCGTGTCCCACACGTCGCCCTGGGTGGCGAGGAACGCATCGGCGTCGGCGCCGAAGGCCAGCGCGGCCCACCATTCCAGCAACTCGAAGAACGCACTGAAGCTGAGCGCGGCGGCGACGCAGAGGTAGGTCAGCCACGCGCCCGGCTTCAGCGGCGTGCACCGCAGCAGCAACTCGCGCGCAAGCAACGCAGGCACGAACCCCTGCATGAAGTGGCCCACGCGATCCCACGGATTGCGCGTCACCTCGAACCCGATCTCACGGAACGCATCGCGCAACCAGAACCCGAGCGGCGTCTCCGCGTACGTGTACGCGCCGCCATGGATCAGCACGAGCGCATGCAGCGCGAGCAGCGTCGACAACAGCAGCGTCAGCGGGAATGCACGCCACCGCCACGCGATGAAAGGCAGGCCGAGCACCACCCACACGACCTCCATGATCCAGGTCATGCGGTCCTTCGGCGCGATCGCGGAAACCAGCAGCGCCACCGCCACCAGGCCGGCCAGGGCCCAGCCCTCGACGCGGGTCGGCGGGCGGGCGATCCCCTGCGACAGCGCCGGATAGCGGGCTTCCATGGTCATCCACCCCCGGTTTCACGCGAATTTCGCGCCCGGATCATCCGCCGGGCATGAGGATCGGCGCAAGAACGCAACCGACTTGCGTCCCGGAAGGGCTAGCATTCCCCGCCATGAACACGCCGACCGCCACCCCCACCCGCGTCGAACACCAGCTCACCGACAAGGGCTACGTCCCCGTCTACACCACCGCGGTGGTCGAGCAGCCCTGGTCGACGTACACGGAAACCGACCACGGCACGTGGGCCACGCTGTTCGAGCGCCAGCAGCAGGTGCTGCAGGGCCGCGCGAGCGACGAGTTCCTGCGCAACCAGCGCGCGATGGGCATGACGCCCGACCGCATCCCGAAGTTCGACGACCTCAACCGCATCCTGCGCCCCGCCACGGGCTGGGAACTGATCGGCGTCGAAGGCCTGCTGCCCGAACTCACCTTCTTCGAACACCTCGCCAACCGGCGCTTCCCGGTGACGTGGTGGATCCGCAAGCCCGAACAACTCGATTACCTCAGCGAACCGGATCTCTTCCACGATCTGTTCGGCCACGTGCCGCTGCTGATGAACCCCGTGTTCGCCGACTACATGGCCGCGTACGGCCGCGGCGGCGTCAAGGCGCACGGCATCGGGCCCGAAGCGCTGGTCAACCTCACGCGCCTGTACTGGTACACGGTGGAATTCGGCCTGATCCGCCAGCCCGACGGCCTGCGCATCTACGGCAGCGGCATCGTCAGCTCGAAGGGCGAATCCATCCATTGCCTCGAAAGCCCCGCGCCCAACCGCATCGGCTTCGACCTCGAACGCATCATGCGCACGCGCTACCGCATCGACACCTTCCAGAAGACGTACTTCGTCATCGACAGCTACGAGCAGTTGATGGAAGCCACGCAGCCGGACTTCACGCCGATCTATGCATCGCTCGCGCAGCAGGACTCGATCCCGGCGGGCAACGTGCTGGACGCCGATGCGGTGTTCAACAAGGGCACGGGCGAAGGGTGGGCGAACGACGGGGACGTGTGAGGCTCATGCGCCGCTGACTTTCCGCAGGTAAGCCTCGAGCCCCCGCGCCGGCACTTCGTCGAACACTTCGCCCGTCTCGTCGAACGACGCGATCCGGTCCGGCCGGAAGCTGCGGAAATCCGCGCGCAACCGGCACCACGCCCCGATCGTCCAGCTGCCGCCCCAGAACGCCAGGCACAACGGTTCGATGTCGCGCGCGCTCGACTGGCCGTCCTGGTCGCGGTAGTCCAGGCGCAGCACGTGGCGCGCGTCGATCGCGGCGTGCAGGCGGTCGATCATCCCACTCGATTCCATGCGCGCCACTTCCGGCGCGAAGATGCGGCTGCGTTCGCTGCGCGCACGCAGCTCCGGCGGCAGCACCGCTTCGATCTTCAGCAACGCGGTCTTCGCGCCGTTGCCCAGCCGCGTGCCGCCGAACGCGCGCACGAAACGCGTGCCCACCACCAGTGCTTCGAGCTCGTCGGCGTTGAACATCAGCGGCGGGATGTCCGCGTCCTTGCGCAACATGTAGCCGACGCCCGCTTCGCCTTCGATCGGCACGCCGGAGACCTGCAGGTCCGCGATGTCGCGATACACGGTGCGCAACGACACGCCCAGCGTTTCGGCGAGGCGATGCGCGGGCACCGCCGCGCGACGTCCGCGCAGGGCGTGGATGAGGAGGAAGAGGCGGTCGGCGCGGCGCATGCCGCCATGATGTCCTGCCTTCAGCGCAGGCGCGAGCGCGGCGTGGGCGACAGGCGCAACACCTGCGGCGGGCCCTGCAGGCGATGCGCCAGGCGCACGGCAATGTCGCGCCATTGCGGTTGCGCGACGAGGGCTTCGCGGTACGCAGCCCAGGCCGCGGCATCGTCGAAGCGCGCAAACCACGCGAACACGTGTTCGCCCGTGCGCACCGGCAGGCGCGGCCAGGTGTTGGTGGCGTATTCGGTGGAATACGTGGCGAGCACGCGCGCCCCCGCGGCACTGACGGCAGGCAGCAATTCGGCGGCGAAGAATTCCAGGAAATCCATGTCGACCGGCGCGTCGAAGAAGTACAGCGTCGCGGCGAACACGCCCTCGCAGTCGCGCGCGTCCGGCAGCGGCCCGTCGATCGCGAAGCCCGACGCCGGCGACACCGGCTTGAGCAGCAGCACGTCGTCCGAATCGATCATCGTTGCGTTGGCCGCGTCGCGATGCGCCTGCCAGGTGGGACCGCCGTAGAAGCGTTCGAGCGCGTCGTGGCGCTGCGCCATGTCGGGGAATTCGCGCAGCCAGACGAAACGATCCGGCCCGTCGAGGTCGCGGAACTGCCCGAGCACGCGCATGCCGGCGGCTTCCTGCGGTTCGAGGAACTCGCGTTCGAACAGGCCGACCAGCGTGTCGCGGCGGCCGGGGTGCAGGGTGTACTGGCGCAGTTCGACGACCATGGCGGTGCTCGCTTTCCCGAAGGCAGGCCGCAGCGTGCGCCCGGGCTGCTGCCACCCTGTTGTCAGCAGGGACGGCGCGGCGTCATTCCGTCGGCGGCGGCTGCGGCCAGGAGGCCGCCGCTTCCAGCGTGCGCAGGTCGGCGGGATCGATCGCGTCCACCGTCTTGCCCGCGGGCACGGCGACGATCCGCAATTCGTGGGTGCACGGGAGGTCGCCGCGGTCCTTGGTGTCGTCGTCGCCGCCGTCGTGCGCGACGCAATCGGTGTAGCCGATGCGTGCGTCCGGCGCTTCGCCCGGGATCGCGAGCACGACGTAATCGCCGCGCGACAAGCCTTCGATGCGGTACGCGCGTTCACCGCGCGCGGTGCGCGTGCAGGTCGCCACGCCATCGTTGAGTTCGAACGCGCACACGCGCACCGAGGCTTCGGGGTCGCCCGGGTGCGTCACCACGCCGGCGATCGCGCCGGGCGCGAGCGCGCCTTCGGTCAACGCGCACTCCACGCGCGTGTCGCCGAGGTCGGTGCCGGAGGCGAGTTCGCCGGCGCCGGCGGGCATCGCGTTGCGCAACGCATCCGGTGGCGCCGGCAGGATCACGGGCGCCACGCCCGAATGCGCGGCGCCGAGCACGAACCAGCCGATGTCCGCGTTGCCGATGCGCAAGGCCGGCACGACCGCGCAGCGCAATGCGGTGTTGTCGCTCTCGGGCGTGCACGTCACGCCGTCGGCCTGGCGCAGGCGTTCGCGCTGTTCCGCCTGGCTGATCGTGAGGAACGCGCGGTCGCCGCACGTCAGCGCGCGTGCAAGCCAGGCGCGCGTGGCGTCGTTGGCGGTGTTCGCGGCGGATTCGGCGGGCGTGGTCGTCGCCGGTGCGGGCGCGGGAACGGGCGCAGGTGTCCCGCCGCCGCATCCCGCCAGCGCCACTGTCACGCCGAAGATCGCCACGCACCCGCGCATCGTTCGCCTTGTTCCGGGGGACCCCGACCTTAGCGACCCGGCGCGGCGCATGCCACTCATGGGCGGCGCCGCACGGGAATGGACGCGATGGGAACCGATGTGACGTCAAACCCGCCTTCACGGATCGGCGCGCCGGGGCCCGGGGCCCAGGCCATCGCGGTGATGACTTCCCACGTCGCGGGCAAGCGGCCGTCGGCGTGGCGGAACGTGTCGTACGCGCGCGCCGCGGCGGCGAAGCGTGCGCGGCCCGTCAGCGTGTGGCGACGCGATTGCAGCGCATTCGTCGCGCCGATCGCGCGCAGTTCGCGCATGAGGGCGGGCAGGTCGGCGTAACGCGTTTCGTGTTCATCGCGATCGAGCACGGGATTGCGGAACCCCGCGTGCACGAGCGCGTCACCGAATTGCGCGATGGTCGCGAAGGGGCTGACGTGCGGTGCGGCGTCGGCCTGCGCGAAGGATTCGCGCAACTCGAACAGCGTGTCCGGGCCAAACGTGGACACCAGCAGCAACCCGTTGGGCTTGAGCACGCGGCGAAAACCCGCGAACGCCGCCGGCAAGTCTTCCACCCATTGCAGGCACAGGCTGGAGAACAACACGTCGACGCTGCCTTCGGCGAACGGCAATGCGCGCACGTCGGCGCACACGCGATCGAACGGGCGCCAGAAGCCGCTGCGCTTGCCGGCTTCGCGCAACATCGGCAATGCCATGTCGACGGCGACCACGCGCGCCTTCGGCCAGCGCTTGCGCATCGCGGCGCTCGCGCGGCCGGGACCGGCGCCGAGGTCGAGGATGCATTGCGGCGGCGGCAACGCGAGTTTCGGATCGTCCAGGTAATCCAGCGATTCGAGCAGGCGCGCTTCCACTTCGTGCTGCAGCGCGGCCGCGGCGTCGTAGCTGCGCGCCGAGCGCGAGAACGCACGGCGGATGTGGCGCGGGTCGAAGAGCGGATTCATGCGGCGAACGCTGCGAAGGCGGTGGCGAGGTGCCCGGCCACGACGTCGGCGTGCGTGAGGAACGGCGCGTGGCCGGCGTGTTCGATCACGTGGACGGTCGATGCCGGTGCGAGCGCGGCGGCGTCGCGCATCGCGCGCGGATCGACGAGGCGGTCGCGGCGGCCCGCGAGCCACAGGCTCGGGACGCGCAATGTCGGCAACGTGTCGCGCAGGTCGGTGGTTTCGAGAAGGTGCAAGCCATCGGCGAGGACGTGCGCGGAGGGTTCGCCGCGGGAGAACAATTCGTCGCGCAGCGCGCGGATCTCGTCCTTCGCGTGATCGGAGCCGAAGGCCTCCAGCGCGACGAAGCGATCGAGCGTGGCGCGGTAATCACTGCGCAGGCCGTCGGCGAAGTCGCGGAAGATTTCGGCGGAAACGCCGTAACGCCAGTCCTCGCCGCGCACGAACCGCGGGCTGGCGCAGAGCATCGACAAGGCGGGCACGGCGTCGGGACGCGTGGCGGCCGCGTGCAATGCGACGAGGCCACCGAGCGACCAGCCGCACCACGGCGCGCGCGGCACGTGGCGCGTGATCGCGTCCACGCACGGCTCGAGCGCAAGCGGCACATCGCACGTGCGACTCAAACCATGCCCCGGCAGATCGACGACATGCAACGTGAAGCGATCCTGCAACCGCGCGACCAGCGGCGCGAACACGCCGCCATGCATCGCCCAGCCATGCAGCAGCACGAGCGGCGGGCCGTGGCCGATGACATCGATGTGCAACGGGCCCTTCATGCGTGCGGCTCCGCCGGCAACACGATGGGCGCGCGCGTCGGTCGCGACACCAGCCACGCGAACGCAGCGATGCCCGCGATCACGAGGCCCGCGCCCCACCATGCGATCCCATGCGGCCACGCTTCGCCGAGGAACATCACGCCCAGCACCATCGCGAACAACAATTCCGCCGCCTGCATCGCTTCGGCCGCACCGAGCGCGGCGGGCAGGTCCCGCACCATGCCGGTGGCCTGGAAGAACAGGATCGTCGCGATGATGCCCGCGCTCAGCGCAACACCCGCCGCCAGCCACACCTGCGACATCGGCGGCGCGCCGGATTGTTGCCACGCGTAGGCGGACACGAGCCACCACAACGGCTGGCTCGCCAGCGTCATGCCGAACACGCGCTGGCCCGCCGTGAGCTGTTCGCCCGTGCGTTCCAGGTGCAGCAACAGCAGGCGGTTGCCGATCGGATACAGCGTGGCCGATCCCAGCACGCACGCCAGCGCGATCCACGCCGCGCGATCGAGATGTCCCTGCGCATTGCCGAGTTGCAGCAGCGCCACGCCCGCGAGGGTGAGCACGCCGACACCGAGCGCCGCCTTGGGCACCTTGCGGCGCGCATCGCGATACAGCAGCGGCGCGCACAACATGCCGGCGACGACGGTGAACTGGAAACTGCCCGCCACCAGCCACGACGGACCGCTGGCCGCGGCGTACGCCAGCAGCATGTAGAACACGACGAACCCGATCGCACTGCACCGCAACCACGCCCACGGGTGCGCGCGGATCGCACGCCAGGCCGGCGCCATGCCGCCGAGCATCGGCATCACCGGCAGCAGCAACGGCAAGGTGATCAGGTAACGCAACGCCGCCGTCCATGCCCAGTGCCCGCCTTCGCTGGCGCTGGCGCGGTTGAGCACGTAGGTGAGGGTGAAGAACAGCGCCGACAGCAACGCGACGCCGATGGCCGCGAGCGCGCGGCGCGTGTCGTGCACGTCGCGCGTCATGCGTGCGCGGCGGCGTGCGCGGCCATGCCCGCGCCGAATCCCTGGTCGATCGCCTCGCGCGCCCAGGCGAGCGCATCGAGCAATGCATCGATGTCCGCCGGCGTGTGCAACGCGGACAGCGTGAAACGCAGGCGCGCCTTGCCTTCCGGCACCGTCGGCGGGCGGATCGCGGAGACCCAGAAGCCCTGCGCTTCGAGCGCCTGCGCGTACGCGAGCGTCTGCGCGTCGTCGCCGATGAGCAGCGGCTGGATGGGCGTGGTCGAGGCCATGAGTTCGAAGCCGCGCTTGCCCGCGCCTTCGCGGAAGCGCGCGATCGCGGCGTCAAGCTTTTCGCGGCGCCAGTGTTCGCGGCGCGCGAGCTTCACCGCCGCGAGCGACGCGGCGGCCTGCGCCGGCGGCAACGCAGTGGTGTAGATGTACGGACGCGCGGTTTCGGAAAGATGCTGGATGAGATCCGCATCGCCGACGACGGCCGCGCCGTAACTGCCGAGCGCCTTGCCCAGCGTGACGAGTTGCAGCGGCACCGCGCTCACGTCGAGCCGCGCGGCGGCGACGCTGCCGCGGCCATCGGGGCCGAGCACGCCCACGCCGTGCGCATCGTCGACGTACAGCGTGGCGTGCTGCACGCGCGCGATCAGCGCGAGTTCGCGCAGCGGCGCGATGTCACCGTCCATGCTGAAGACGCCGTCGGTGGCGAGCATCGCGCCGGTGTCCGGCACGCTGCGCAACTGGCGCAACGCACCTTCGGCATCCAGGTGCGGATAGCGGCGCAGCTTGCAGCCGGCCAGGTGCGCGGCGTCGATGAGGCTGGCGTGGTTGAGGCGGTCCTGCACGCAGAGGTCGTCGGCTTCCAGCAACGCCTGCACGACACCGAGGTTGGCGAGGAAACCGCTGCCGAACAGCAACGCGCGCGGCGCGCCGAGCCAGTCGGCGAGTTCGCGTTCGAGCGCTTCGTGCACCGCGTGGTGGCCGCACACCAGGTGCGAGGCCACCCCGCCCGCGCCGTCCTTCGCCGCTGCGTCCTGCAACGCGTTGACGACGCCGAACTGCTGCGCGAGGCCGAGGTAGTCGTTGCTGCAGAAGCCGGTCAGCCAGTGGCCGTCGACTTCCAGGCGCACGCCGTCGCGGCGCGTGACGTTGCGCCGCGTGCGCACCCGCGACTGCGCTTCCCGCTGCGCGCGTTGGGCGGCAACGCGTTCGGGCAGGCGCGGGCGCATGTCAGGCCGCTTCGCCGGTGATCGCCGCGTGCACCGTGGTGCTGCAGTCGGACGCCACGTCCGCCGAAGCCACGTGCATCGGGCGCAGGCCGAGGCGTTCGAACAGCGCGCGGTCCTTTTCGGTGTCCGGGTTGCCGGTGGTCAGCAGCTTTTCGCCGTAGAAAATGGAGTTGGCGCCCGCGGCGAAGCACAGCGCCTGCAGTTCGTCGCTCATGGTTTCGCGGCCGGCGGACAGGCGCACCATCGACCTCGGCATCAACAGGCGCGCCACCGCGATGGTGCGGACGAACTCGAACGGATCCAGTTCCACCGTGCCCGCCAGCGGCGTGCCTTCGACCTGCACGAGGCGGTTGATCGGCACCGAATCCGGATGCGCGGGCAGCGTGGCCAGCGTGTGCAGCAGGCCGGCGCGTTGTTCGCGCGACTCGCCCATGCCGACGATGCCGCCGCAGCAGGTCTTCATGCCGGCGTCGCGCACGTGGCCGAGCGTGTCGAGGCGATCCTGGAATTCGCGCGTGTGGATGATCTTGTCGTAGAACTCCGGCGCGGTGTCCAGGTTGTGGTTGTAGTAGTCCAGGCCGGCGTCGCGCAGCGCGTTCGCCTGGTCGCCGGTGAGCATGCCGAGCGTGGCGCAGGTCTCGAGGCCGAGCGCCTTCACCTCGCGGATCATCGCGGCGACCTTCGGGATGTCGCGGTCCTTCGGCGAGCGCCACGCGGCGCCCATGCAGAAACGCGAGGCGCCGGCGTCGCGCGCCTGGCGCGCCTTCTCGACGACCGCTTCGGTGCTCATCAGCTTCGTGGCTTCCACGCCCGTGTGGTAGCGCGCGGCCTGCGGGCAATAGCCGCAGTCTTCCGGGCAGCCGCCGGTCTTCACGGACAACAGCGTGGAGACCTGGACTTCGGTGGGATCGAAGTGTTCGCGGTGGACCGTGCCGGCGCGATGCAGCAGTTCGGTGAAGGGCAGCGCGAAAAGCGTGAGCACTTCGGCGCGGGACCAATCGGTGCGTACTTGGCTGACAGCGGGCATGGGGATTTTCCGACAGCGTGGCCGAGGCAGGCCGGGCAGTCTGGAAACCATGTCAGTCGCTGTCAACCAACGCGGGATGCTTCCAGTTGACGGGCCGCCGGGCGGCGGCCTCCGGGCCCGGTTGGGGTTCTGGTTGCGCAACGACGCCAGCCGGTTGTTGTGGCCCAGCCGGTGCCTGGTGTGCGCGGAAGCCGGGCTGGAAGGCATGGATCTGTGCGGCGCGTGCGCCGCCGGCCTGCCGCGGGGCACGGCGGCCTGCGTGCGGTGCGCCTTGCCACTGCCGCTTCCCGTGGCGGGCACGTGCGGGCGGTGCCTGCGCCATCCGCCGCCGCTGCGCGAGGTCCGGGCGGCCTGCCTGTATGCCGCGCCGATGGATCGGTTGCTGCCGCGCTTCAAGTTCCACGACGACCTGGCGGCCGGGCGGTTGCTGTCGCAGTTGATGACCGAAGCATTCGCCGGTTTGCCGAAGCCCGACGTGCTGGTGCCGGTGCCGTTGCATCGCGGGCGGTTGCGATCGCGGGGCTACGACCAGGCGCTGGAGCTGGCGCGGCCGGTCGCTCGGGCGCTGGACATCCCCCTGCAGCGCGGCCTGCTGGTGCGCACGCGGGCGACGGCGCCGCAGTCGGAACACCACGCGATCGCGCGGCGCCGCAACGTGCGCAATGCGTTTTCGGTGCCGGATGTGCGCGCATTGCCGGCCCACGTGGTGCTCGTCGATGACGTGATGACGACGGGGGCGACGTTGCACGCCGCGGCAGAGGCGTTGCTGCGCGCGGGCGTGCAGCGCGTGGATGCGTGGGTCTGCGCGCGCACGCCATGACGGCGTTTCGCGCAACCTCAGGGCGTGATCGGATGCTTCGCCAGGTACAGCGCGATCGCGATCCCGGCGAACACCGTCGCGCCCACCCAGTGGTTGTGCAGGAAGGCGCGGAAACACCCGTCGCGGTCGCGATGCCGCGCGATCACGAATTCGTACGCCACCAGCAACGCCGCCACGCCGAGCCCGATCCAGTACGCCTGCCCCAGCGTCGCCTGCCGCCCCACCAGCCACAACGCGAGGAAGAACGACGCATACAACACGGCCTGCGCGATCAGGTCCATGTCGCCGAAGAGGATCGCGGTGGATTTGGCGCCCGCGCGCAAGTCGTCGTCGCGGTCGACCATCGCGTACCAGGTGTCGTACGCGGTGGCCCACAGGATGTTGGCGGCGTACAGCACCCACGCGATCGCCGGGATTTCGCCGCGGATCGCCGCGAACGCCATCGGGATGCCCCACCCGAACGCAAGGCCCAGGTACACCTGCGGCAAATACGTATAGCGCTTGAGGTACGGATAGCTCGCGGCCAGCACCACGCCCACGACGCTCAGCATCAGCGTCAGGCGATTCATGGTCGCCACCAGCGCGAATGCGACGAGCATCAGCACTGCGAACACCAGCAAGGCTTCGCGGCCGCGCACCTGGCCGGTCGCCAGCGGGCGGTCGCGGGTGCGTTCCACCTGCGGATCCAGCCAGCGGTCGGCGTAGTCGTTGATCACGCAGCCGGCCGAACGCGTCAGCCACACCCCGAGGGTGAAGACCACCAGGGTCCATGCGGGCGGCACGCCCTCGGCCGCCAGCCACAGGCCCCACCAGGTCGGCCACAGCAGCAGCAACCACCCGATCGGGCGATCGCCGCGCACCAGCTTCCAGTACAGGCCGAGGCGTTGCCGCCACGCGGGCACCGGGGGCGGGACGGGCGCGTAGTCGCGTTCGTAGCTCATGGGTGGAAGCCTAGCAGTGGCGCCGCGGCAGGCGATGCGGGGCGTGGCGACATTGGTGGATCGTGCGAGAATGCGCGCCCCGCGGCCTCCGCGGGGACGTTCCATCGCCGTGCGCCTGTAGCTCAGCCGGATAGAGTAGTGGCTTCCGAAGCCATTGGTCGGGGGTTCGAATCCCTCCAGGCGCGCCATCGCTGGAGCATTCGTCCCGGCGGCCACCGGCCTTCGGCTCGCGCATATTCCGGGCTTCTGGAATAATCCGCGCTCTTTATTCTGCTTGGCGCGGGCAACCGCGCACTCTGGACGGATCGTGCGCAACTACGACCTCGACTTCCTCAAGAAATTCTCGATGGTGATCGGCTTCCTCATGGCCCTCACCGTGGTGCTGATGGTGTTCGCGCACCACCTGCAGGGCACCCTGGTGCCCGAGGCCGATCCGGCCGTGGCCAAGCGCCAGCTGGCGCGCATCCAGCCGGTTGGTGCGGTTTACGCCGGTGCCACCGGTGCCGCGGCGCAGACCGCCGCGCTGAAGGCCGCCGCGGACAAGGCCGCCTCGCAGGTCGCCTACGGCGGCACGATGGATGGCTCGGTGATCTTCAACAACCTCTGCACCGGCTGCCACACCTCCGGCGCGGGCGGTGCCCCGATGCTCACCGCCGCGGGCATGGGCGCGCGCCTGGCCGCCAAGGGCAAGGACACCCTGCACAAGCACGCGATCGAAGGCTTCCAGGACGCCGGCGGCGTGATGCCCGCGAAGGGCGGCAACCCGGCCCTCACCGACGACCAGGTGAAGGCCACCGTCGACTGGATGCTCGCCAACATCAAGTAATCGCCGTCGGCCCCGGCCGATCGCAGACGACGCCGCCTCCGGGCGGCGTTTTCGTTTCCGCCACCACTGCACGCCGCCAACGGCCGCTCGTGCATCATTCCCCGCATGAACGCCTCCACGCCCCCCGGTATCGCCCCCGCCGACGAGTCCGAACGCATCGACGGCCCGGCCGGCGTGCTCGAACTGGCGATCGACGATCCGGAACCCGAATCCACGCCCGCCGACATCATCGCGGTGGTCTGCCATCCCCTGCCCACCGAGGGCGGGACGATGCACAACAAGGTCGTCACGATGGCCGCGCGCGCGCTGCGCGAGTGCGGCGCGACGACGGTGCGCTTCAACTTCCGCGGCGTGGGCAACTCGGCGGGCACGTTCGACGAAGGCGTGGGCGAAGCCGACGACCTGCGCGCAGTCGTGGCCTGGGCGCGCGCGCGCAAGCCCGGCGCGCAACTTTGGCTCGCCGGTTTCAGCTTCGGCGCCTACGTGTCGTACAAGGTCGCGGCCGAACTCCAGCCTGGCCTGTTGCTGTCCATCGCGCCCCCCGTGGGCCGCAGCTGGGACTTCAGCGACATCCCGCATCCCCACTGCCCTTGGCTCGTGATCCAGGGCGAAGCGGATGAAATCGTCGACGCGCAGGCGGTGAAGGCGTGGGCCGAAGCGTTGTCGCCGGCGCCCGAACTCGTGCTGATGCCCGACACCAGCCACTTCTTCCACCGCAAGCTCATGGACCTGCGCGGCGCGATCAAGAGCGGCGTGCGGCCCTGGTTGCCGGCGGCATGAGCGACGGAGTGCTGCCGTCGGCGGCCTACGCCGCCGGTGTCGCGCGCGGGGACTGGCAGGACGATGTGGCGCAGCATGCCGCGTTGCGCGAACTGGATCGCCTGCATGCGGCGGTGTCGCAATCGTCTCCCGCGCGCAATGGCTTGTTCTCGCGCCTTTTCGGCAACGACGCGCCCGAGGCCCCGCGCGGCCTGTACCTCTGGGGCGGCGTGGGCCGAGGCAAGACGTTCCTGATCGACCTGTTCTACGACGGCCTGCCCATCGCCGAAAAACGCCGCACGCACTTCCACCGCTTCATGCGCGAAGTGCACGAGCGCCTGCGCGCGCATGCCGGCCAGCGCGATCCGCTCGCGGCGATCGCGAAGGAATGGCGCGAAACGCTGCGCGTGCTGGTGCTCGACGAATTCTTCGTCAGCGACATCGGCGACGCGATGCTGCTCGGGCGCCTGCTCGATCGCCTGTTCGCCGAAGGCGTGGTGCTGGTGACAAGTTCGAACGCCGCGCCCGGCGAGCTCTACAAGGACGGCCTGCAACGCGCGCGCTTCCTGCCGGCGATCGCATTGATCGAGCAGCGCTGCGCCGTCGTGCACCTCGACAGTCCGCTCGATTACCGCCTGCGCGCGCTCACGCAATCCCCGGTCTATCGCGCACCGCTCGATGGTGAATCCGATGCCTGGCTACAGTCGCGCTGGGATGCGTTGAGCCATGGCTGTCCGCGCGAGGACGGGCCCTTCATCGTCGAAGGCCGCGAGATCCCGGCACGCGCGCGCGCCGAAGGCATGGCGTGGTTCGATTTCGCCGCGTTGTGCGAAGGGCCGCGCGGGACGGCGGATTACATCGAACTCGCCGCGGAATGCCACACGGTGCTGCTGGGCGGGATCCCGGTGTTCGATGGCACGCGCGACGATGCGGCGCGCCGGTTCGTGCACCTGGTCGACGAGCTGTACGACCACCACGTCAACCTGGTGTGCACCGCCGATGCCGCGCCGGTTGCGCTGTACAAGAGCGATCGGCTCGCGGCCGCATTCGAGCGCACCGCATCACGCCTGATCGAAATGCAGTCCGCCGATTACCTGGCGCTCGAGCACCGCGCCTGAGGCGCGGCCCCCTCCCGGCCTCCCCCGCAGGGGAGGAGACATGCGTTACGCGCGGCGCCGCATCCAGTGCAGGCCCGCATAGACCGCAAGCAGCACCGCCAGCGCGATCACGATCGCCGCGAACTCGTCGCGCTTCAGCGTGAACACGATCGCGACCATGATCGCGAACCCGAACGCCGGAATCAGCGGCCCGCCCGGCAGCACGAACGGCGCATCGCCGCGTTCGCGCAAATCCAGGCGCTGCGCGCGCCACGCCGCCAGGCTCACCAGCCCGTACACCAGGCAGATCGCGCCACCGGAAATCAGCGCCAGCGTGTCGAAGCTGCCCGCGATCGCGAGCAACCACGCCGGCGTGGCATGCGCGATGAGCGCGAGCATCGGCACGCGATGCACCTTGGTCACGCGACCGAATGCGCGCGGCAGATAGCCATCGCGCCCGAGCGCGAACACCAGCCGCGACGTGCCGAGCAGGTTGCCCATCATGAAACCGGTCATCGAAATGCACGCGGTGATCAGCAGCAGCACGTGGCCCGGCGCCCACAGCGCTCCGGCGACATCCGCCACCGGCACCTTGCTCGTGCCGAGGTTCGCGCCCAGCACGCCCTGCCCCACGATCTGCAGGCCGAGGTACAGCAGCACGACGAGCAGGATCGCCACGACGGTGGCGCGCGGTACGTTGCGCGAGGGATCGCGCAATTCGCCGGACGGCACGAGCGCGGTTTCCATGCCGGAGTACGCGAACATCACCAGTGCCATCGACGCACCGAGCGCACCGAACGACGGCACGTCGCCGATCGCGAAGCTCACCTGGCTCCAGTCGACGAACCACACGCCCAGCGCGACCAGCAGGAACAACGGCGTGAGCTTCAACGCGGCGAGCGCAACGATCGCGCGCGCGCCCAGCTTCACGCCGAACGCATTGAGCGAGAACAACGCTGCGTACACGCCCGTGATCAGCAATGCGCGCAACACCGGATCGGCGAACGCCGGCACCAGCCGCGCGACCTGGTCCGACAGCGCCGCGGCCACGCCCGCGCTCGAGGTGATGTTGCTGATCCACATCAGCGCGCCGCCGATGAAGCCGGCGAACTGGCCGAACGTCGCGGTGAGATAGCTGTAGGGGCCGCCGGTGGCGAGCACGCGGCTGCCCACCGCGGAGAAGCACAACGCGATCGGGATGATCGCGATCGCGCCCACGATCAGCGCGAGCGGCGCAGCCGATCCCATCTGCGAGGACAAGGCGGCGGGCATGCGGAAGATGCCGCCGCCCACGATGACGTTGATGACGGCGGCCGTCAGCGCGAAGGTCCCGACGGCGCGGATCAGCGCGGCGTCCCCTTGCAGCGCGGCGGCGGCAGGCGTGCGATCGGTCATTGCATGGCTCCCCGTGGATCGGCCGAGCGTCGCATGCTCGCGACGCGAAGGCGAGTCCCCTTCCGGCCCCGTCACCCGCGCGCCCCTTAGAATCCGCGCCATGACCACGCATGAACTCCCCCTCGGCCGCGCCGTCGATTACCCGCGCTACTACGATCCGGGCCTGCTGTTTCCCTTCGCGCGCACCGTCGGGCGCACGGCGCTGTCGCTCGCGCCGGATGCGCCGCTGCCGTTCACGGGCATCGATCGCTGGCATGCGTACGAGTTGTCGTGGCTGGATGCGCGCGGCAAGCCGGTGGCGGAGGTGGCGACCTTCAGCGTGTCCGCCGACTCGCCGAACCTGGTCGAGTCCAAGTCGCTGAAGCTGTATCTCAACTCCTTCAACGCCTCGCGTTTCGAACGGCCGGAAGACGTGCGCGCGCGCATCGCCGCCGACCTGTCGCACGCCGCGGGCGCGCCGTTCGACGTGCGCTTCGGCCTGCCGCCGATGGCGGCCGACGACGCCGACGTGATCGACCTGGACCTGCAACCGATCTCGATCGACGACTACGGCCCGCCGAATCCGATCCATCTGGTCTCCGATGGCGCGACGGTCGCGCAATCGTTCCGCTCGGCCTTGCTGAAATCCAACTGCCCCGTGACCGGCCAGCC